>NZ_LR134117.1:2791353-3101503 GCF_900635445.1 Serratia odorifera
TGCCTGGCAGGCCAAAGTGGCTGGTGAAGCCATTTCCCGTCCGGTGGTCAGCGACGGCATGGTGCTGGTGCATACCAGCAACGGCCAGTTGCAGGCATTGAATGAAGCCGACGGCGCGGTAAAATGGACCGTGAACCTGGATATGCCGGCGCTGTCGCTGCGCGGTGAGTCTGCGCCTGCGACCGCATTTGGCGCTGCCATTGTCGGCGGCGACAACGGCCGCGTCAGCGCGGTGCTGATGCAGCAAGGCCAGCTGATTTGGCAGCAGCGTATTTCCCAGCCGAGTGGCGCGACGGAAATCGATCGTCTGAACGACGTCGACACTACGCCGGTGATTGTTGACGGCGTTATTTACGCATTGGGTTACAATGGCAACCTGACGGCGCTGGATCTGCGTTCCGGCCAGATCATGTGGAAGCGTGAACTGGGCTCGGTAAATGATTTCATCGTCGATGCGGGTCGCATTTATCTGGTTGATCAAAACGATCGCGTAGTGGCATTGAGCACCGAAGGCGGCGTTACCGTCTGGACGCAAAGCGAACTGCTGCACCGCAATCTGACGCCACCGGTGATGTATAATGGCTATCTGGTGGTCGGCGATTCCGAAGGCTATCTGCATTGGGTGAACACCACCGATGGTCGCTTCGTTGCCCAGCAGGAAGTGGACAGCTCCGGTTTCCTGTCAGCACCGCTAGTGGCCGGCGATAAACTGCTGATTCAGGCGAAGGGCGGCAAGGTTTACGCTTTCACCCGCTAACGCCGCTCGTCGCGACCCTTCTTGTACCCGAAAGCTTTCGGGTTGGGGAAAACGGCTCCTGACTGTTCAGGGGCCGTTTCGTATTTTTATAAACTGCGTTGTCGGTGTCTATCCGCTGCGTGGTAACGCATTGATAATTAAGTAATGAGGCTTCAACAATGATACCTGTCGTCGCGCTGGTCGGGCGCCCGAATGTGGGTAAATCCACCTTGTTTAACCGTTTAACACATACGCGCGATGCGCTGGTGGCGGATTTCCCCGGGCTAACGCGAGACCGCAAGTATGGTCGTGCTGAAGTTGAGGGTAACGAATTTATCATCATCGATACCGGCGGTATCGACGGTACCGAAGACGGCGTCGAAACCCGCATGGCGGGGGCAGTCGCTGCTGGCGATCGAAGAAGCTGACATCGTGCTGTTTATGGTGGATGCCCGCGCCGGGCTGATGCCGGCGGATCAGGGTATCGCACAGCACCTGCGCAGCCGTCGCAAGGCCACCTTCCTGGTTGCCAACAAGACCGATGGCATGGATCCGGATCTGGCGACCGCCGATTTCTTCTCGCTGGGCCTCGGTGACGTGCACCCGATTGCCGCTTCCCATGGCCGCGGCGTAGCCCAGTTGATCGAACACGTACTGGTGCCATTCCTGCCTGAAAAAGAACAGGAAGTCGAACTGACCGAAGAACAGGCCAATGCCGCTTACTGGGCAGAACAGCAAGGCGAACTGTCGGACGAAGCGCTGGCTGAAGAGCCAGAAGACGATTTCAATCCGCAGGATCTGCCGATCAAGCTGGCTATCGTCGGGCGTCCTAACGTCGGTAAATCGACGCTGACCAACCGTATCCTCGGTGAAGAGCGCGTGGTGGTGTACGACATGCCGGGCACCACCCGTGACAGTATTTATATTCCGATGGTACGCGATGAGCGCGAATACGTGCTGATTGACACTGCCGGGGTGCGCAAGCGCGGCAAGGTAACGGAAACCGTCGAAAAGTTCTCGGTCATCAAAACGTTGCAGGCCATTGAAGACGCCAACGTGGTGCTGCTGGTGGTTGACGCACGCGAAGGCATTTCGGATCAGGATCTCTCGCTGCTCGGCTTTATCCTCAATAGTGGGCGCTCACTGGTGATTGCAGTCAACAAATGGGACGGCATGAGCGAAGAAGACCGCGACCACGTGAAAGAGATGCTCGATCTGCGCCTGGGCTTCGTCGATTTCGCCCGCGTGCACTTTATTTCGGCACTGCACGGCAGCGGCGTCGGCAACCTGTTCGAATCGGTGCAGGAAGCCTATGAGTGCGCGACCCGTCGCGTCAATACCTCGATGCTGACCAAGATCATGAACATGGCGGCGGAAGATCACCAGCCGCCGTTGGTCCGCGGCCGTCGTGTCAAGCTGAAGTACGCCCACGCCGGCGGCTATAACCCGCCGATCGTGGTGATCCACGGCAACCAGGTGGCCGACCTGTCCGACTCTTACAAACGTTATCTGATGAACTATTTCCGTCGTTCATTGAACGTGATGGGCACGCCGATCCGCATTCAGTTCAAAGAGGGTGAGAACCCGTTTGCCGGTAAGCGCAACACCCTGACGCCAAACCAGATGCGCAAGCGTAAGCGTTTGCTGAGCCATCTGAAGAAAGGCAAAAAATAAGCGGCAGTTTGCCAGATAACAGGGCGCGGTACACACCGCGCCCTTTTTAATTGCGACAAAATCGTTTTATTATCCGTGTATTATCGCGTCAGTTTGAAGGAACACCATGTCCTGGGAAACCTGGAGTTTTGCGTTTAACGTCACCGTACCCAATTTATTGATGATGCTGCTGGGTGTTTTACTACGCCACTGGCGCTTGATGGACGATCGCCTGATCGACGGCGCCAGCAGGCTGGTATTCAACCTGGCGCTGCCATGCCTGCTGTTTTTCAGCATTGCGACCAACCATCCGCAAATCCTGGCCAACCTGTCATTGGTGCTGTACGGCGCGATCGGCACCGTCGCCACCTTCCTGCTGTTGGAAATTGCCGCGATCTGGCTGGTGAAGGAGCCACGCGAACGCGGGGTATTCGTGCAGGGCGGTTTTCGCGCCAATACTGCGATTGTCGGACTGGCCTACGCGATGACCGCCTACGGCGACCAAGGCGTGGCGCTCGGCTCGCTGTATCTGACGGTGACGGTGATCCTGTTCAACGTGCTGTCGGTCGTGACCCTGACGCGCAGTTTGCAAGGCGGGCCGGACAAGAAAATCAGCCATTTCGCCCTGCTGCGCGGCATTGTCACCAACCCGTTGATTATCGGCCTGCTGTGTGGCCTGGCCTATGCACAAACCGGGCTTGGCATTCCCCATGTGATTACCCAGACCGGCAGCTATATCTCCGGACTGTCGCTGCCGTTGGCGTTGCTGTGCACCGGTGCCAGCCTCGATCTGCGCGCCATGTTCCGCTCCTCCAACGTTGCGGCGCTGGCGTCGTCGGCCAAACTGTTTGTGGTGCCGATGCTGATGACCTTCGGTGGCTGGTTATGCGGCTTCCAGGGGGCGGCGCTGGGGATTATCTTCCTGTTTTCCGCCACCCCGACCGCGTCCGGCAGCTATGTCATGACGCGCGCCATGGGTGGCAATGCCACGCTGGCGGCGAACATTATTGCCATTACCACCGTCGGATCCTTCTTCACCACCGCGTTGGGGATCTATTTTTTACGCTCATGGGGGCGTGATTTAATCGGGAGTACACCATGGACGCATATTGCCCACAATGCAGTCAGCCAATGAGCTGGATCAATGGTCACTTTCATTGCGATGCCTGCAACAGCAACTATCAGCCGTTGGCCAATTGTCCGGACTGCGGTCAACCGCTACAAACCTTGCAGGCCTGTGGCGCGGTGGATTACTTCTGCCAGCATGGCCACGGGTTGATATCCAAAAAGCGCGTGCGGTTCAGCTATATCCCGCTGGATTGACACCGTCGCCGCGTTGCCTGCGCGCTGCGCGTTTACTGATCCACCTGACCGGTCTTCCACAGATCGATTAGCGCCTGTGGCGCGCTGCTTTCCGGGATCAGCAGCACGATTTCGCTGCTGCTATTCTGGCTGTAGTAATTGATCTGCACGCGGAAATAACGTTGATCGCCGCAGCCGGGCGAATCTGGCTGACCGGCTTCCTGGGCATAGGGCAACGTCTGCTTGAGCAGTTGATCCAGACGCTGGCGCTGCGCCGGCGGAATATCTGCCAGCGCGATGCGCCGCGGCCCCGCCAGCTTTGGAATGAAGGCGAAACCGCCTTCGCGCGCCAGCTCAATGACGCTGTCCTGATCGAGGGTCGGCAGCGGTCGCATCACGCCACCCCGACCTGTTGCCAGGCCTGTTGTACCTTATCCGCAACCTGCTGACTGAAGCGTTGCCGGGCGTGTTTGACGGTGAGAGCGGCAAAGGTGGCGAAGTCGGCATTTTGCGGCAGCGTCTTATCACACACTGTGTGGTACCAGATAACGCCGGCCTGTTCCCAGGAATGGCCACCCAGCGCGGTTGCCGCCAGATAGAACGCGCGGTTGGGAATGCCCGAATTGAGATGAACGCCGCCGTTATCCTCTTTGGTTTCAATATAGTCGCGCATGCTGGCTGGCTGCGGATCCTTGCCGAGCAACGGATCGTCATAGGCGCTGCCGGGCGCCGACATCGATCGCAGACCCTTGCCATTGATGCCCTTGGCCAGCAGCCTTCGCCGATCAGCCAGTCGGCCCGATCGGCGGTCTGTTGCAACCGGAACTGCTTGACCATGGCACCGAACACGTCGGACAGGGATTCATTCAGCGCTCCCGCCTGTTGGAAATAGATTAACCCGGCTTCGCTTTCGGTGACGCCGTGCGCCAACTCATGGGCAACCACGTCAATGGCGATGGTGAAACGGTTAAAGATCTCGCCATCGCCGTCGCCAAATACCATCTGTTGGCCATTCCAGAAGGCGTTCTGATATTCATTACCGTAATGTACGCTGCCGGTCAGCACCATACCCTGGTTATCCAGCGAGTTGCGCTTGAAGGCCTGCCAGAAGAAATCATAGGTTACCCCCAGATAGTCGTAGGCTTCATCCACCGCCACGTCGTGATTGGATGGCTGCCCCTCTTTGCGCACCGCTTTGCCGGGCAACTGGTTACCATGCTGGGCATCATAAATGTCGCGAATCACTTCACCGCCGGTGGCGGTTTTGGCGCTGGGCGCGCGCAGCGGCATATTGCCGAGCAGGCTCTGTACGTGATGCAGGGTATGCAGCGCACAGTCACGCTGCGGGGGGCTGCCGTGCTCTACGATGCGTTTCAGGATATACGGTGGGATAACCGTGCGGGCAGATCGGGTAAACGGCATAGTGGCTCTCCTTGGGCAAAACAACCCTGATGGATAGAGACTCTCGTATCAAGTGTAGCTCACTGGTCATAAAGCCGATGATTGTGGGTGCTCACTGCCGGCGTTACCCTGTGCGGGCTCAGGCGTTTGACCGACTCGCGCACCGCCAACTGGCCGTGCAGCAACAGATTGCACGGCGGCGCATCCGCACGCAGCATTCGCCGTTGCAGTAGCTGAATCGCCTCGGTGCCCAATTCGTCACGCGGCACATGCACCGAGGTTAGCGGCACGTCATGGATTTCGGCCAGGTTAAAACCGTCGGTGCTCATCACGGAAACATCTCCCGGCACGCTGAAACCCAATTTTTGCAGGGCGTTGACGGCGCCAACCGCCATGTAATCGCCGCCGGCCAGAATGGCGCTCGGTAACTGATTGCGGTCGCGGAGTCGCGAGATAAAGGTAGTGAGCGCCTGCTCCGCTTCTTCGCTGCCAAAGCCGGAGGTGGCGATCAGATGACGGCGTTCGTCGAACGGCTGGTGATGTCGTGCATAGGCCTGGCGGATGCCGGCCAGCCGCAGCTCCATGGTATGGCGACGCAGGCACTGCATATTGAGGATCTGGCTGTGGCCCTGCTGGAACAGATAATTGGCAGAAAATTCGCCGATCAGCTGATGATCGGGGGAAACGCTGTCGAGCCGCATGGTACGGTCGGTGCAGTTGATCAACACGCAGGGCTTGTGCAGATCGGCGGCCAGCGAATGGATATGCTCATCATCGATGCCAATCAGCAGCGCCGCCTGGGTATGGCCATCGCTCATTTTTTCCAGAAACAGTGCGCCGTCACTGTGGTTTTCTTCCAGCCCGCAGTAGCGAATGCGCACCTCGTGCTCCGTTAGTGCCGCGATGATTCCCTGAATGACCTTGTAGTAAAAGATGTCGGTGCGTACGTCGAACGCGCGCTGCGGCGCAAACACCATCACGTTGTTGAGCATCAGCCGCCCACTGGAAATGCCTTGCAGGATGCCATTGCGTTGCGCGCAGGCCAAAACCTGCTCGCGCGCTGCCGCACTGGTGTTGGCTTTCCCTGCCAGTACGCGTGAAACCGTACTGATTGAAAGTCCGGTTTGGCGGGCAATTTCCTGCACTTTCAATTTTCCGTTCATTTTGTGATCTCGTTCAAATCTCGTGATGAAAAAATTTTCACAACGTTGGATTGCCGCTGTGAGTGGGTTAATTAAGTACCGCGGCATGTTTTTCCCACTGTATGGGAATTTTTGCAAAAAACCACGTTTCTCTCTGCCAGGTCGCTCGCTAGTCTGTTTTGGTACACCAATTTAACTGAGTTATCAGTCCAATTGGCAGGAAAAATTCACCCTAACACAGGCTTTATTCCCAGGATTGTTGTAGCAGCGCGGCGGGCGTCATTAGCGGCTGTTAATCCCTCCGAAAAACAAATGTACCCACTATAAGGCGCTTGTTTTCACGGCAATCGCCACGGAGCAGAGAGATGAGTGTTGAAATTAACCAAAACGTCGCGCACGGCGCACGACGCAAATTCAAGGCATTGCGCTGGTGGATGCTGGCGCTGTTCCTGCTGGGCGTTACGGTAAACTACATTACCCGCAATTCGCTTGGCATTTTGGCACCAGAGCTGAAAACCAGTCTGAACATGACCACCGAGCAGTATTCCTGGGTGGTGGCGTCGTTCCAATTGGCCTATACGGTGTTCCAGCCGATCTGCGGCTGGCTGATTGACGTGATTGGGCTGAAGATGGGCTTTCTGATTTGCGCCAGCGTCTGGGCGGTGGTGTGCATGCTGCATGCTGGCGCCGGCAGTTGGTTGCAACTGGCGATCCTGCGCTTCTTTATGGGCAGCGCCGAAGCCGCCGCTACGCCAGCCAACGCCAAGGCGATTTCCGAATGGTTTCCGAAAAAGGAGCGTCCGATTGCCGCCGGTTGGGCCGGAGTCGGCTTTTCCATTGGCGCCATGCTGGCACCGCCGATCATCGTTATTGCTCACGTTTCCTTTGGCTGGCAGGGGGCATTCCTGTTTTCCGGCATTCTGGCGATGGCCTGGGTGGTGCTGTGGTGGCTGTTCTATCATGAGCCGCAGCAGCACCCGAACCTGAGCCAGCAGGAACTGGCGCTGATCCGCGAAGACAATGAGCCGGAGCTGCCCAAGCTGCCATTCTTTAAATCCCTCGCCATTCTGTGCAAGAACAAGAAATTTTACGGCATTGCCATTCCGGCGTTTCTGGCCGAACCGGCCTGGGCGGTATTCAGCTTCTGGGTTCCGCTGTATCTGGCGACCGAACGCGGCATGGATCTCAAGCAGATCGCGATGTTCGCCTGGCTGCCGTTCCTGGCGGCAGACATCGGCAGCGTGGCCAGCGGTTACCTCACCACCCTGTACCGCAAATGGTTTGGCTGTACGCGCGTTAACTCGGTAGTGGCCAGTTCGGTTACCGGGGCCTTCATGATGTTGTCGCTGGCCTTTGTGGCGATCACCAAAGATCCCTATCTGGCGATCCTGCTGATTTCGATCGGCGGTTTCGGTCATCAGGTGATCTCCTGCATGTTGAGTGCGCTGGTGGTGGAGTCGTTCGACAAAAACCAGATGGCGACGGTCAACGGCATGCGCGGTTCCAGCGCCTGGATCGCCAGCTTCCTGTTCACGCTGTTGATTGGCGCAGTGTCCGACACCGTCGGCTTCAGTCCGCTGTTCGTGGCGATGGGCTTCTTTGATCTGATCGGCGCGGTGTTCCTGGTGGCGTTGATCGCCGAACGCGGCAAGAAAAAACCTCTTAATCAGTAATTACGGATACTTATGAAAACGTTAAAAAACTGGGTGCTGGTAGGACAATACGCTGACCGCATCGAACTGCGGGTGGATGAACGCCATCTGTTTTGCCTGTACGTACTGGAAAATGGCCTGTTCCGAGTGTTGGTGAAGCGTAACGGTGAACTGGCGCTCGACCGTACCTGGAGCATCGCGCCGGAAAACGACGTGCCGTGGCAGGGGCGCGATAGGCAGAGCGTGGAGGGGTTTAGCCTGCCGGGTTATCAGTTGCAGCAGTGGGACGATCGGCTGACGCTGTCGACCGGCTCGCTGCGCGTGACCGTGCACCAACCGCTGTGGCTGGAATGGGAGTATTGCGATACCGCAGGGCAATGGCAGCCGTTGGCGGCGGATCGCCCAACCAGCGCCTATATGCTCAATCCACAGGGTGATGGCGTGGCACACTATCAGCGGCGTTTGGCCGGCGACCGTTATTATGGGTTGGGTGAAAAGGCCGGCGATCTGGAACGCAGCGGTCGCCGTTTCGAAATGCGCAATCTCGATGCCATGGGCTATAACGCCGCCAGTACCGATCCGCTGTATAAGCACATTCCGTTTACCATTACCCGGCGGCAAGAGGTCAGTTTTGGCCTGTTTTACGACAATCTGAGCAGTTGCTGGCTGGATCTGGGCAATGAAATCGATAACTACCATCTGGCCTACCGTCGCTATCAGGCCGAAGCGGGCGATCTGGATTATTACCTGTTCCTCGGGCCGCAGGTATTGGACGTCACCAAGGCATTTGTGCGGCTGACCGGCAAGACGCTTTTCGGACCTAAATGGAGCCTGGGTTACAGCGGCTCGACCATGCATTACACCGATGCGCCGGATGCGCAAGTGCAACTGCAACAGTTTATTCAGCTGTGCCAACAGCATGATATTGCATGCGATTCGTTCCAGCTCTCCTCCGGCTATACCTCGATTGGTAACAAACGTTATGTCTTCAACTGGAACTACGACAAGGTGCCGCAGCCGCAGCAACTGAGCCAGGCGTTTCACCACGCCGGACTGAAGCTGGCGGCCAATATCAAGCCGTGCCTGTTGCAGGACCATCCACAGTATGCGGCGGTGGCGGAGCAGGGGTTGTTCATTCGCGACTCGCAAAGCGATGCGCCGGAACGTTCGAGCTTTTGGGACGACGAAGGATCGCACCTTGATTTCACCAACCCGGCGACGGTGCGCTGGTGGCAGCAGGGCGTGACGCAGCAACTGCTGGAAATGGGCATTGATTCGACCTGGAACGACAACAACGAGTACGAAGTATGGGATGGCGAGGCGCGCTGCCATGGTTTTGGTCGGCCGATCGCCATCAAGCATATCCGGCCGGTGATGCCGTTGCTGATGATGCGCGCGTCAATGGAAGCCCAGCGGCAATTTGCGCCAGGCATGCGGCCGTACCTGATTTCCCGCTCCGGTTGCGCCGGCATGCAGCGCTACGTGCAGACCTGGAGCGGCGACAATCGCACCAACTGGCAGACTCTGCGTTATAACACCCGTATGGGACTGGGCATGAGCCTGTCGGGATTGTACAACGTCGGTCATGACGTCGGCGGTTTCTCCGGCGACAAGCCGGACGCCGAGCTGTTTGTGCGCTGGGTACAAAACGGCGTAATGCATCCGCGTTTTACCATTCATTCGTGGAATGATGATGCCACGGTAAACGAACCGTGGATGTACCCGGCGGTGACGCCGACCATCCGCGACGCCATCAACCTGCGTTATCGTCTGATGCCCTATTTTTACACCCTGCTATGGCAGGCCAGCGTCGATGATGAACCGATGCTGCGGCCGACGTTCCTCGATCATGAACAGGATCCACACACCTGGCATGAAAACGACGACTTCCTGATCGGCCGCGATCTGCTGGTGGCCAGCGTGGTGGAGCCGGGGCAGCGGCAACGCACGGTGTATCTGCCGGACAACGGCGAAGGCTGGTACTGTTTCTACAGCGGCCAATGGTTCGGCGGCGGGCAGAGCATCGTGCTGGACGCGCCGCTGGAGCGTCTGCCATTGCTGGCGCGCGCCGGGAGCGCCATTCCGCTATCGCAGCGTCTGGCTCACGTCGACGTGGCGGCAGACGATCGGCGTGAACTGAAGCTGTTTCCGCTGATGCACGGCGAATGTTCGGGTCTGCTGTTTGAAGACGATGGAGTGAGCGATGGCTGGCAGCAGGGTAACGCGCTGTGGCTGCGTTGGCAGATGCGCTGTACCACCAGCCGCATCGATCTTGCCATCAGCACCGAGGGGCGTTTCCGGCCGGCATGGCAGCAGTTGGCGGTGACGTTGCCGGCAAGCGAACTGCGCCAACTGTGGATCAACGGCGAGCCGGCGGCGGTATTCAAGCTGGGGTGAGGGGCAGAGGGCGCGTCAAGCGCCCAAATAGACTAGTCGGCCGCGCGTTTCTTGCGCGGCTTTTTCGCTTTGGTGACGGTTTTCACTTCGCTTTCGACCCAGCCATCCTGCAAACGGGTTTTTAGCATTTCGCCGACCTGCGTTTGTTGGGTGGTTTTCAGCACCTCGCCGCGCGGGGTTTGTGTCACGCTGTAGCCGCGCGCCAGCGTCGCCAGTGGGCTGACCGCTTCCAACTGGCTGCAGGCAACGCCAAAACGCTGACGATAGGCATTGAGCTGGCGTTCCAGCGCCTGCTGCAAGCGGTATTCCTGCTGCTGTACCCGCTGCTGATAACGGTGGATGCGGCCCAGCGGCTGCGTTTGCGCCAGCCGTTGCTGGGCACGTTCGCTGCGGCGCGAAGACAGCCGCAGCTGATGCTGCATGCCATCTTCCAACCGGCGTTGCAGTTTCAGCAACAGCGTTTGCTGCCGCGCCAGACGCAGATGCGGATGCTGTTGCTGCAAACGGTGGTTGATACGGCTGAACTGCTGCTGACGCTGCGCCAGATAGTAATCCATCGCCATTTCCAGACGCTGCTGCTGTGATTGCAGCTGACGCAACAGCTCCAGCTGATTGCGACTGACCAGCTCCGCCGCCGCGGAGGGGGGTCGGCGCGCGCAGGTCGGCGACAAAATCGGCGATGGTGACGTCGGTTTCATGGCCGACGGCGCTGACAATCGGAATGCGGCTGGCGAAAATCGCCCGCGCCACCCGTTCGTCGTTAAAACTCCACAGATCTTCCAGTGAACCGCCGCCGCGGCCGACGATCAGCACATCGCATTCGTCGCGACGGTTAGCGGTTTCTATCGCCCGCACGATGTTCAACGGTGCTTCCGCCCCCTGTACCGGCGTCGGGTAGATGACAATCGGCAATGACGGATCGCGCCGCTGCAGTACCTGCAGAATATCGTGCAGTGCGGCACCGCTGGAGGAGGTGATCACCCCAACCCGGCGAGCCGGGCTCGGCAACGGCTGTTTGAATTGCTGATCGAACAGTCCTTCGGCAGACAAACGCTGTTTAAGCTGATCGAACTGCTGTTGCAGCAGACCATCACCGGCCGGCTGCATGCTTTCGGCAATCAGTTGGTAATCGCCGCGCGGTTCATACAGCGTGATGCTGGCGCGAACCAGCACCTGCTGGCCGTTTTGTGGACGAAAGGTGGTGCGGCGATTGGCGTTACGGAACATCGCACAGCGAACCTGGGCGCGATCGTCCTTCAAGGTAAAATACCAGTGGCCGGAAGAGGGTTGGGAGAGGTTCGAGATCTCGGCCGAGAGCCAAATATGCCCCATTTCCATTTCCAGCAGTTGTCGAACCGTCTGATTGAGGCGGCTTACGGTAAAAATGGACGGAGAGGTAGGTAGTGACATGTGACCCAGATCAAATTCCAAAACAACCACTTAATTGGTCGATACTACATGCCTCAAACAGGTAATCAAGAGTTTTTGTAAGAAAGTGCTGGAGGCAACCGATTACGCTCTGTATAATGCCGCGGCAATATTTTATCTTTTCCGCATCCACCCTGGTGAGATATTGCCCATGCTACGTATCGCTAAAGAAGCTCTGACGTTTGACGACGTTCTCCTGGTTCCAGCCCACTCCACGGTTCTGCCTAACACTGCAGAATTAGGCACTCAGCTGACCAAAACTATCCGCCTGAATATCCCTATGCTGTCCGCAGCGATGGATACCGTCACCGAATCCGGCCTGGCCATCGCGCTGGCGCAGGAAGGCGGCCTCGGCTTCATTCACAAAAACATGTCCATTGAGCGTCAGGCTGAAGAAGTCAGCCGCGTGAAGAAACATGAAAGCGGCGTAGTCACTGACCCGCAGACCGTTACCCCATCCACCACGCTGCAAGAAGTCAAAGAGCTGACCGCTCGTAACGGCTTTGCCGGCTATCCGGTGGTGACCGAAGACAACGAACTGGTCGGTATCATTACCGGCCGTGACGTTCGCTTCGTAACCGACCTCAACCAGCCAGTTACCGCCGTGATGACGCCGAAAGACCGTCTGGTAACGGTCAAGGAAGGCGAAGCGCGAGAAGTCGTGCTGCAAAAAATGCACGAAAAACGCGTTGAGAAAGCGCTGGTGGTGGACGACAGTTTCCATCTGCTCGGCATGATCACCGTCAAGGACTTCCAGAAGGCAGAGCGCAAGCCTAACGCCTGTAAAGACGAACACGGCCGCCTGCGTGTAGGCGCTGCGGTTGGCGCCGGTGCCGGCAACGAAGCGCGTATTGATGCGCTGGTGGCCGCAGGTGTAGACGTACTGCTGATCGACTCCTCCCATGGCCATTCCGAAGGCGTGTTACAGCGTATTCGTGAAACCCGTGCCAAATACCCGGATCTGCAGATCGTTGGCGGCAACGTGGCGACCGCAGCCGGTGCCAAAGCGCTGGTAGAAGCCGGCGTCAGCGCGGTGAAAGTGGGGATTGGCCCTGGCTCCATCTGTACTACCCGTATCGTCACCGGCGTGGGCGTGCCGCAGATCACCGCAATTTCTGACGCGGTAGAAGCGCTGGAAGGCACCGGTATTCCGGTTATCGCCGACGGCGGTATCCGTTTCTCCGGCGATATCGCCAAAGCCATCGCCGCGGGTGCTTCCTGCGTCATGGTGGGGTCGATGCTGGCCGGTACCGAAGAATCGCCGGGCGAAATCGAACTGTATCAGGGACGTTCGTTCAAGTCCTACCGTGGTATGGGCTCGCTGGGCGCGATGTCCAAAGGCTCTTCGGACCGTTACTTCCAGACCGACAACGCGGCGGACAAACTGGTGCCGGAAGGGATCGAAGGCCGCGTGGCCTACAAAGGCATGCTGAAAGCCATCGTACACCAGCAAATGGGCGGCCTGCGCTCCTGCATGGGGTTGACCGGCTGCGCCACCATCGACGAACTGCGTACCAAAGCGGAATTCGTGCGCATCAGCGGTGCCGGTATTCAGGAAAGCCATGTGCATGACGTGACCATTACCAAAGAGTCACCGAACTACCGTATGGGTTGATTCCACAGGCTGGCCCGGCATCACGCCGGGCCTCGCCGATGGCTATCGCCCTGACGATTTAGATTTTCTCCTTTTTCTCTGTTGCTGGAATTCGCCTCACATGACACAAAATATCCATAAGCATCGCATTCTTATTCTGGACTTCGGTTCGCAGTACACCCAATTGGTGGCTCGCCGCGTACGTGAAATCGGCGTTTACTGTGAGCTGTGGGCCTGGGACGTGACGGAAGAGCAGATCCGCGAATTCAATCCAAGCGGCATCATTCTGTCCGGCGGTCCGGAAAGCACCACCGAGCTGAACAGCCCGCGCGCGCCAGAATACGTGTTCACCGCCGGTGTACCGGTGCTGGGCGTGTGCTACGGCATGCAAACCATGGCGATGCAGCTGGGCGGCCACGTGCAAGGCTCCAGCGAGCGCGAGTTCGGCTATGCGCAGGTGGAAGTGACCACCCAGAGCGCCCTGATCCGTGATATCGAAGATGCCGTTAGCGCCAGCGGCAAGCCGCTGCTGGATGTATGGATGAGCCATGGCGACAAAGTGACTGCCATTCCGGCCGACTTTGTTACCGTTGCCAGCACCGATACCTGTCCGTTCGCCATTATGGCCAACGAAGAAAAACGTTTTTACGGCGTGCAGTTCCACCCGGAAGTGACGCACACCCGCCAGGGCCAGCGGATGCTGGAGCGCTTCGTGCTGGACATCTGTGGTTGTGAAGCGCTGTGGACGCCGGCCACCATCATCGAAGACGCGGTAGCGCGTATCCGTGAGCAGGTGGGCGAAGACCACGTGATCCTCGGCCTGTCCGGCGGTGTAGACTCCTCGGTGACCGCGATGCTGCTGCACCGCGCCATTGGCAAGCGCCTGACCTGCGTGTTCGTTGATAACGGCCTGCTGCGCCTGAACGAAGCCGATCAGGTGCTGGAAATGTTCGGCGATCATTTCGGTCTGAACATCGTGCACGTGCCTGCCGAAGAGCGCTTCCTGAGCGCGCTGGCCGGCGTGGATGAGCCGGAAGCCAAGCGCAAGATCATTGGCCGGGTGTTCGTCGAAGTATTCGACGAAGAAGCCTGCAAGCAGAGCGAAGTGAAGTGGCTGGCGCAAGGCACCATCTACCCGGATGTGATCGAATCCGCCGCCTCGGCCACCGGCAAGGCGCACGTGATCAAATCGCACCACAACGTGGGTGGCCTGCCAAAAGAGATGAAGCTGGGCCTGGTCGAGCCGCTGAAAGAACTGTTCAAGGACGAAGTACGCAAGATCGGTCTGGAGCTGGGTCTGCCGTACGACATGCTGTACCGTCACCCGTTCCCGGGGCCGGGCCTGGGCGTGCGCGTGCTGGGCGAAGTGAAGAAAGAGTACTGCGACCTGCTGCGCCGTGCCGACGCGATCTTTATCGAAGAGCTGCACAAAGCCGATCTGTACAACAAGGTCAGCCAGGCGTTCACCGTGTTCCTGCCGGTGCGTTCCGTTGGCGTGATGGGCGACGGCCGCAAGTATGACTGGGTAGTGTCGCTGCGTGCGGTAGAAACCATCGACTTTATGACCGCGCATTGGGCACACCTGCCGTACGAGTTCCTCGGCCGCGTTTCCAACCGCATCATCAACGAAGTCGACGGTATTTCTCGCGTGGTGTACGACATCAGCGGCAAGCCACCGGCGACCATCGAGTGGGAATGATTTAACGTCTGGCACCAGCCGGCACGTATAAGCCGTAAAACACCTCTAAGCCCGCATCACTGCGGGCTTTTTTGTTTTTGTATCTGGCACTTTCTGGCCGCTGTTAGCTACGGTTTATGCAAGGCAACAATTAATCGGCATTACTGACCCATGTGCCGAGTGTAATAGCAATAAAGAGCAATGGCGGCTGCCTGCTGGGGCGTTCAAAAGAACCGGCGCCAAGCATATCTGCGCCATTCCAGCAGGCGTTGGGCCAATCACCGACGTGCTTTTCCATCCGTTTGCCCAGCACGCTTTCATCCGGGGTGTAGTGACGAAAAGCCTGCGGGTTTGCTGTTTCCGGCGTTGCAAAACGCAGGCGGTCAGGTTGATCGAAAAAGGTTTGTATAATGAACTCCGTAATGCTGTCAGCGGAAAATAAAAAATGCGGCATCATCCTGTATTTTTCCGGCTGATTGCTCAATTACGTTATTTCACTCTGTGATTAAGATAATGCTCAAATGTGAACCATATCCCAAAAAGTACGATCATCTATTTAGTACGTTAATAACCCTACGAGGTGTTAACGTTTGTTAGACAGGTAACCAGAAATAAAAAAATATCGCTTTATCTGGTGCGTTCAACTACTGCGGATATTGCTAGTTAGCCGCCAGTCAGCACATTGGATAGATGACCTATACAAGACCTTTGTCACAACGCTCACGGAAATAAAAAAACATAATTAATAAATATAAAAACGTAATAGATCCCCGGATGTAATCTGTGTCAGAAAGTATTCCGCATTCACAAAATAGGCAGGAGATGTGATTAAAATGAGTGGAAACATAATGCAAAGTCGGCATGATGAGTACCATAAACTAACGCGTGGTGAACGCATTGGTTATGGCATGGGTGACTTTGCCCAAAACCTTGTTTTTGGCACCATCGGCGGTTTTCTTGCTCTTCACATGCTGACTGTTAATACCATCAGCACCGCCGCCGCCGGTTTTATATTTCTTTTTGTCAGAATCATCAATGTCTTTTGGGATCCGATGGTAGGGACTTTTGTTGACAAAAGGATTTCAGCAGCCGGAAAATATCGCCCATGGTTGTTAAGGGCAGGCATTCCACTCGTTATTCTTTCTGCTTTGCTTTTTGCCCCTATTCCTGAAGTCAGAGGCTCTGTTCCTTTCGCCTTTATCGTGTATTTGGCGCTGGATCTGGTTTATTCAGTTGTGAATATTCCTTATGGTTCCCTTAATGCTTCATTAACCAGAGATCCTGAATCTATTGATAAATTGACCAGTACGCGAATGATGCTGGCCAATAGCGCCAATCTTCTGGTCTATACGCTCTTCCCCATGTTCGTCCAAATGGCCGCGCCAAAAGATCGCAGCCTCAAAGATACCGGTTTTTTTGGACTTGAACTCAATTTGGGGAATTATACCGATCCATCAGCAAGTTACGCCTGGTTTGGCGTTTACTCGGTGTATATGGTTATCGGGGCTGTGGCACTTTTACTCTGTTATAAATTAACAAAGGAACGGGTGGTCGCGACGGTAGAACAATCTGCCAACGTAAAAGCCACTGATTTATTCCTTGAACTCAAAAACAATCGGCCGCTGGTTGTTCTCGGACTTTTTTTCATGCTGGCCTTTACCTTCATGTTTTTCATGAACACGGTTAATGGCTTTTTCAATCAGTATGTGGTCGGCCATTCAGAATGGATGGGCGCTGTTGGCCTGGTAGCCTCAATTCCAGGTATTGTATTCCCGATTTTCTGGCCACGACTGAAGAAAATATTTGGTAAAAAAGGCTTCTTCCACCTTTTCCTTGGCATGTTTATTGTGGGGGAGTTTTTGACGTACATTTGGTCACTTGATGGAATGCATGATGAGCTCTGGCTGGCTTATATCGCAACATTTATTAAGCAATGGGGCTTAACCTCGGCTACCGGCTTTATGTGGGCACTGGTGCCTGAAGTTATTGCTTATGGTGAATTAAAGTCAGGCAAGCGCAATGCCGCAATTATCAATGCCATTATGGGGCTGTTTTTCAAGATTGGCTTTACTATTGGCGGCGCGGTGCCACTTTGGCTGCTGGCGGTGTATGGCTTTAACGAAACCGGTGTAGAGCAACATGCAAATGCCATCGCCGGCATAAACATGACAGCGATTTGGATCCCGATAGTTTTAGCCTTTGTGTCGATGATCGTCATTCAGTTATATCCAATCTCAGATAAAAATATCACGGATATCAACCGTCGGCTTGATGAGATTCGTATATAGTTATAAGTTTCTTGATTTTTTTATAAATACGAACAAGTTGATTAAAAAAGGTAAATGCCATGTCAATCATTCAAAATCCTATATTGCCTGGATTCAATGCAGACCCCAGTATTATCCGTGTAGAGGATACTTACTATATCGCAAACTCGACATTTGAGTGGTTCCCAGGCGTTCGTTTGCATGAGTCAAAAGACCTGGAACACTGGAATCTTCTTCCTAGTCCATTGTCGACCACTGCTCTTTTAGATATGAAGGGCAATCCTTCATCAGGGGGGATTTGGGCTCCAGCGCTCTCCTATGCCGATGGCAAATTCTGGTTGGTTTATACCGATGTGAAAATCACCGAAGGTGCCTTTAAAGACATGACGAACTACCTGACCACCGCAACGGATATTCGTGGCCCATGGACCGATCCTATCAAACTTAATGGCGTCGGTTTTGATGCTTCACTGTTCCATGACGATGATGGCGGTAAATACTTGGTTCAACAAACCTGGGACCATCGAGAGTACCATCACCCGTTTAATGGCATTACATTAACCGAGCTTGATCCAAAGACACTGAAGTTAAAACCAGAAACCGCGCGTACCATTTATCGCGGCACTGCCGTTGCGCTGGTTGAGGGGCCACATCTCTACAAACTAAACGGGTATTACTATCTTTTTGCCGCTCAGGGAGGAACCGTATTTACCCACCAGGAGGTGGTTGCTCGTTCCAAAACCCTGGACGCCAACAGTTTTGAAACCGCGCCAGGAGAGGTTTTCCTGACCAACGTAGATACCCCTGACAGTTACATCCAAAAACAGGGGCATGGCAGTCTGGTGTCAACCCCGAATGGGGAATGGTATTACGTCTCACTCTGTGCGCGTCCCTGGAATCATGCTGGTGAGTCTGTCTACGATCCTCGTGGTTGGTCAACGCTTGGCAGAGAAACCTCGATCCAAAAAGTTATATGGGATGCAGACGACTGGCCACGCATTGTCGGGGGCCACGGTGGAAAAACCTTTGTCGAAGGGCCAAAGGACGCTATTTATACCCAAAGTGCGGAAGATCATAGTCAGCGGGATGAGTTTACCTCGTCAACGCTCGATCTTAACTGGAATACACTTCGTGTCCCGTTCAACGAAAAAATGGGGACAACGGGTGATGGTAAATTGACGCTTATAGGTCAAGGTTCTTTAGCGAATACTCATGACCTTTCGCTTATTGCCCGGCGTTGGCAAGCCTTTTATTTTGATGCGCAAGTCAAAGTGAAATTCAATCCGTTTAATTACCAGCAAATGGCGGGCTTAACCAATTATTATAACGATCGCCACTGGAGCTTTGTTTTCATTACCTGGAATGAAATTAATGGTTCGGTGATCGAAGTAGGCGAGAATAATCGTGGGAAATACACCTCCTACCTGAAAGATCAGGCAATCAATATACCAGATGGTACCGAATATGTCTGGTTCCGCACCAGGGTTAGAAAGGAAAGCTATTGTTATGAATATAGCTTTGATGGGGTGAGCTTCACTGAAATCCCTGTCAAATTGGATGCCGCAATTCTTTCAGATGATTATGTACTACAAAGTTACGGTGGGTTCTTTACCGGGGCATTCGTTGGCCTGGCGGTAGTCGACTACTCTGGTTATGCCGCCAGTGCAGAATTTTATAGTTTCGATTATCAGGAACTGGGTGACTCGTTAACGGCCAATGACGGCTATAGCTGGGAAGCAGGCGAATCGAGATTTAATTAAATACGATAGCGCGAACTCAGATAATAGGTGCAACGCCCGGCCATCAAGGGCGTTGCTGCTGATTGGCACTCACACGGTGCTAAAGCCGGCAGGCCGATGGCTACCCCGCCAGGCGCCGCACAAGCAAACTCCGCGGGTTGAACAAGATACAGGCGAGGCACGCCAGCTTGCGATCTTGATTATGTTGTACAGTCAGAATTATCTGGCGAACATCTTGCTGACGCGCGAATTAGCAGAATAAACCATTCACCATTATCAATATTTATATTTCATCACTCTGACTATGGAGACACTCATCACGCCAATTATTTAACTGTACCTCTGCGAAATAAAAATAAAATCAGCTTGTTTTGGTGGCATTGTTGCTATTTACACCAGAACAGGATGGTTATTTTCTAAGAAAATAATTAACTTGAGATAGCCATGAAAACTGTAAAAAAAATTCATTTAGCTATGGCGGTTATCACCGCGCTGTGCCCTGTTTCTGTCCTGGCGCAGGAATTCACTCAGGAACAGATTGACGCCATCGTGGCTAAAGCGGTCGATAAAGCACTGGCCGAACGGCAGGCGAAAATCACTGCCGCCGCCGATAAAAAGGTCGACGTGATTACCGACCCGCAAACCACTGCGGGTTCGCCGGATTTAGCGATTCCATTCGGCCTCAAATTCAGCGGCTACGCCCGTTATGGCGCCCACATCCAGACCGGCGATCAGAAATACGTCGGCGTTGACGGTTCCTATAACGGCGCCTCGGCGATCGGCCGTCTGGGTAACGAAAGCAACGGTGGCGAATTCCAGCTCAGCAAGGCCTTCAAAAGCAGCCAGGGGGCCATCTGGGATCTTAACGTCATGTTTGACCACTGGAGCGACGAAGTGAACCTGAAAAAGGCTTACGTCGGCGTTACCAACGTTCTCGAATCGAACCCGAATGCCTATATCTGGGCGGGGCGCGACTTCCACCAGCGTCCGCAGCAGGGGATCAACGACTACTTCTGGATGAACCACGACGGCCAGGGGGCGGGGGTGAAGAACTTCGATATTGGCGGCGTACTGTTTGACGTGGCGACGGTGTCGCAGGTGAAATCCTGTAGCCCGGAAGTGATGGCCGACGAGACTAACCCTTCACGCATCACCTGTACCGGCAGCTCTGATACCGGCGACAACGGCCACTATGCGTTAACCAGCAAAACCCACGGTATCAAGGCCGGGCCGATCGACGTCGAAGTGTACGCCAACTACGGCTTTGATTCGAAAGCGGTGGATAGCGACGAGCGTCTCGATGCCTGGCAGGGCGGATTGGTACTGAGCCACACCAACGACAGCGGGGTGAACAAGGTCATTCTGCGCTACTCCGATAACTCGGATAACAGCGTCTACAACAAAACCGACGACCTGACCACGGTGTACGCCAGCTTTGAGGGCAGCCATAAGTTTACCCAGCAGGCGCAGGTAGAATATCTGCTGGCGTTCCACGATTACGATAACGGCAAGGACAATACCGACAACCGTAAAAACTACGGTGCCATCGTGCGGCCGATGTACTTCTGGAACGACGTGCACTCCACCTGGCTGGAAGCGGGCTACCAGCGGGTAGACTACGATCAGGGCGGGGATAACAAGGGCTGGAAGCTGACGCTGTCGCAGAACATCTCCATTGGCATGGGGCCGGAGTTCCGCCCGATGCTGCGCTTCTACGTCACCGGTGGCCAGGTGGATAACCAGCACACCGCCAAAGTAGATGGTACCAGCGACCAGCAGCTGGATTCGCTGAACATCGGCGGCATGTTTGAGGCCTGGTTCTAAGCTGGCTTGATAAACTCCAGCTGTAGCCAACAGGGTGAAGGATCGCCAGAAAATGAAAGCACGATGAAGAGCGACCTACTGATTACGCCAACAAAACAGAAGAAACTTCATCGTGCCTTCGCTTACCCACCACCGGTTCCGCTGCACCGCCATCAGCCCGATGCCGCCGCCAGGTTTCCGACTGGTTCTCGGCCCTTTACGGTTCTGCGCCTACAGATCCTGGGCAGTCGGTCGGAAAATAATTTCGTTAACTCCCACATCGTCAGGCTCGCCGATCGCAAAAGCAACCATACGGGCAAAGGTTTCCGGCGGAACGCCTACTTTGCCGACATATTCCTGATTGGCCGCCTGCACGTCCTTATCGCTGATATGCTCCAGCAGTTCGGTAGAGACGGCGCCAGGGGAGATAATGGTTGCACGGACGTTATAAGCACAGGTTTCTTTTCTTAGCCCTTCAGTGAGTGCGCGTACTGCATATTTAGTGGCGGAGTAAACCGCGGATGCGGGAAATACCAGGTGGCCAGCAACCGATGCCGTGTTGATGATATGCCCCGACTTTTGGGCTTTCATATAAGGCAGGGCTGCAGCGATGCCATGCAGAACGCCACGCAGGTTCACATCGATCATCTGATTCCACTCATTTACTTTTACCTGATCGAGCGGTGACAGCGGCATGACACCGGCATTATTAATCAGCACATCAATACGTCCCAACTGGTTCACGGCCGTATCCACCAACTTTTTAACATCATCTTCACGGGTGACGTCCGTGGCTACGGCAATTGCTGTTCCCCCCTGAGCGTTGATTTCTTTGGCGAGCACATCAATGCGATCGGAACGGCGGGCTGCAAGTACCAGTTTGGCCCCTTTGTGGGCAAGGTGACGAGCCGCAGCTTCACCCATGCCGCTTGAAGCACCGGTTATTACAATTACTTTATCTTTAATATTGTCTGTCATCTCAGGTTCCTTAGTTCACAATCAAGGGTTTTTGCCAAGGGAGGGCGTAGCGATACGTTATTCCGCCCAGTTCTGCAGCCAGTAGGCATATGGCTGCGGTAAAACGGACTCGGGAGCGACGATGCCAAGCTCTCGTGCAGCCTGGAAAACCCAGTGGGGATTGGTCAGCAGCGTGCGGGCGAAAAACACCAGGTCGAGTTTGACGTCCTGAATAAAATCACTGGCATCACTGGCGCGGGTGATCATCCAGCTCGTTGATACGGGAATGCCCGTTTCCCGGCGTACCCGTTCAGCATAGGGGACCATAAAGTTAGGCCCCCATGGCACCTGTTCATCTGGGGTAGAAAGCGCCAGACCGACATCGACAAAATCGATACCCGCTGTTTTCAGCCAGCGGATCACCTGCAGGGATTCGGCAAAGCTGTGTTCAGGACAGGAATCAAACTCAACGACGCCCAGGCGTGCAGTAAGCGGCAGGTGTGACGGCCAGACGGATTTTACCGCCTCTACCACCTCAAGCATAAAGCGAGCACGATTCTTCAGGGCGCCGCCGTACTGGTCTTCACGGGCGTTGGTCTTTGATGAAAGGAAAGTTTGCGCGAGAAAACCGTGAGCAAAGTGAAGCTCAAGCCATTCGAACCCGGCGTCACTGGCGCGACGGGCCGCGTCTCTGAAATCGTGCACCGCTTTGCGGATGTCGGCCAGAGACATGGCACGAGGAACGTAATCGCTCTCCAGAACGTAAGGTAGGGCGCTGGCCGCGACCGGTCTCCAGGCCTGTGGATCCTGACGATCCAGCGGCGTGCCGCCTTTCCAGGGCGGGGTACATCCCGCTTTTCTGCCAGCATGTCCAAGCTGGATACCCGCTACCGCACCCGCCTGTTTGATTGCAGTGGCGACGGGAGTAAGGCCTTCGGCATGTGCATCGCTCCAAAGCCCCAGATCGCCTGGCGTGATGCGTCCTTCAGGGCTAACGGCAGTCGCCTCAACGATAAGCAAACCTACGCCACCGCGTGCCAGCATCGAATAGTGCGACCTATGCCAGTCGTTAACAAAACCGTTCTCAGCCTGATATTGGCACATCGGTGAAGCGACAATCCTGTTGCGCAGGGTAATATCTTTAAGCGTGAAGCAATCAAACAGCTTAGGCATCTGGCATCTCGATAACTCGGGTGAAATTGTAATTTATTATTCGCCCATTGCCGCCTGATGTCTTTGTCAGATCTGTCGATAATTTTGCCTAAAATGATTTATGGTTGCTGAAAGATGCATCATTGTTTTCCCGATGATAAATTATTTATGATATGTAAATTGATGCTGATAGGCGGAATATGGTCGATAAAATTGCACTAAATGCTGCCTCTGCCAAAAAGTCGTTGGCAGAACTGGTTGCCATGATTGCCCAAAATGATGGTGACTATCCCACGACAATCCCTTCACTTACCGTTCATCGCCGCCAGATGCCCACGGCGCCAGTGCACTGTATTTATCAGATGGGGCTGGGGGTTGTGGTGCAGGGGGCAAAAGAGGTCATGCTGGCAGGGAAACCAACCCGATACCGCGCAGGCGAATCCATGCTGACTACGATAGATCTGCCGGTGATTTCTCATGTTACCGAGGCCAGCCAGGATGAACCTTTTCTGGGGCTGATGCTGACGTTGGATCCCCGGACCGTGGTCCAGATGGCGGCACTGATGCCGACGGCGAAGTCGATAAGAGAAGTCCCGCTTAATCCGCTTTCTGTTGAACCGCTAGATGAGGGATTAACCGACGCGTTACGGCGTTTGATACAGCTGCTCGCTGAGCCAGATTTGATTGCCCATCTCGAACCGTTGATCCAGCAGGAAATTATTATCCGCTTATTAGCCAGTAACCATGGCCCACAGCTGCGGCATCTGGCAACGGCAGGTTCGCCGAGTCAGAATATTTCCAGGGTGGTGGGCTGGCTTAAACAGAATTTCACGCGCGCTGTCTGCATCGATGAATTAGCCGCGAGCGCCTATATGAGCCCGTCCACTTTTCGGCAGCATTTCCGTGCGGTGACGGGAGTTAGCCCACTGCAGTACCAGAAAAAGCTCAGGCTACAGGAAGCCCGGCAGCAGATGTTAAGCAACAATCTTGATGCCAACAGCGCGGCGTTAATCGTTGGCTATGAAAGCGCATCGCAGTTTAGTCGCGAATACAGCCGGGAGTTTGGCGAGTCTCCGCAGCGCGACATCAAACGTATGCGCTTATATGGCGAATGAGATTTTATACGGGTAATGGCTTGGCGCCGACGGTGTCCGCACTGGGTGGCGTTTTTTTTGTTTTTCTGACCGTGGTTGACATATAAACCATTGATTTACATCGAGTGGTGCCACTGACAATACTTATTGGTTGGGGCAGCAGGCAGCAGCGGTTTTACAGCATGAGATGATCCACTGGCCCAGAGAAATCTGGCGGTTGGTGAACGAATGGTCCGCATGCTCTGTCGTTATATTTGGCTGGATGACCGACATTTTTTCCCATTGGTATCGCCCGACCACGCCAGCAGAATCACCGTCCACCAGGGTTACCTCGGCTCATACCCGACAGCCTGGTCGGTGCATGCTTACACCACGAGCGTCGTTGCAAAGTGTGGCGGTGGGTCGAAATATTCAATCAGCAGTTCGGTGAGGACGCGTATCTTGCGTGCCGGATGCTGTCCTGGCGGTCGGATAACGTAGGCCCCGGCTGGCGGTGGCGGATGGTTGATCATCACCGGCACCAGTGCGCCGGAGGCCAGGTGCGGGTGGGTAAGGCAGTCGGGCAGGTAGGCAATGCCGAGGCCGGCCGTTGCGGCGGCCACCAGTGCGGTCCCGTTATCGGCCTTGAAACGCCCCTGCGGGCGCACCGTAATGATTTTGTCGCCATCCGTCAGTTGCCAGGTTTCGGTTCCCTGCATCAGGGCCTGGTGACTGAGCAGTTCCTCTGGCGAATTCGGTTGCCCATGTGCCTGGATATAGTCCGGGCTGGCGACCAGTTTGCCGTAAATAGGGCCGATGCGTCTTGCGATCAGGTTGGAGTCCTGCAGATAGCCAACCCGTATCGCACAGTCGTAGCCCTCGGCGATCAGGTCAACGAAACGGTCGCTGTAGCAGGCCTGGATATTAACCCGTGGGTGGCGTCGTGCCATTTCCGCGATCGCTGGAGCAAAGTGTGTGGAGCCGAAAGAAAGCGGCACTGCCACGCGCAGGCGGCCACGCAGCTCTCCAGTAGGCAAAATGGTTTCCCTGGCGGCATCAATCTCGGCGCAGGCTCTGGCCGCGTAGTCCCTGAAGGTGGCGCCGGCCTCGGTGAGCGCCGTCCCACGGGTGGTTCTGGCCAGCAGTTGGACGCCCAGCGCTTTCTCAAGCCGGGCGAGGCGGCGGCTGACGATCGATTTGGCGATGCCGAGCCGCAGTGCGGCAGGCGAAATCCCACCGGCATCGGCAACTTCGACGAATGTCTGTAGCTCTTCAATATTCACTTCAGCGTTCCCCATTCTGCGACACAGCTAGCCCCATGATGCGACTACCGCAGCAAGCATGGCAACAGCACAATACGGCTGTGCGGGGCAGGCCTGCCGCTGGCGACTGTCCCGGATATTCCTCCCACCATAACAGTAGAGGGCACCAATAATGACTTTTCGTAACGGCCTGGATTCACTGCTTCGTCCTGAAGACTCTGTACTGGTTTTGATCGATCATCAACCCTATCAGCTTGCCAACCTGAACAGCCACGAACCGCAGATGGTGGTCAATAATGCAATAGCGCTGGCGAAGGCTGCCAAAGCCTATGGCGTTCCGACCATACTGACCAGCGTGATTGCCGAGCGGGGCGGGTTGATTTTCCCGCAAATCGTCGATGTTTTCCCCGATCAGCAGGTAATAGACCGGACACTTATCAATACCTGGCAAGATCCGAAAGTGGTGGATGTGGTCAAGGCGACAGGGCGTAAGCAGCTGATTATCGCCGGCCTGTGGACCGAGGTCTGTGTCGCAATGCCGGTGATCCAGGCCGCTGGCGAAGGCTGGGATGTCACGGTAATCACCGACGCCTGCGGTGGCGTTTCGGTCGAGGCTCATCAACTGGCCATTCAGCGTATGATTGCGGCCGGTGCGAACATGATGACCTGGCTGGCGCTGGCTTCGGAATGGCAGCGCGACTGGGCGTGGACAGAGCATACTCGCGCAATGACCGACATTCTGGCGCAGCATGCTGCCGGTAGCGGTATTGCGTATCTTTGGGAACAGCAGTTGCTTAACACGCCGGTGCCGGACAACGGCGGCTGATCGGTAATGGGAAACGCCTGCCGAGGTTAAACCGCAGCATGATGCCCTGATGTTAACGCTTAACATTGGCATCAATAAAAAAGCCCGCGTCGTCGCGGGCTTTTTTAGATTACCATCACCAAATCGCGAGAGCCTGTCAGGCGTTTTCGCTGACCAGCTCCGGCGGCGCGCTAGGTTGTGATTTCACGCCAAATCGCTCGATGACCTCGGCCAGTTCACTGTGTCCCGTACAGGCGCCGTCACCGCGCGGCATTTCACCATTTTCCAGTGCGGTCGCGTAGATAACCGCAGGATCGGCTTCAATGCGACTTCTTAGCGCGGCGAGCTTTGGCCAGCGGGTTTTATTGGCCACCTGGTGAACATCGAGCCAGCGGGCGACGCCGATCAGCAGACCGTCGGCCAGAGTGGGGCGATCGGCGATCAGGAAAGGCGTATCGCCGAGCATTTCCTCGAGCCGGTCATGACGCTTGATGACATACTCGCGGCCCCATGTTTGCAACGCGTGCTGCATCGTCGGGTTGGGTGACTGCATTTCCATCGCCACCCATAGCGGAGTGAATGCACCGGTAAAGCCGGTATTGATGAACGCCATCATCTGATGCATGCGGTCGGCGTTGCGTGACAACGGATCGAAGCTGATTTTGCGTGCGGTGTCTCGCGCTTCCAGCCATGCCGCGATTGCCATGGTTTCGCTGAGCACCTCGCCCCGATCGGTGATCAACACCGGCGTTTCGACCCGTGGGTTGAGCCGTTGATAAGCGGGGTCACGCATCTCGCCGAGCATGTCGACGCGACACAGCCGGTAGGGGCGCCCTAACCATTCGAGAGCAGCAACCAGCCCCATGGAGCTTCCTGCCGGGAAGCCGTATAACAAAATAGGTTCCATACTTTGGGTTCTCCAGGATTTATGTTGATGTCACAGTGCAGCGATGTGTACTGTAACAGTCGATATCAGTAAGTAAATTACGCACTTTTTTGTTACCACGAGAGCGCTATGAAAAACCTGATTTCCCGTTGCCCGATCGAAGAAGTGATGCAGATCCTCAGCGGCCGCTGGCCGACCTTGCTGATTTACTATCTGCAGGATGGAACAAAACGCTTTAATCAACTGCGTCGGGATAATCCGACGATTTCGCATAAAATGCTGACGCTGGAACTGCGCAAGCTGGAGGAGGCGGGGATTGTTCGTCGCACCGAGTTTGGCGGTTATCCGCTGCGCGTCGAATATGATCTGACGCCGGCGGGCGAGCGGCTGGTGCCGCTGCTCGATGCGCTAGGGGCGTGGTGGGAGGAAACAGACGGTAATGAGGAAGACGTGGCCGAGTTCGGTGCGACTCATTAGCGCCAGCGTTGTCGATGCGCGTTTCTGAGCGCCATCCATGGCGCGCCAAGGGTGCCCGCGCTGGTCTTTGCCGCTAGCGGCCAGCCGACGCTCGTGAACAAAGCGTCAATTTTTTGCCGGGTCGGCCGCTAATCAGCGGCGTTTTGCCGCGTAACCATCAAGAGGAAACATCGCGGGTTGGAGCGGAAGCCATCAACCACCTGCCGTGGGCGGTACATTAAAGCATCCATTAACCTGTCCAGCTTCACACTGACTCTTCCCGCCAGCTTTATCCGAATATCGACACTCACCAGCTCGCTAATGGTGCAACCCCGTTGCCCACTGCGACAGCAACGCATACAGAGCCGTCGGTTCCAACGGTTTGCGTAATACCAGATAACCTTCCTGCTCGGCCTGAAGCAGAATGGGGGAATTGAACTCGCCGCTGACCATGGCACCGCTGACGTTCGGCAGGCGTTCAAACAGCGCTTGCAGAATATCGAAACCGCTTTCGCCGGAACGGAGCCGTTGATCGCACAGTACGGCAAACGGCGCGAAGCCTTCGTCGATAATCGCAAATGCCTCCTCTGCGGAGACGGCGCAGCGTACCGTAATACCCCAGGTGCTCATCAAGCTCGACCAGGCGGACGTCACCAGCGGATCATCGTCCACCACCAGGCAGTTGCCAGACAATGACGCATAGCGCGTCGGCGAGGGCAGGTTAGCGTAGTTGCCGGCACTGTCCGCCAGCATGTCTTCGCCGCTGTACAGGGCAAAGCGCATCCAGAAACGCGATCCTTTGCCTTCGACGGAGCGCATACCGTATTCGACCTTCATCAATTTGGCACAGCGTGCCACTACTGCCAGCCCCAAGCCATGGCCAGCGCTATCGATTTTCCACGCCAGTTCGGGGCGGTAATAGGGGGAGAAAATCTTACCTTTTTCTTCGTCAGCGATGCCGACACCGGTATCCCACACTTCGATCAAACACTGCTCTCCACGCGGTCGGATGGCGATCAGCACACCGCCGTGCTGCGTGTAACGCAGGGCATTCTGTATCAGATTAATCAGCGATTGCCTGATGAGCATGTGATCCCCCATCACGGCGATACGCCGCTTGGGCCGCCAGGTGCGCAACGACAATGACCGGCTGTTTGCTTCTTCGCGGAACAGGGTAATCACTGAATCAAGCAGCGATCCGATGTCCACCCGAATAGCGGCGGTGCTGAGATTGCCGGCCTCGATCTTGCTGAGATCGAGTAAGGAATTGAACATCAGGTGCACGGAACGCACGCTTTGCTGCAAATCCAACAGCTGTGGGGTAAGTGTGTCATCGCGATTTTTATGAATGATGGCTTCAATCAAGAATCCCATGGCATGCACCGGCTGGCGTAAATCATGGCTGGCAGTGGTGAGAAACTGGTTCTTATCCAGCAACGCCTGCTCCGCTTGCTCCTTGGCCTGGCGAAACTGTTCCGCCAGACGCGAACTTTTTTCTTCAAGGTGGGCTTGCTGAATAAAGAAGGCGTGCGAGGTCAAAGCGTGGCGGTAAATGGCGAAACCATAAAGCAGATTCAGCATCAGCACGATCGGCATAATATCGTCCAACCGCCAGACAATGCCCAGATTCAATACCCCCCAGGAGGCAAAGAAAAAACGCGTAAAGGTGCTTATGACCGGTGTCAGGTGGGTTGCATTGGCTGCGACGATAGCCGCAATACTGATATTTAATAACAGAAAAAAGTCGAAGCTGTTTTTTTCTGGAGTGATTAAATATAAGGATGAAATACCCACACCATGTGCGAAGGCCAGCTTGTTGATGCGCGGCAGCCAACGGTTTATTACGATGCTGGCGTTATCGTCCTCGGATTCATGGCGATAGCGGCGATGCCATAATCGGATGGCCACTGCGCAAAAAATATATATAACTATCCAGGTGATAATTGGCGTAAGTTCCTTGCCCATTAAATAAAGCCAAATGGCGAAAGGAATACCCACAAAGGGCACGGCGGTAAAGCTAAAGACCAGGCGCATAAATGTATTATTCAATAAGCGGATTTGTGCGCGTGCGGAAATTCCATCCTGTTGTAAAGATTGACGTAATGTCATTGTGATGGCCCTTGCCGGCCATGCAATAGCGTAATGGCTTCGACGCGGCTATTGACGCCGATCTTTTTCAGAATATTGCTAATGTGTTCCTTGACCGTGGGTTCGGAAATAGCAAGCTGTAACGCTATCTTTTTATTGGGGAAGCCACGCATCATCATGGTTAATACTTCCAGCTGCCGTGAGGTTAAATTAAACTGTTGCAGTGGGTTTTTGCTATTGTCGGCAACGGTGGCATTATCTTCCGGGAACCATGTCCGGTTTTCCAGTAGTGCGAAAACGGCTTGGGAAAATAATTCAGGTGGCTGATTTTTCAGCACAAATCCGTGCCCGCCGGCATGACGTACCTTTTGACCTATTTCGTTGTTTTCATCGCCACTGACCACCAGGAAACGAATTTTTGGATAGAGCTGCTTTATTTCTTTTAATAATTTTAATGCCGTTCCATCGGATAACCAGAAATCGATGACCATTAAGCGTGGAGCACCGTTTTCCAGAATGTGGCGATAACAGCTTTCCTCGCTTGTTACCACGTAAGCACGCTTAAAACGACAATGCGTATTCAGGAAGTTGGCAATGCCGCTTGCCACCAAAGGATGGTCATCAATGACCAGCGCATAATCCTGCCCCAAGGGTATCTCCTTTCGCTTAAATGTATCAGATTGGTCTGGTAAGTTTTTATTATCACTGCTCCCTACTTTAGGAGGGTTTTTTCGGTTAGGAAAGCGAAATATATTATTCAGGGATTTTGATAAGGTAAAACATAAAACCATACAGAATTTGGATCTGTTTGGTTACAAAGGACAATTTATGAGAAAACCACTTATCGCTATAAGCATTACGCTACTGGTAGCCGGTTGTTCAACCTTGAAAACCGATCAGGCAATACCGCTGTTGCAGGCGGAAACGGCTAAAATGCTCGGCCTGGGTTCATCGGATGAAATTACCGTGACCAATGTTAACGGCGCCCAGCCGGATGCCCTGGGGGGGCAAAAACTGTCTTACCGCGCCACCACCGAAAAAGGGCGGATTTTTGACTGCTCGTCGCTGATGATGCCGGGTATTTTAGGCTCGGCGCCGACGCTAAGCACGCCAAGCTGCACCCCGGTCGTCACGCATAAATAACCCTCTGTGGGCGCGGGTTGAGGGGCAGAGCCTCCACACGTTGGCATCGAGACATTAGCGCTGGGGGGCATTAGCTAATTTCTTGATAAATCGCCGTCGGTGCTCGCGACCACGTATCCTCTTATGCATTACGTTTTTCATATAAATAATAACTTTGATGGCATCAAGATAATTGTGCCGGAGATAGAACATGAAAGATCAGCTATCGCATAATTTAGCGGTAAACAAACCGCTTTCCAAAATTTACCTCGCACTATTCTCAGCGCCATTGATATTGCTGGCATCGGCCGATATTGCTCGTGCCGATGATGTTATTTTTGATGGCGAATCCCGTATTACCCAACCCTTGAGCTACGCTGGCACGGCTTATGTCGGGCGTAATCAAAGCGCAAACCTGTTGATCGATAATGGTGAGGTTAATGCCTATAACATCAATATCGGTAGCCGCCATGATGGCCAGATTTATCAAAGTCAGGTCACCGTCAGAGGGCCGAACGCGGTATTAAGCGCCATCAACGATCAATATATTTTGCGCGGCAGCCTAGATCTGGGCCTGGGAACATTACGGGTCGAGCAGGGAGCGCTGGCCAGCGCCAAAGAAATCATCGTCGGTACCACCGGTGGATATGACAGCCAGCTTATCGTTACAGGCGCCGGCTCCAGAGTGGTCAGTGACCGGCTCGGTCTCGGTTTTGGTCAGGGCGCGCGTTCCACGCTGCTGATTGAAGACGGCGGCGTGGTCACCACCGCGGGCGCTGCGCGTATCGACAGCGGCTTTATCCCGGACGAAGCTGACAAGCTTAATCCCAAAGCCACGGTGACCGGCAATAACTCGCTGTGGAATATCACGCAAACGCTCACCGCCAATGGCGATCTGGACGTGCTGAACGGCGGTGCGGTCAATGTCGGCAGTGCGCAGATTGCCGGTGTTTCCGGCTCGAACAAAACCGCCGAGCTGTACATCGCCGGTGACGGCTCCCGTTTTAGCAGTGCCAACAGCGTTAACGTCGGCGACTATGGCAATGGCGTGCTGTCGGTGGTGGATGGCGGCACATTTTCCGCCGGCGCCAACGAATTGCGCCTGGGTGATACCGGCTCCGGTTCGAACCGAGGCGCGCTGATCGTCGGCAGTCGCGGCAATATGGATACCGGCACCGGCCTGACCGAACCGACGCTCGGTGTGGCGGGGGCCGCTGGCAGCGTCGATGCTCAGACAGTGATCAATCTGCGCGGCGGATTGTTCGGCAGTTACGTGTATTTTAACCACACGGACGAAAACTACGACTTCGGCAATAAAATGGTCGGTGAAGGTGAGGTTATCAATACCGCCGGGCGAACGACGCTGAGTGGCGATCTGACCCAGCTCCAGGCCAACGTGACCGCCCGTGGCGGTAAAATCATTATTGCCAGCGATATCAACACCCAGCCGGAAGACAATCAGTTCGATGTTCAAACGCTGAGCGCCGAGAACGGCGGTACGCTGATCCTCAACGCCACGGCTGGCTCTGAGGTTAACGATGGGCTGGGGTACAGCAGTGCGGCATCGATAAAATCCGGCGGTACGCTGGGCGGTAACGGCACGCTTGGCCAGACCGAAATTCAGTCGGGCGGCCATATTTCTCCCGGCGACGGCAATATCGCTACCCTGACGCTGAAGCGCTATCTGAATTTCCTGGGGGAATCGTTCTACGATGTTGATATTGCCGGTGATGGTAGCAGTGACCAACTGCGGGTGGTGGGCAAAACCACCATCAGCGAGCAGGCCAGGGTACAGGTCAACGCACTGGATCCGCAAACCAGCTACCAGACTGGCCAACGTTACCGCATCTTAACCTCAGAGGGGGGGATCGACGGTCGTTTTGCCGAGGCGATTTCAAAATCTGCATTCTTGGACGTCGCACTCGATCAGAGTGCTAACGCTGTCGATCTGACCATCGCGCAAAAAGGCGGTGAAGGCGGCAATCCGGGCGAAGGCGGCAATCCGGGCGAAGGCGGCAATCCGGGCGAAGGCGGTAATCCGGGCGAAGGCGGTAATCCGGGCGAAGGCGGCAATCCGGGCGAAGGCGGTAATCCGGGCGAAGGCGGTAATCCGGGCGAAGGCGGTAATCCGGGCGGAGGCGGTAAACCCGGTATTTTCCAAACGGTGGCGCAAACCAGCAACCAATGGAATACCGCTGGCGCGTTGTCGACCTTGACGCAGCAGGGCCCGTCACTGGCGCTGTATAATGGTTTGCTGTTATTGAATACGCAGCAAGCGCGTGAGGCGTTCAATCAACTGTCAGGCGAGATCTATCCCTCCGTTCAGTCTAACCTGATCGCTGGCAGCACCCAGTTGTTCAATGTGCTGAACCAGCGCATGCTTCAGGCATTTGAGGGGGATGCCTTACCTGTTCCCCCGTTGGCGATGACGCTGGTGCAGCCAGCCAGGGCTGACAATAACGGCGTTTGGGGGCAGGCGTTTGGCTCCTGGGCCAGGAACAGCGGTAATGGTAACGTAGGTAAACTGGAGGGCAATACCAGCGGTTTCCTGCTGGGGGCCGATCGTAAACTGGCCGATCACAGTATCCGCATTGGTGGATATATGGGCTACAGCCGTGGCAACTATGATGTCGATAGCCGCAGCGCCAAGTCCGACAGTGACAATTATCACCTTGGCCTGTATGCGGCAGGGCAGCAACAGGCCTTCTCGCTGCGCGGTGCGCTCGGTTACACCTGGCACCGGCTCGAAGGCGAACGCAACGTTAACTTCGGCAGTTTCTCGGATCGGCTGAGCTCGGATTATGACGCGGATTCACTGCTGGCGTTTACTGAAGCGGCCTACCGTTTTGGCCTGCCGGACGCCAATCTTGAGCCGTTTGTCAATCTGAGCTATATCCGCCTGCATACCGATAATTTCCAGGAAAAAGGCGGCGCCGCCGCGCTGAGCGTCAACAATGAAACGATGAATACCTTCTATTCAACGTTGGGTCTGCGCGCCATGACCGAGTTGCCGAAAAACGTCAGTCTTTACGGCTCCTTGGGTTGGCAGCATGCCTACGGCGATAAAAATAGCGCATCACGTATGGCATTTGCCGGTAGTGACGCGTTTATCACGCAGGGGCAGGCGGTTGATGACGATGTGATGGTGGCGGATGTCGGCGTGAGCGTGAAGCTGTCGCCTGCCAGCAGGTTGGATCTGGGTTATCAAGGACAATACGGTTCTGATACGCAGGTTAATGCAGTCAATGCCACGATTAGATGGTCATTCTGACCGTTGAGACACTGCGTATTTCCAGCGTCAAAGTATGCCGTGCAGCAGCACATTGGTTATGCTGCTGCACGGCTATCCTGCAACGCCACAACGGAGAGAAGGAACTGCCGTACCGGTTACGCGACGGGGGGGGATGCTTGTCGTCGCTGGCTGCGACGCTTCGGACGACGAATGCTCAATCAGCCGGAATAATTCGCGCCGCTCTTCATCGGTAAAATCTCGCCATTCACCCAACGCCAATCCGTGCAGATTGATATTCATAATGCGCACGCGTTCCAACTTGGTCACCTGATAGCCAAAATATTTGCACATGCGGCGAATCTGACGGTTAAGCCCCTGCACCAGCGTAATGCGCAATATCTGCGAGGCGATTTTCTCTACCAGACAGGGTTTGGTGACGGTGCCCAGTATCGGTACGCCCGCGCCCATGGCCTGAATAAATTCATCGGTTATCGGCCGGTCGACGCTGACCAGATACTCTTTTTGGTGATTGTTGCCGGCGCGCAGGATCTTGTTGACCAGTTCACCGTGATTGGTGAGAAATATCAGTCCCTGAGAGTCTTTGTCCAGACGGCCGATGGGAAAGGTGCGTTGGCTGTGGTTAACCCAATCGCCGATGTTGTTACGCACCTGCTTGCCCATGCTGGTGATGACGCCAACCGGCTTGTTCAGCGCGATAAGCACCAGATCTTCTGCCTTGCGCGGTGCGATAGGCTGGCCGTTAACGCTCACGCTGTCGCCGACAAATACCTGCTCACCCACGTTGGCCATTCTGCCGTTGATAAAAACCAGACCCTGCTTGATATGGCGATCGGCATGACGACGGGAGCAGATGCCGCTGTCGCTAATGTATTTGTTCAGACGAATGGATGAGTGATGCACATGGTTTCCCCGTAAAACGCCGACTATACCTCAGCGGACGGGAATTAAACACCGGTGGGTGCCAGCGTCATGCCGGCTGAGCCTGGCGTAGATAGCTGCGGGGCAGAGGAGGGCAGAGGGCAGAGGGCTCCGCCCTGTCTGCGCGGATCAAGGGGCTATCGTGGCCAATTGTTGTTGCAGACTTTGCAGGTCTATCGCTGTTTTGACCGGCTTGGTTTTTTGCCTGTCGTCATAGCGTGCATCGGCCGCTTTGGCTGCCAGCAATGCATGAATTGCCGTATCGCCCTGCTGGCCGCTAAATCCATATGGATCGTTGGCATACAGCGCCTTGCCGTCGACGGTGAGACTGGCCGAACGCGGGGCCGCGCGCGCGGGAAAGGCGATTTTATAGTGGCCGCCAACGTGGCTAATCGTCAGGGTTCCATTGCTAATCGATTTGCCTGGGTCTTTTGCTTGCCATTGGTGGGCACTTGCGGTGCTGGCCACTAAAAGAAAACTTATTAATGCGAATAATCTCATTGCTTTTTCTCAGTTCCGTTGAAGCGCAATAATACAGATAAACGTGAAAAGATGGTAGCGCTGTGGATGCGCCATGGCCACTGCATAAGGCAGAATAACATGCACCCGCGTGAAGGTTCCGTTAAGAAAACAATACTAAAAGGTAAATATCAGGCTCTAGCAGCTTGAGTAAGTTGCCTGCTGGCGTGATAGATAATGGACGCAATAATTATCACCCACGCTTGGGATGTCACTAATTTTGGCGGTAATGTCAGCGGAATCAATGGTGAGCGGAGGCTATTTAAAATAGCAGCGGACTGTTGATTATATTGCTTATTCACTCTGTCGTTATTATAAATCGACGAAGTCTGGGGGAGCCGTTAAACCGATTGATCGATATGCCGTCATGCGGTGTTTGTCAGCAACCAGATAGGCGCTACGCTCGGTAAGGCGAGATTTCTGCGCATAGCGGTAAAGTGGGCTATCCTCACCAGATGGCTGGTTTTCTCAGCCGATTTGCTGTGGGCCAGACGCATGGCTAACAGCGATTTAATTATATCGCGCCAGGCGATTTCCCCGGCTGCCGGCTAATACTTTAGCGGCGATTAAATGATTGCAACGAGGAAAGTATGAAAATAGCGATGGTTTCATTGTCACTATCATTGTTTATGCTGGCCAACCCGGTGTTCTCTGCCGAGCGCTGCGAGCCGTTCAACAAGCCGGTAAATGCGGAAAATACGCCGGCTTATCAACGGCTGATACAAAAAAGTCTGACGGAAAAAATTGCATTAAAATCCATTGATATCACGCAGGTACAGGGTGATAAAGACTGGCTGGTGATTTATGCCGCAACCGAAGTGGCCGATCCTGGCGCGTTTTTCTTCAAGAATAATCAATTTGTCGACGTCTGGGGAGGCCAGCCTGACTTATCAGAAAAAGAGCAGGTCATAAAATGGACGCGTGGTCTGCACGTGCCTGACTCGCTGGCGCAATGCTTTTTTGACACCGTAGCCATCGACGAATAGTCACGTCAACGGCGACGGCACGCGCTTATCGGCAATACCCGAGCGGATAAGCGCTATTTTTTTGTTTTTGCTTCCCTATCCAGCATTTTCTGCTCATCGGCATCTTCCATTTCTGCCTGCCGCATCAGGCAATTGGCGTAAGCATCGCTACCACGTTGAAAGCCATAATCATCGCATTTCTTCTTATGTTGCTCCAGGATCATTGAATCGAGTTCTTCATTGATTCCACAGCCGGATAATATGATTACTGATAATGCAAGTAATAGGGTCCGCATGACGTCACTCCCGAGGTTGGTAATAAATAGAGGATTTATTTTAATTAAGGAAAAGTACGTTGATGATTGAGGTTTAATAACGTAGGCGATAAATAATCGGCGATATGAAAAGTACCCAGTACAGTCTTGTTTCCATCGGGTTGGCTGTCAAGTTATCGCATGGCGTTTGAGGATAATAACGGCAGGTCAATGCCGATAGCGGGTTGGCGCCTCGGGGCGTGCAGCGCGGAGTGGGGCGGAGCAAGGCGAATCACACCACGGTGTACGGGCGGCAGTATTGCCAGCCCTGTGCGAGTCGCCGATGCGGCATGGCTAAATGTCTTCCAGTTTCACTACTCGGGTATTTAGCGGGGTCAGCGTTTGGCCTTGCGAGCCGACGGCGTCATGCGGGGGATCCTTTGACCGCTGTCGCTTTCCACCAGCAGTGAATGTGGCTCGTTGGCAGCAAACAGATAATCCTCACCCCATTGGCGCAGCGCAACGACGATCGGAAACAGCGCACGGCCTTTTTCCGTCAGCAGATATTGCTGATAGGCACCGTCCGCCGCCGGCACAATTTCCAAAATACCGTGCGCCACCAGGGTGCGCAGACGCAGCGAAAGAATATTTTTCGCCATGCCAAGGTTTTTTTGAAATTCATTGAAGCGACTAACGCCGTCGAAGGCATCGCGAATGATCAATAACGACCACCAATCGCCGATGACATCCAGCGCGCGTGCCACTGGGCAAGGTGCGTGTTCCAGGCTTTTACGTTTCATGATCCGCTCCTTTTCGCAGAAGAGGTTGCATTATAAAACCTCATTGCGTAACCTGCATTAGGTTTAATTATGAAACCTAACTACCGAGGCCACCATGAGCACCGATTTGCTTGATGACATCTGTCCTGCCGCCAAAACGCACCGGTTACCCACCTCGTTGGTTCTGTTATTGGCGGCCGCCAGCGCATTCAGCGTGGCGAACGTTTACTATGCACAACCGTTGCTGGATGCCATTGCCTCGGATTTCGCCATCGGTCTGGCAACGGTGGGGATGGTGATCACCGTGACGCAATTGGGGTGTGCGCTGGCATTGGTCTTACTGGTACCGCTGGGGGATCTGCTTAATCGCCGGCGTTTGCTGGCGGTACAACAGCTGCTATTGATCGCGGCGCTGCTGGCGGTGGGCTGGTCGAACAGCAGCGTGCTGTTGCTGACCAGCATGCTGCTGGTGGGGCTATTGGGCACTGCCATGACGCAGGGGCTGATCGCCTTCGCGGCTAGCCTGGCTGGGCCGCACGAGCGCGGGCGTGTGGTGGGTGCCGCGCAGGGCGGGGTGGTAATGGGGCTGTTACTGGCCCGCACCCTGTCCGGTACGCTGGCGGACATGGGCGGTTGGCGTACGGTTTATTTTTTCTCTGCCGGCGTGACGTTAATGCTGTTACCGATTTTGGCGCGTTGGCTACCTCAGCCGCGTAGCCCGGCTGCAACGCTCAGCTACCCTGCCTTGCTGCGCTCGATGCTGACGCTGCTGGTGCGCGATCGCACCTTGCAAATCCGTGGCATGCTGGCGTTGTTGATGTTCGCCGCGTTCAGCATTTTCTGGAGCGCCGTGGTGCTGCCGCTCAGTCAACCGCCGCATAATTTTAGCCATTCGGTGATTGGCGCGTTCGGACTGGTGGGGGCCGTTGGGGCGTTGGCGGCGGTGCGAGCCGGCCATTGGGCCGATCGTGGCCGAGGGCAACAGGCGACCGGGCTGTGTCTGGCTCTGCTGGTGCTTGCCTGGCTGCCGCTTGGCCTGCTGCATAACGGCATGCCGTGGTTGATTGTCGGTATTGTGGTGCTTGATCTGGCCGGGCAGGCAATTCACGTGCTCAACCAGAGCATGATTTTTCGTAGCGATGGGCAGTCGCACAGCCGGCTGGTGGGCTGTTATATGCTGTTTTATGCCGTAGGCAGTGGCGTCGGGGCGTTTGCCAGTACCCATGTCTTTGCGCTGGCCGGTTGGGTTGGCGTCTGTGGATTGGGCGCCGGCGTTAGCCTGTTCGCCCTGTTATTCTGGTGGTTGACGCTAGGATTGATGCCAAATAAAGCCTGAACGGCGGTCATTATCTGTTGGGCGAGTGCAGCAGATAATATTCTTCGTGGCCGTTACAACCAGTCGCAACGACGTGCCAGCCGTGCTTGTCATAGAAACGCAGCGCGGCCTGGTTGTTCACCAGGCATTTTAGCGAACCGGTGCCGCTGAACGTCTGTTCTGCCTGATGCAACAATGCGCTGCCGACGCCTTGCGGCGGCAGGTGTGGATCGACGTACAGGTTATGAATAAAATTCTCTGCGCGATGTATCGAGACAAATCCCAGCAGTTTGCCATCCTGCTCCGCGACCCAGATATCCTCTCCGAGCGTGGCGCGATCAAAATCCTCCAGACGATAGCCTTGCGTATCACGCCAGGTAAAGGCGGCCTTGCGTGCGGCCAGGTAAAGCGTGCGTAGAAAAGGGCGATCGGTTTCCCGATAGGGTCTGATGTGCATAGCGGCTCCTGGTAACCTTCAACATTGTTAGGCTAGCCATTTTCTGATGGGGAAGTCCACCGCTATTCGTCGCCTGGGCAGCTTGCTTCAGCTGGCCAGTTCCCCTAAAGCTGGCTCGCAGTAAAAGACACAATTTAAATGACTCGGGGGTGCCCTTCTACGTGAAGGCTGAGAAATACCCGTATTACCTGATCTGGATAATGCCAGCGTAGTCTATTTCATCATTAAGTTTATAAATCAAAGGCTTGCACGGTTTTTTCTCTTCATTTTGTTATGTTGTCACTCACAGAGACAAACAAAATGGCACACACATCTAGCAATCACACCATCATTCGTAACGGGATCTACTACGTCAGCTTTCGCCTGTCAGGTAATAAATATTTCCGTCGGTCGTTAAAGACAGATAGCCATAGCCACGCGCAACTCTTGAAGTCATTTGCTTCTCCAGCCATTCCATTAGTTAAACGTGGAAGCATCTACCCGGATCAGTTTGGTGAACGTCTTTCAGATTTCGGCAACCGCTTAAAGCAGCAGAGTGAGCGCTGACTGGCGCAACCATTTCTCAGTGATGAACTGCGTAATCTTAAGCCGGTAGTTGTTCAGGAGTAATCAACCGATGTAACGACGATCGCCAAACAAGATATTAAGCAGGTGATGGAAGTTGTTGAGAGCTTGCCTAAGCGTGTCGTGCAGCTTTATCGGTCAATGACGGTACAGCAACTGCTCGAGTGGGGTTTTCTTGATTTCGTTAATCGGTAGTGGAAAGAGAAAATCTTCTCACCTGTGTCGGGCAAGAACATACCGAAGATTGGAAAAGTATTGCTGACGTTCGTAATCAGCTTGGTATCCCCCATCTTGATGATTATGGACAGCGCCGACTGATGCATAACTTCCGGCAAACAATGATATCAATCTGTTTAGCTGGTTGGATTGGCAACCTGGCGCACTTGCAGCAGGTCGTAGGTCATGAGAAGAGCGGCTCTGGTATTAGCAGACGCTATTTGCACACCTTTCCGTTACGCTCAGTTTTGTTATGTGATAGATGGGTTGGATTGGTTGTAACGTCTTGGTACTACTAGGAATAAGGAAAGGGACGGTAGAGTCTGCCGCAAAGTTTCGGCTGGATTGCTGTAAAGTTCATCAGTATGATTGTTTGCACAATCAATGATTGAGAAACCACTTCTGGCAGATACGGGACGAAACGATATGAAAGTGACTGATGAGGCTTTGTTACGTTCAGGGTTTACGCAGCCCGAATTACAGAAGATAAAAAGCAATATTGAAAAATATGGAGGAACGCTTGGTGAGGCCATAAATGACCTCGCTAGACGATTTGTTACCTTGGCGGGAGTGGTGGGGGTGTGTATCTTTATCCTACTGCTACTTGTCGTCTTCAGCTCACCTGACAGAGCAGTTGCATGGGGATTGGCGATGATCTTTGGGGTTGCCATTATCTCCTTCGCACAACCTCCGGTGATTTCCTATAAATCCTGGCGTTACCGAAAAACCATCAAGGATTAATGGGTTCCATTTTCTGTCGTCAAAAGGTCGAAAATCACTTTTGCTTTAACACCATAACCGACAATCTTCATTGTTAACTTAGGAGTGCTCATTGTGCTGACTTTGCGATAGTAATCGTGGGGAAGCCAGCGGAATAATCTCCAGGTTCCGGTTTTTCGAGCGAGTCCAACTATGCTGTACACACTGGCGCCAAGAGTAACACCATGATAGAAAGCCAGGCCCGTGTTAGGATTAAATCCCATAAACTGTGCCGTATGCATCGCGGAGTCAGCAATGATACCTTGCGAGGGTTTATGTCCTGCTGGCTGATTAAAGTTGAGCACTTCTTTCGTTAATCCGTTCATTCCATCGGCAATCAAGACTGCTCCAGCCAGCATACCAATCGGCCCCATAGTGGATAACATCATAAAACCACCAAAGAGAACCACGCCTGATAGAACCACATTTACAGCGGATATAACATAACCAACGATTTTATTATTTTCGCGGACAAATTCTATCTTCGCGTAAAGCTGTGCAGACTTGGTTTTTAACAGGCGTTCTTGCTCAAGGAGATTGTCTGTTTCAGTTCGCAAATTCTTAATGCATGCAATGCATTCTTCATCGGTTTTGGCTCGCCGTGCTGTTGCAAATTCTTTCTCTACGACCTGTTTTATCTCTTCGACAAACTTGATACGAGTTATCCCATCATGCAAATAGAATGCTGACAACCTATTTGCTGTCTCGACGACCTTTCGAGCTTCCAGATTCACCATCGTATCTGACCAAGTCCTATTCCAGCCCCTGTTAAGCAGCGCGATATCCATAATGCTTCCTTCACAAACGTGTCTGGTTGTGTTACGTCAAATATATAATTTTCATCATTTTCTCTCAATAGTCGATGGTCTGGAATACGTCTTTGACATCTCAGCTCCACATATCTCGATAACTCTGTCATCCCTGCGCCTTTACCGTTGGGTCACTGCTCGAGTCGCGATGTGAAGCACATGCAATTTTTGAGGGGTTGTGTCTTTGGCTTCCCGCTGGCATGATCCAGAACAGGGATTAACGGGGCGTTAATCGCAAGTTTTTGATTTTATAGTAAATGACTCGGGGTGCCCTTCTACGTGAAGGCTGAGAAATACCCGTATTACCTGATCTGGATAATGCCAGCGTAGGGAAGTCTCGATACCCAGCCGGTATCCGCCTTCTTGAACGCCGGTTGGGAGGATTATGATCGCTCGACCTGATGTATTCCCCGGTGCCCGCGCCGCGGCCAGCTTTAACCTGTTCAAACAGCACTCCCCATTGATTCACTGCCTGACCAACGAGGTGGTGCAAGCGCTGACGGCCAACGTATTGCTGGCGTTGGGCGCTTCGCCGGCGATGGTGGTCGAACCGGAGGAAGCCGCGCAGTTCAGCCGCATTGCCAACGGATTATTAGTCAATATCGGTACCCTGACCGCCGCGCGCGGGCAGTCGATGCTGGCGGCGATCGACGCGGCTAATCAGGCCGGTACGCCATGGGTACTGGATCCGGTGGCGGTCGGCGGGTTGCATTATCGCAGCGAATTTGCCCAGCGTCTGTTGGCGCTACGGCCGGCGGCGATCCGTGGCAACGCCTCGGAAATCCTGGCACTTGGCGGCGTGCAGGGCGGCGGGCGCGGCGTCGATAGCACCGCCGATTCGTTAACCGCGCTGACGGCGGCGCGTCAACTGGCGCAAACCAGCGGCGCGATAGTTGCGGTGACCGGTGCGGTGGATTATGTCACCAATGGCGTAGCCGACTGGGCAATCCCCGGTGGCGATATCCTGATGACGCGGGTGGTCGGCACCGGTTGCTCCCTGTCGGCGGTGGCGGCGGCGTTTTGCGCCCTGCCGGGCGAGCGGCTGGATCACGTTGCTACCGCCTGTCGGGTAATGTCGCTGTGCGGCGAACGCGCCAGCACACAGGCTCAGGGGCCCGGCAGTTTTACGCCGGCATTTCTTGATGCACTGTATCAACTGAACGCGGAGGCGCTGTGATGAAACGCATTAACGCCCTCACCATCGCCGGTACCGATCCCAGCGGCGGAGCCGGCATACAGGCCGATCTGAAGACCTTTTCGGCGCTGGGCGCCTATGGCACCAGCGTGATCACCGCACTGGTGGCGCAGAATACCCGTGGCGTGCAGTCGGTTTACAACATCGAGCCGCAGTTTGTCGCCGCGCAGCTGGATTCGGTGCTGAGCGATGTGCGTATCGACAGCGCCAAAATCGGCATGCTGGCCAACGCCGATATCGTGCAGGCGGTGGCGGAGCGCCTGCGACATTCTCCGTTGCCGTTTGTGGTGCTGGATACGGTGATGCTGGCGAAAAGCGGCGATCCGCTGCTGGCACCGGAAGCGGTCGACTCCCTGCGCCGTGAACTGTTGCCTCAGGTGTCATTGATTACCCCCAATCTGCCGGAAGCGGCGGCGCTGCTGGCCTCGTCACCGGCGCAGGATGAGCGGCAGATGCGTGAGCAAGGTCGCGCGCTGCTGGCGATGGGTTGCCAGGCGGTGTTGATGAAAGGGGGCCATTTGAGCGAACAGGAAAGCCCGGATTGGTTGTTCACCGCAGAGGGCGAACTGCGCTTTACCGCGACGCGGGTGGCGACCCGCCACACGCACGGTACCGGCTGCACGCTGTCGGCGGCGCTGGCGGCGTTGCGTCCACGTCATGCAAACTGGGCGGATACGGTCAGCGCTGCCAAAGATTATCTGCAACGGGCGCTGCAACAGGCGGACAGTCTGGAAGTCGGGCAGGGGATTGGCCCGGTGCATCATTTTCACGCGTGGTGGTAACTCAACTTTTCCCGTCGATTGTGGTCTGAGGTGATGCAGACTACGCTTTGAATTTAATGAGGGAGAATGACCATGACAGGAAAATATCAGCTTCGCTGCGCGCTGTTTGCGGCGTTGATCGGCGTCAGCGCCGGCAGCGTTGCTCAGCAGATTGTTACCACGTCGGATCTGATCCAGCAGCCGGGTTACCAGGCCAGCTGGCAGAAAATGGTAAAGGGGCAGAACGGGCTGCCGGACTGGGCGCGCAAGGGGGTGGGCACCTCAACGCCAGCAGAAACCCTCCGTTGGCAGGGCCAGACCTATGAGCTCGGCACCCTGTGCAAACCCCATGACTGCGCCAACAATTTTTTGATTGTGGCCTTCAAGGCGGATAAATCGCAGGCATGGGGCGTACGGGTGTCAGTGGCTGATACGCCAGACGCGGTGGATCATCCAAAGCAATACGCCAAATATCAATGGCTGGGCAAGCCGGACAGCGATATGCAGGCACTGCTGCGTAAACAGTTCGAAAGCAACCCTGACTGGAAGTAATGCGCAGATTCGCATCGGGGGGCGTGGCGTGCGCGCCCCCCGCACCGTAGCCTTAGCCAATGCCGGCCTGATGCAGATCGTGCAGGTTGATCGCACCGACCAATATGCCATTAATATCCACCACCGGCGCGGCGCTGATATGCTGTTCGTGCAGCGCTTCCAACGCTTCACCTGCTCGCCACTGTTCCGGCAAACGGTAGCCGGGGCGGGTGATCGCCGGGCTTAATGCATCGTTCAGGCTATTGCCTTTCACCAACCAGCGGCGTAGGTCGCCGTCGGTAAATACCCCCACCACTTTTTGCTGTGTATCGCACACTGCGACCAGTCCTAACCCGGTGCGACTCAGTTCCAGCATGGCCTCCATCACGTTGGCGCTCTCTTTCACCCTTGGCAGACGATCGCCGGTACGCATCAGATGATGAACTCGATTCAGTAAGCGCGCGCCGAGGCTGCCGCCCGGGTGCGAGCGGGCAAAATCTTCGGCATTGAAACCACGCTGGCGCATCAGCGCCATCGCCAGCGCATCGCCGATCATCAGAGTATTGACCGCGCTGGAGGTCGGTGCCAGCCCCATCGGGCAGGCTTCACGTTCAACGCTGATATCCAGCAGGCAGGCGGCGGCCGTCGCCAATGGCGATTCCTTACCACCGCTGATGGCGATCAGCGGAATGTGATTTTCCGCCAGCAGCGGCAGGATCAGATCCAACTCTTTGGCGCGGCCGGAATAGGAAATGAAGATCACCACATCGTCTTTGCCGATCATGCCAAGATCGCCGTGCAGCGCTTCTGCCGGATGCACGAAAAATGCCGGCGTGCCGGTGCTGGCCAGCGTCGCGGCAATTTTTTTACCGATGTGGCCGGATTTGCCAATGCCGGAGACCACCGCCTTGCCTCGGCAATTGAGCAGCAGCTCGCAGGCGCAGACCATATTGTCGTCCAGCCGCTCCAGCAGGCGTGTGGCTTCAGCCAGCTCGATTTCCAGCGTTTCACGGGCAAAGTTAAGCAGAGCGGTGGCGTTACTCATCGGTGTCTCCTACCAGAATGATATTGATGCCTTTGTCTTTCAGCGCGGTGACATACTGTGGATTGATGTCTTTGTCGGTGATCAGCGTATCGACGGCGGCCAGTTCGCACACCACGTTGGGGCTTTTACGGCCGAACTTGCTGGAGTCAACCAGCAAAACGATGCGCCCGGCGGCTTCGCACATGGCCTTGCTGACGTTGTGCACCTCATTAAAGGTAGTAACGCCGGCGTTGAGATCGACGCCGTCCGCGCCGATAAACAGGGTGTCGAAGCTGAACTGCTGAAAGGCTGACTCTGCCAGGCTACCGTGAAACGAGGCGGATTTTTTGCGGTAGGTGCCGCCGGGCATCAGAATGGTTTGATCGTTATCCAATTCAACCAGCGCGTTGACGATATGCAGGCTGTTGGTCATCACCGTGATGTTATTGAACTGCGCCAGGTGTGGCACCATCTGTAAGACAGTGCTGCCAGCGTCGAAAATCAGTGAATCGCCGTCATTGATGAGTGCGACGGCGGCATAGGCTATCTGGCGTTTTTTCTCGGTATTGATATGGGTTTTGCGATCGATCGGCTGGTCGCCGTCATCGCGGCTCAGCACCACGCCGCCGTAGGTGCGGATCACCTCGCCTTCTTCTTCCAGCAGGGTCAGATCCTTGCGGATGGTGGTGCCGGTGGTTGAAAAGTGTTCCGCCAGGGCATCCACTGCCGTTTTGCCATGCCGTTGCAGATATTCAAGAATAGCGGCTTGCCGCTGCTTTGGTTTCATAGCGATTCCCGTTCACAAGCGATGAGCATCCCTCCCAGTGAATAATTCAATATGAAAGGTAATGTCTTTTAATCTGAAAATATCATGATTTCGCCTTAATCGCTAACGATAGTGCAGTTTGGCATGCACGATCCTCGGGGAAGATCACATCCGGCAGCAAATCGTGCTGATGCAAACCATGCAGCTGAACCAGAGGTTTAGGTTGGGCGAAGACGGTCAGCCCACGCATCATCATGCTTCCGCATACCCGTTGCTGGGCATCGAACGCCAGCGCCAGCACCACGCGCGGCTTGAAGCGCCCGCCGGAGCGGCCAACGCCGACCGGCCCCAGTTGGCACAATCGGTCAAAGGCGTGATTGAAGCGCTGGATCTGCCACCAGCCGAGGGCTATCTGTCCCAGCCAGGCGATGGCGGCCAGAATAATCAGAGAAGTGGTCATTATGTTACCTCGCAGGTTATTGCGGCACGGCGCCGCGGGGGGGAGCGCGCCGTGCCAGCGGGTTAGAACATCACCTGACCACCGGTGATGTTGATTGATTGGCCGGTACAGTACGAGGCCTTGTCACTGGCATAAAACAGCAGGGTGTTCAGGACGTCCTGATAGTCGCAGCCGCGCTTGAGCGGCACTTTATCGATATAGTACTGTTCCACTTCATCGGCCCTGATGCCCAGTTTTTCGGCATATTGCGGCAGCAGCGACTGGAACATCGGCGACTTCAGCAGATTGCCCAGCATCAGCGAATGGACGGTAATGCCGTACTCTGCCAGATCGAGCGCCAGCGACTGCGTCAATCCCACGCCGCCGAACTTGGCCGCGCTGTAACCGGAGTTATGCTTGCTGCCAACCTTGCCGGATTTGGAGTTGATCTGAATGATGCGGCCAGCCACGCCGTCGCGGATCATCAAACGCGAAAACTCCCTGGCGCAGAGGAAATAGCCGACCAGATTGACCTGCAGCGATTGGTCAAAATCCCCCAGCAGAAAGTCGGTGATCGGCGCCGCCTTGGCGATGCCGGCGCTGTATACCAGCAGGTTGACGCTGCCGAATGTCGCGTCCACCGTATTGGCCAGGGCAATAACACTGTCCTCCCGGGTGGCGTCGACCTGCAGGCCGATCGCGCGGTCGGCGCCGTGCTGGTGGTTAATCTCCTGCGCTACCCGCTGCGCATTGTCGAGGTTCAGGTCGGCTACCGCGACGCGATAACCTTCCGCCGCCAGCCCCTGGCTTAGAAATGCCCCCAACGTTTGGCCTCCGCCAATCACTACGGCTACTTCAGACATGGTCTACTCCTTATGCGATAAATTTCAGCGTACTGCCTAACGGGATATCTTCCGGCACCGGTCCGGAAACGTGAATTGAACCGGGAAACTCCGCCTGCGACTCGCCGTCGAAGCGCACGGTGACGTGGCCTAGCTCACGCAGATTTTGCGTGGCGACACTGCCGACCGCGGTGATGGAATAGCGGCGTTCAGCCAATTCCATCATGCCGCCGGCCCGCAATTCACCGGCGGTATCGCCGTGCCGATGGATAAAACAAAATGCTTCGATGTCGGCTGGTGCCCCTTCGCGGAAGGTGATCAGCATGTCATCCTGCAATGCGTCACGCGCGCAGTCGCCGATACGGGTAATGGTGGTTTGGAAAATAATCTGCATTACTGGCCTCTGGAATCTGCATGCCCTACGGCATGGGTTACTGATAAATAAAGGCGGAGGCCGCCCAGGCGATTAACACCGTCGGCGCCCCGGTCAGGAAACGGCCGACCAGCACTGACGGCACGCCGACGCGCACCGTGTCCTGTTTGGCTTCCGCCAGCGACAGCCCGACCGGAATAAAATCGCACGCCGCCTGAGCGTTAATGGCAAACAGCGCCGGCAGCGCCAGCTGCGGGGGAATATGGCCCAGGCCGATCTGCACGCCGACCAGTACGCCGATCACCTGAGCGATCACCGCGCCAGGGCCAAGAAACGGCGACAGCAGCGGGAACGAACAGATCAACGCCAACGTCACCAAGCCGAACGGACTGTTGGCGAGCGGCGTCAGGCCGTGAGCAATGAAATCGCCGAGCCCGGACGCCATGATGATGCCGATCAGCGCCGACACGAACGCCATAAACGGCAGAATGGTTTTTAATACCGTGTCGATGGTGTCGCGCCCGGCCTGAAAGAACACGGCCACCACCGACCCCATGCCCATACCAACCTTTGCCAGCAGGCCGTCGCTTTGTTCGGTGATTTTCTTGCTGGTGTCGTAATCGCGGGGCGCCGCTGCCGCAGGGGATGGCGGCGTTGGCGGCTGCGCCTGCGTGGCGGTGTCATCAAGCAGGGTGATATTGTTTTCACGCACCCCGGAAACATAAATATCCTCGAGGATAAACTGCGCCAACGGGCCAGATTGACCTGTGGCATGAATATTAACCGTCGGAATTCGTCGTTTAGGGTATAAGCCGCAGCGCAACGTACCACCGCAGTCAATCACCGCCACGGCGATCTCGTCTGCTGGTGGCTCGCCGTCCTTGAAACCGTCTACTGCCTGCCAGCCGGTCAGTTGGCTGATGCGATCGACGATCGCCGGCCGGGTACCGGCGGTGATGTAAACGATTTTTTTGCCGGCAACCACCGGCAGCTCCAGTGGACCGCCCCAGCCGCTGGCGCCTTTTTCAATACGAAGGTAAGCACTCATGGTGAACTCCACGGATTAAAGTTGAACCTGACGATCCAGACGGATCCCCATTTTGCGTTCGAACAGGCTGGTGGTCAGATCGGTGAGCCAGCCGCGGAAGAAGTTGGTAAACAAGCCAACCAGGAAGTAGCTCACCGCCAATGGCCCCAATGGCAACCCCAGCGTGGTCAGGCCGCTGGCGATGCCGAGATAGACGAACAGTTCGCCGGGGTTGATATGCGGGAACAGGCCGTTCATCGAATGGCAGCTGTAGGACGCGGCGGCGTAATAGCTTGGCTTGTATTTTTCTGGCATAAAGCGGCCGAGGCTCAGCGTCATCGGATTGCAAAAAACGAAGGTGCCGATCAGCGGCAGCAGCAGATAGCGTGCCAGCGGATTACCGGCACAGCGCTGTGCCAGTCGTTCTATGCGCTGTTGGCCAACAAACTTTATCAACGCGTTCATGATAACCAACAAGCTGATCAGTAAAGGTAAAATCCCGGTGACCATGCCGACGAACACCTCGCCGCCTTTTTGAAACAGGCCGATAAACCATTCGGCTCCGTGGGTGATTAACGCAATCATTATTTTTCTCCTGTAGTAGTGTGATGGCGCGGAGCGAACAGCGGCTCGATTGCCATGTAGGTTACGTTAATCATTTTTTAAGCATATTTGTTTTAAATAGATCACAATTTGAAAGATAAATATTTTATTTTAAAAGTTAATAACGAAAGAAAAGAAAATAACCCCCCAGGGAGAGGGAGAGTAAGCAAACGGCAGCCGCGGGTTTGGCACAAAAAAGCCCGGTCGAAGCCGGGCTGAAGGGGGCGGAAATGCCAGATTTAGGCGATGGTGACTTTTTTGGTCGAGGTAGGTGTCCTGCACGGCATTGATCAATGCCACGCCGTCTTTCATGGATTTTTTGAATGCCTTACGGCCAAGTATCAGCCCCATACCGCCGGCGCGTTTGTTGATAACTGCCGTGCGCACCGATTCTTGCAGGTCGTTTTCGCCAGCGGCACCGCCGGAGTTGATCAGGCCTGCGCGGCCCATATAGCAGTTTGCCAACTGGTAACGCACCAGATCGATGGGGTGGTCGGTGGTCAGCCGGTCATAGACACCATCGTCGGTATAGCCGAATTTGACTGCGCGGTAGCCGCCGTTGTTTTCCGCCATCTTCTGCTTGACGATATCCGCACCAATGGTGGCGGCAATGTGATTGGCCTGGCCGGTCAGGTCGGCGCTGGAGTGGTAATCGACACCGTCCTTGTTAAACGACGGGTTGCGCAGATAGGCCCACAGCACGGTGACCATCCCCAGCTCATGCGCGCGTTCGAAGGCGATGGAAATTTCTTCGATTTGGCGGCGCGATTGCTCGGAGCCGAAATAAATCGTGGCACCAACCGCCACCGCACCCATGTTGAAGGCCTGCTCTACGCTGGCGTATAGCGTCTGATCGTACTGCGTTGGGTAGCTCAGGGTTTCGTTGTGATTGAGTTTGACCAGGAACGGTATTTTGTGGGCGTAGCGGCGCGAAACCGCTGCCAGCACGCCGTAGGTGGAGGCGACGCAGTTGCAGCCGGCCTCGATTGCCAGCTCGACGATATTCTTCGGATCAAAATAGAGTGGGTTGGCGGCAAACGATGCGCCGGCCGAGTGCTCAATCCCCTGATCGACCGGCAGTATCGACAGGTAGCCGGTACCGGCCAGGCGTCCATGGTTGAACAGCGTTTGCATGGAACGTAATACGCTATTGGGGCGATTGTTATCGATCATCACCCGATCGACAAAATCGGCACCGGGCAGATAGAGATTTTCAGCAGGGATGGTGGTACAGCGGTGTTGCAACAGGTCTTCCGCTTCCTTACCTAACAACTGTGCAATATCAGTCATGATTAACTCCCGTTAAAGCTTCCTCATACGCCGGTAAAGCGAGGTTCTAAGCACCGGCATAGTGAAAAAGCGGTGATTGAAGCTGTTATACCCTGACGCATTGAGGTTGCATCGAGACGGCAAGCCGGACGCTTGGCGCCAGCCGGGTAACGGGAGTGAGCGACACAGTAGCCGCACATCGACGTGAACGCGGCGGGTTGTGGCTCCTCGGAGTGAGGCTCACCCATGTGCTGAGTCACCAGGCAATGACGATGCAGCTCCAACAATGACGGGTATTGAACGATATTAATGAAATCCCGTGGGCAAGGAGAAACAATAGATGCGATTGAGAAGAAATGCCATTTACGCGGTTAAAATTCGCCTGCTGGGGTGTCTACTTGCGATAACATCGTTTTTCTTCAACGGGTTATTCCGCTTCGAACCAGTCGGTATTTTGCAGAGCGATCGGCGTGATCGAGTAGATCATTTCTTGCAGATGATCGTGAATCGCTCGCTCGGCGGCGTCCGGGTCGTGGGCTTTTAGCGCGTCAAAAATACGATAATGTTGCTGGATCAGGTTTTCCGGCGGCGAGACTTCGCTCAGGCTGAGAAAACGCACGCGGTCCATGGTGGCCTTGATGGTTTCGATAGTTTCCCAGGCCAACGGGCAGTTGGCGATTTGCGTCAGCAACTGATGGAATTCGTCGTCCAGCAGCAGAAATTCCCGGATCTGATGGTGTTGTGACGCCAGCGTTTGTCGATGCAGATTGTGTTCCAGCAGCAGTAGCTGCTGTGGCGCAATGTTAACCGCCACCCGGCGGATAATTGCGCATTCCACCGCCTGGCGAATAAAACGGCCGTCGGCCACCCGTTTGGCGGAAATTTTCATCACGAAGGTGCCGCGTTGCGGCAATATCTGCACCAGACCGGCTTCGGCCAGTTTAATGAAGGCTTCGCGTACCGGCTGGCGTGACACGCTGAAACGGGTTGAAATTTCCTTTTCCGAAAGCAGCGTCCCGGGAGGAATGGTGCAATCAACGATATCCCTGCGCAGAAAGCGATAGATCTGTTGATTTACCGGCACATTGTTCGTCAGGCTATAGGTGTCAGGCATGGCAATAATCAATAACCAGGACTCGATTGGGGTGCCACCATACTAGCAGATTATTGTATATCTGCGGATGCATTAATCGACAGGCTAAATTTCTTCTGTCCGGCTCGCAGCGTCAGAAACTGCGAGCCGCTTTGCGGGCATCAGTTGGGGTGCCAATCCTGGTATTCTTCTTTGCGTCGTAACGGCGCGGTTTCTGGCATCAGACACAGGCCGATGGCCGAAACCACGCCCAGCACAATCATATAAATCGCCAGACCGTAGTAGTGCCCACCGGTGATTTGCAGAATTTTCACTGCCACCAGGCCAAGAATACCGCTGCCAACCAGAGAGCCTATCTGCCAGATTAATGCAATGCCACTACAGCGGATACGCGTTGGAAACAGCTCGGGGAAAAAGCTGGCCTGTGGGGCATAGCACATGCTGTGGCCAAGGGTTAATGCCAGGATCATGGCAATTTGCGTTATCAGGAAGTTATCCATGCCAATCGCCAGGAAGAACGGCACGATGCCGATCGCCAACAGCAGTGCGCCGGCAATGTAGACCGGTTTTCGTCCGACCCGATCCGACAGACGCCCCATTAGCGGAATTGCCACGATTTCCAGCATCACCGCCACTATCATCGTTTCCAGCAAGATGCTTTCGTTAAGATGGTTGGCTTTGCCATAGGCCAGCACGATAACGGTGAACATGGCGAACGCGCAGGCTTCGATCAGCTTGGCGCACACCCCCTTGACGATCAGGCCAGGATAGAGGCGGACAACTTCGACCACCGGACGTGACTCCACGGCCTTGGTCTGGCGGATTTGGTCAAATATCGGTGACTCATCGATCTTGAGCCGAATAAACAGGCCGACGATAACCAGTAGCAGACTGAGCAGGAACGGAATACGCCAGCCCCAGTCCAGCATCTGTTCCGCCGACAGGCAGGCCGTCAGCAGCGCAAACAAACCGGACGGCAGCAGAAAGCCGGCTGGCGCGCCGATCTGCACCCAACTGGCATAGAAACCGCGGCGTGGCGGTGGTGAATATTCCGCGGTCATCAATACCGCGCCGGCCTGTTCGCCACCGACGCCGAAACCTTGCAAGATACGGATAAAGATCAGTGCAATGGGGGCCCAGATACCTATGGTTTCGTAGGTGGGCAGCAAGCCGATGCAAAACGTTCCCAGGCCAACGATCAGAATGGTGATCACCAACGCCTTTTTACGACCCACCTTATCGCCGATATGTCCAAAGACGATGCCGCCCAGTGGGCGAGCCAGAAAGCCGACGGCATAGGTGGCGAACGCCGCCAGCGTGCTGATTAACGGATCGGCATTCGGGAAAAACAGCTGGCCGAAAAATAATACCGCGGCGGTGCCGTAGGCAAAAAAGTCATAGTATTCCGCCGCGGTACCGATGGCAGACGCGCTGGCGACTCTTTTTAGCGCGGCGGTATCGCCTTTTGCAACGGCGACGTGGGAAATTTGCGTCATGATCACCTCTTGGATATGTGCGATTTGCCAGGGTTGTCGACACGGATAGCCCGTCTGCCGCTAGCGGTTTGATAAACCACCGACGCTCTCTTTGGCGCCGTGGGTCAACAGGGTCAGATAGGCCTGGGTGACGGCCTCGACAAAGGCCGGTTGCGCGGGTAAATCCCGGCCAAATACCGTGTCCATCTGCAGTAATGCCCGTACGCGCGGCTCGCCTTCCTGGCTGGTGGCGACGCGGGTGGCAATCTCGTCACTGCGCGGATCCTGAATCTCGAAGGGCTGACCCTGCTCGTCGATCCCGCCGACATAGCGCATCCAGCCGGCTACGCCCAGCGCCAGACAGTCAAAGCAACTGCCGTGCGCCAGATGCCAGCGAATGGCATCGAGCATGCGTTGCGGCAGTTTTTGCGTACCATCCATGGCAATTTGCGCGGTGCGATGCTGCAGTGCGCCGTTGCCGTAGCGCAGCAGTAATGAGTCGGCGTACAGGGCCAGATCCACGCCCTGCACCTGCAGCGTGGGGGCCTGTTCAGCCAGCATCAGCCGGCGCGCGGCAACGACGAAATGGGGATCTTGCATACAGTCGCTGATGTGCGCATAACCGGCCAGGTAACCCAGATAGGCCAGGAAGGAGTGACTGCCGTTCAGCATGCGCAGTTTCATTTCTTCATATGGCAGCACGTTATCCACCAGTTCGGCGCCGGCTTGTTCCCAGGCCGGGCGGCCTTGAGGGAAGCGGTCTTCGATCACCCATTGGCGGAACGGCTCGCAGGCGACGCCGACCGGGTCGGCAATGCCGCCAAGCAGGTGCTGGATACGCTGTAGGGTGTCGGGCGTGACTGCCGGCACGATGCGATCGACCATGGTCGACGGAAAGGCCACCTGCCGTTCAACCCAGCTTGCCAGCTCGGCGTCCTGCAACTGCGCCAACTGGATGACGACATTACGCGCCACGCGGCCGTTTTCCGGCATGTTGTCGCAGGACATCACGGTGAACGGCGGCAAGCCGCGACTGCGGCGCAGGCGTAGCGCGGCCAGCAGCAATCCCGGCGCCGACTGTGGCCGTGACGGATGCGTCAGGTCATACACAATCGCCGGGTGATCGGCCAGCAGTTGTCCGCTGGCGGGGTGGTAGCAATAGCCTTTTTCGGTGATGGTCAGTGAGACAATGGCGACCTGGGGGTGAGCCATGGCCTCCAACACCGCCTGCACTCCGTCGAGCCGTAGATGCAGCGCCTGCCTGACGACGCCGATGGTCTGGCTGTGCCAGCCGCTGCTGTCCATTTCTGCCACCGAATACAGCAAATCTTGCCGCTTGAGATCGCTAATCAGCTGCTCGCCGCCGACCAGATTGACCGTGCAATATCCCCAATCGCTGCCATATTGGCTGGCCAGCAGATCTGCAAACACTGCCTGATGGGCGCGATAAAAAGCGCCAAAGCCAAGATGTACCATGCGTGCAACCAGCCGGTTGCGATCGTACGATGGCCGCGCAATTGACGTCGTTAAATCGTTAGCATTCATTATTAGCCCGCCGTAGAGTGCCGGCGATCGAGACCGGCACGTTGATGACAAGATGCACCGTGGCGCGGGGCTGGTATTGGCTGCGCCCCGCAGCGGCTCAATAGCTTTGTGCGCTTTTCACCGCGGCGCTCGACGCAGCTTCTGCCGCATCTTCAAGCAGGCTTAAATCACGATCCTTGACCTCCGGCATCAGCAGAGCCGAAATCAGTCCGACCACCGAATAGGCAACGATCATCACCACGATCGGCCACCACGAGTCGACCATATTGCAGAAAATGCCGGCCAGCAGCGGGCCGAAACCTACCGCCACCAAACCGCCGGCCTCCTTGGCAATCGCCATGCGGGTAAAGCGATTACGTGAGCCGAACATTTCCGCCATGGTGATGTTTTCCAGCGCAAACAGCCCCAATACCGCAACGTTGTGGATCACGATGATCGACACCATGATGATGCTGACGTCATTGCCTTTATCGACAATCAACGACAAGGTCGGGTAGGCCAGAATAATGGCGGAAATGCTGACGATGATATAAGGCAGCCGCCGGCCGAATTTGTCGGAAAGCCAACCGAGTAGCGGAATGGTAATAAAACCGAGTATCGAGCTTATCATCAGCGCATCGGTAGGAATGCTCTTCTCAAACAGCAGGGTCTGGACCAGATAACCGGCCAGGAAGGTCTGGATCAGGCCCGAGTTGCCCGCCTGGCCGAAGCGCAGTCCGGTGGCCAGCCAGAAGGATTTGCTGGTGAACATGGCACCAAGCGAATGGGTGTTGTCAACAGGCATGGCATTGGCTACGGCCTCGTCACTGCTGTCGTTGACCTTTTCGAACACCGGACTTTCCTTCAGGTTCATACGCAGCCAGATGGCAAAAATCATTACTACTACGCTGGCCAGGAACGGGATACGCCATCCCCAGGCCAGTAGCTCTTCCTTGCTGAGCCAGAAGAACATGAAGGCCCAAATCGCCGTGGCAGACAGGGTTCCGCAGTTGGTGCCCATGGCGACCAGCGAGGAGATAATGCCGCGTTTACCTTTCGGCGCATATTCGGCCAACATGGTGCCGGCACCGGATATTTCCGCGCCGGCTCCCAGCCCTTGAACAATGCGCAGCAATACCAGCAGCAGCGGCGCAAAGATGCCGATCTGGGCATAGGTCGGCAAAACGCCAATCAGCGTGGTGCAGACTCCCATCATGGTAATGGTGATAAACAGCACTTTTTTGCGGCCAATGGTGTCGCCCATACGACCGAAAATAAACGCGCCGACGATGCGGGCGATGTAGCCGGCGCCATAGGTGCCCATGGCGAGAATCAATGCCATGGCGGCGGATTGTTCCGGGAAAAAGATCTCATGAAAAACCAGTGCGGCACCGAGCGAGTAGAGCTGAAAATCCATAAATTCCAATGCGGTACCCAGCCAGCCGGAAACGGCGGCCTTGACCAGATCGCTGGTATTTCTTTTGGGTTGGGCCGTGTTCTGTCCTATATTCATATTCCTGTTCTCTATTGTTGTTCATTTTATCGGGCGATATCTTGGCTAGCGTCCGGCACTCCCTGACGTGACGGGCTTGCTCGCGAGCGAAAAGGCGACCTGACGATCCGGTGGTGCTGACCAGCCGCGTCGACAACGATCGGACCATCAGGGTTTTACCTAACCAATTGATAAGGCTGTGTTATTTTGCAAATAGATACAGCAAACTTTCGGGCACAGAGCCTGTTGCCTAGAACTGCAGCAAGACTTTGCAGCACTGCTGCTGGTCTTTTTCAAAAACGTTCATGGCATCAACCACCTGCGTGTATGCAAACTGATGGGTAATCAACTTTTCAGGATCGATTTTTCTGTTGCGCATCCAGTCAATAACCTGCGGGAAGCGGGCGCTGTTAAGGCGCGATGAAAATATCGACAGCTCTTTACTGGTAATAGCTTGCTGGGACAGGGTGCAGGGATCGCTGGAAAACCCCATGATGCCGATGCGTGCCGCCGGCGACGCCAACTGGATGGCTTCGGGCAGTATGCCTGGGTGGCAGGCGGCGTCGACAATCAGCGTCGGGCGGATACCCCGTTTTGCCAACGCCTCCGCCAATGACGCCTGGGTATTGTCAAACACCCAGTCCGCACCGTTTTCCTGCGCCATTGCCAGCCGCTCGGCGATGCGATCGACAACCATCACCTGGCGCACGTTATAGACCCCTTTCAGGGTCTGGATCACCGTCAGTCCCATTGGCCCGGCACCGTAGATCAGCGCCACGTCCTGTTCGCAGGGTTGCAGATGAGCGGTGATATTGGCGGCGATGGTGAAGGGTTCGACCATCGCGGCATGGCGATCGCTGATGTCGTCGGGAATAGGGTAGGCATTGCGCGCCGGAGCGCAGGCGTAATCACTGAAGCCGCCGTCGCGATGCACGCCGATGACCTGCAGGCTGGTACAGACGTTGGGCCGGCCTACCGAGCACGGGTAACAATGACCGCAGCTCACCACCGGATCGATCGACACCCGCTCGCCAAGGCGCCTATCGCTGACCTCGCTGCCGACGGCGTCGATCACGCCGAAGAACTCGTGGCCGATCACCCGCGGATAGCGGGCAAACGGGTTGTGGCCGTGATAAATGTGTACGTCAGATCCGCAGATCCCGGCGAATTTCACCTTGACCCGCACTTCGTCGGCGGCGGGGTGAGGCAGGGCGCGTTGCTGGATAACCAGCTCACCCGGTTGTTCAATCACTACGCTGTGCATGTTCAATTCTCCTGTTACCAGTTCCATAAGGTGCCGTCTTCCAGACGCGCCACCGGCAGGTAAGCGGGGTCATACGGATATTTGGCCGCCAGTCTTTCGTCGAACTCGATGCCGATACCTGGTTTTTCGCCCGGGTGCATATAGCCGTTGTCGAAGCGCCAGCTGTGTGGGAACACCTCCAGCATTTGCTCGGAATAACCCATGTATTCCTGTACGCCAAAGTTCGGCACCCACAGATCAAAATGCAGCGCCGCCGCCATGCATACCGGTGACAGATCGGACGGGCCGTGCGATCCGGTGCGTACCTGATACAGCGAGGCAAAGTCGGCAATGCGGCGCATGCCGGTGATGCCGCCGGCGTGTGTCAGAGTGGTGCGGATGTAGTCGATCAGCTGTTCTTCGATCAGCTGTTTGCAGTCCCAGATGCTATTGAATACTTCACCGACGGCAATCGGCGTGACGGTGTGTTGACGGATTAGCCGGAAGCATTCCTGGTTTTCTGCCGGCGTCGGATCTTCCATCCAGAACAGGCGGTATGGCTCGACGCTTTTGCCGAAGCGCGCTGCTTCGATAGGCGTCAATCGGTGGTGCATGTCATGCAGCAGGTGCTGGTCGAAACCGAATTTATTGCGCACCGCTTCAAACAGTTTTGGGGTGAAATCGAGGTATTTTTCCGTCGACCACAGCTGTTCTTCCGGCCAGACGCCCTTGGTGGCCGGTTCATACGCCTGGCCTTTGCCTTTGGCCATGCCGTAGGTGGTCTTCATGCCCGGTACGCCGCACTGGACGCGAATCGCCTTATAGCCCATTTCCTGGTGTCGGGCGTAATCGTCCAGCACTTCGTCAATCGAATGGCCGGTGGTGTGGCAATAGACCATTACACCGCTGCGTGAAGCGCCGCCCAGCAGTTGATACAGAGGCATATTGGCGGCTTTGGCCTTGATATCCCACAGCGCCATATCGACGGCGGAAATTGCCGACATGGTCACCGGCCCGCGGCGCCAGTAAGCGCCTTTGTAGAAAAACTGCCAAATATCCTCGATCTGATGGGCGTCGCGGCCGATCAACTGTGGGCAGAGATGATCCTTCAGGTATGAGGCGACCGACAGCTCCCGGCCGTTCAGCGTGGCGTCACCCAGGCCGGTAATGCCGTCGTCGGTGGTGATTTTCAGCGTGACAAAGTTCCGTCCTGGGCAAGTAACAAATACCTCTGCATTAACAATTTTCATCATTTCCACTTCCTGACTGGCAACGTTGCGATGCGCAAAAAATACGCTATGAACTAACTACCATACAAGTATGATTTATCGATTTTGCCGGCAGGGATCACACTTCGGCCCGTCGGAGCGATAGGCCGTCAGCAGGGAAAGCAGGGGAGAAAGGCAGGCGCCGAGCGGGCGCCCGTCGGGTTTAGCCGAGTAATTGACAGTTAGGTGGCAGGCGGCATTGCAGCGCGTGTGGCAGTACTTCGATACGGAAGTGGGTGCCTTTCAGCGGTTCACCGTCGAGGTTGAAGGTCATGGTATGCGGAGCGTCAATTTCCACCCACGGCAGCGATGCGCCAATGACGTTTTTGTTTTCTTCGCCGTTGAACAGACTGGCGATCAGCGCCGGCAGCAGCTCATCGGCAATCAGCAGGCGTAACTGCAGCAGACCGTCGTTGATCAACGCATCCGGGCATAGCTGCTGCCCGCCGCCCGCCTGTTTGCCGTTACCGATGCCGATCACCATCGCATCGCCGGTCCAGCTGAAATCCGGGCCGCGTATTTCGCAGCGGTCGGCTTTCAAGGTATCCATGCGCAGCAGGCCGTGAATGAAATAGGAAACGCCGCCCAGCGCCGCTTTCAGTTTTTCTGGTGTTTCGGTGGTGATACGTGCGCCGAAGCCGCCGGTAGCCATATTGATAAAGTAACGATCGTCGTTGACCTTGGCCAGATCGATCGGTACGGCGCGGCCCTTGATCGCCAGATTCAGCGCCTGTTCTGGCACTAACGGGATATTGCACGCCATGGCGAAATCATTGGCGGTGCCCAGCGGCAGGATGCCCAGAATCGGACGTTGCTGCTCGGGAAGGGTGACAAGTGCGGCGGCAACTTCGTTAATGGTGCCGTCGCCACCGCCGGCAATAATGTTGCTGACGCCGAGTTTTACCCCTTCTGCGACGTAACGCGCGGCGTCCCCGTATTCCCAGGTGGCGCGTACGTGCAGGATTTCACCCGCTTCTCTCAACGTGTGAACGGCAGCGCGCACCAGTTCATCGCCGGCACCTTTACCATTGATGATAAGCAGCGTTGGCGCGTGTTGACTCATTTCCGAACTCCAGACCCAATCATGATGGGGTAAACGATAAACCACAAGCCGGCGCTAAACCATCAGAATATTCAGTTAACAGTGCCGGTTAGCGGGATTTAAACGCGGTTTTATTTTACTCAAGGAGAAATAATATATCGATTTAGCCCGATGGGATATTAATACAATAAATAACGTGGATGACTAAAATAATTTGTCTGGTCGGTTATTGACGGAAGGCAACAAAGAAAAAGCCAGTCCAAGGGAGATTGGACTGGCTAAGGAGGTGGTTCCTAGTATTGCTATGCAAGTATTTTCGTTATTGGTTTTAAGCAGCCTGATATTAACCAGGCTGGCAAAAAATTGATGTGATCCAATTCTAATATTTGCCAAAAAACCGCGCCACCGACCGTGGCGTGGCTCATCAGGCGCTCGGATTATTTCCCTGGGGTAAATTACGGATCAGCAACGCATATTCCAGCTCGATATCCGGTGGGATCGGTAAATAAACAATGTGGCCGTTACCCGGAGCCACGTCTATTGCCTGGTCTTTTTTATTGCGCATGTTTTCCAGTGTAAACTGGATGTTGCCACCCGGCGTCATCAATTCAACGTTGTCGCCACAGGAAAATTTGTTTTTTACGTCGACTTCGGCCCAGCCGTCGCGGCGTACGCCGGTGAATTCCCCGACAAACTGCTGGCGTTCGGAAACAGAAGAACCGTACTCATAGTTTTGCTGCGATTCATGGGTATGGCGGCGCAGGAAACCCTCGGTATAGCCGCGGTGCGCCAAGCCTTCCAGCGTAGTGAGCAGCGACGGATCGAACGGTTTGCCGGCGGCGGCGTCGTCTATCGCCCGGCGATAAACCTGGGCGGTGCGGGCGCAATAGTAAAACGATTTGGTGCGACCTTCGATTTTTAACGAATGCACGCCGAGCTGCGTCAGACGTTCTACGTGCTGGATGGCGCGCAAATCCTTGGAGTTCATGATATAGGTGCCGTGCTCGTCTTCAAACGCGCTCATATATTCGCCCGGTTTCTGCGCTTCGGACAGCATAAACAGCTGGTTGGTCGGCGTGCCGATGCCCAGCGTCGGCTCGACGGTTTGCAGCGGGATGGGTTCATGTTGGTGAACAATATTGCCCGCGTCGTCTTCCTTGCCGGGTTCCGCCTTGTATTGCCAGCGGCAGGCGTTGGTGCAGGTGCCCTGATTCGGGTCACGCTTGTTAATATAGCCAGACAGCAGACAGCGGCCGGAGTAGGCCATGCACAGCGCGCCATGGACGAAGATTTCCAGCTCCATGTCCGGCACCTGGCTGCGGATTTCCGCGATCTCTTCCAGCGACAGTTCGCGTGACAGAATGACACGCGTCAGCCCCATCTGCTGCCAGAACTTCACCGTCGCCCAGTTGACCGCGTTGGCCTGTACCGACAGGTGGATCGCCATCTGCGGGAAGGCTTCGCGCACCATCATGATCAGGCCAGGGTCCGACATGATCAGCGCGTCCGGGCCCATCTCAATCACCGGTTTCAGATCGCGTAAAAAGGTCTTCAGTTTGGCGTTATGCGGCGCAATATTGACCACGACATAGAATTTTTTGCCCAGCGCATGGGCTTCGTTGATGCCGAGCGCCAGGTTTTCATGATTGAATTCATTGTTGCGTACGCGCAGGCTGTAACGCGGCTGGCCGGCATAAACCGCATCGGCACCATAGGCAAAGGCGTAACGCATGTTTTTCAGCGTTCCGGCGGGGGAAAGGAGTTCCGGTGTAAACATGAGGGTTCTCAGTCTGATTTCAGGTCAGTACCGCGCCACCTGATGGCGCAGTGAAAGCGCAGAATTGTAACGGCAGCCCGCGCCAAAATCAGCAATTAACCGGAATTATTCAGGGGAGATTGATCTGCATCATGCGGAAAACGCGCGGCCATGCTGCCGCGCGTAAAAAACCTCAGGCGCTCAGATCGCGCACGTCGGTTGTCGGGCCGTTCTTGATCACCGACTGGATACCGCTTTTGGCGCTGGCATCCGAGCTGTACATCTGGCTGACGCCGATGATCTGATGGTTTTTGGCTTTCAGCACGAAATACGGTTTGTCGCTGCTGCTGACCTTGGTTTCGTATTGCGCTTCGTTGGGGGAATTGGTTTGCACCGAAGCAATACCGTTCTCCGCCGAAGCCTTGCTGGCGTACATTTCGCTGGAAAGAATGATCTCGCCATTACTGGCTTTCAAGGTGAAGTGGTACTGTCCGTTGGACGACTTTTTCAACTCATAGTGGCCGGTTGCCATGGGTCCTTCTCCTGTTGGGTCGATAATTGCAGTAAGTGTAGTCAATCCCTTGAATTTTGGGCGACTGTGCAAACAGACCTAATTAGCGTAGCGTAAAAAAACGCCGAAATATTTGCGGCCGCCGGAAATTTTCACTTTGCAGTGGCGACAACGCACAGGAAGCTAACCACGCGGTGGCTCAGAGAGGATTGACCAGCCGGCACGCTTCCGCCTCCCAACGGTAACCGACGCCATATACCGAACGGATAAACGCCTTTTCGCCGTCGAGCGCTTCCAGCTTGCGGCGCAGGTTCTTGATATGGCTATCGATAGTACGGTCGGTGACCACGCGATAATCGTCATACAGGTTGTTCAGCAGTTGCTCGCGTGAAAATACGTTGCCAGGCTGGCTGGCGAGGGTTTTCAGCAGGCGAAATTCCGCCGGCGTGAGATCCAGCACCTGGCCTTGATAACTGGCCTGAAAACGCGGCTCGTCGATGTGCAGCAGCGCATCTTCCTGCTGGGATTCCGCTGGTCGATAGCAGCGGCGCAGTATGGTTTTTACCCGCGCGACCACTTCACGCGGACTGTAGGGCTTGCAAATATAGTCATCCGCGCCGATTTCCAGCCCCAGCAGCCGATCGATCTCTTCGATTTTTGCCGTGACCATCACGATCGGCAGTTCGGTAAAGCGGCGCAGTTCGCGACAGACCGACAGACCGTCGCTGCCCGGCAGCATCAAATCCAGCAGGATCAACGCCGGCGGCTGCTGATGCACTGCGGCAACGACCTCACTGCCGTTGGTTAGCCAGCGGGTGGCGTAGCCGGCAGCCTGGAGATAGTCCACCAGCAATTGGCCCAGCTTGGGCTCATCTTCAACAATCATGATCTGCAATGGCTGATTTTGCGTTTCCATTAGGGCGCCTTGTTCTTCACGGACGAAATTGGGTCAGGGAATTCTACCGTAATGCGCACGCCGCCCAAAGGCGAGTGCTGCGCACGGATGTGGCCGCCGTGCGCTTCGACGATGTTCTGGCTGATGGAAAGACCAAGACCCGAGCCGCCGCTGGCGCGGTTGCGCGAAGCCTCGGTGCGATAAAAACGCTCAAAGATGCGCGACAGTTGCTCGTCGTTGACGCCGGGGGCGCTGTCCTGCCAATAGATAACCAGCCCTGCTGGCGTGCGTTTCGATGCCGATCTCCAGCGTGCCGCCGGCGTCGGTATAGCGCAGGCTGTTTTCCAGCAGGTTGTTGAACAGTTGATTGAGACGGTCCGGATCGCCGAACAGCAATGCGCGCTCCGGCAGACGGGTGACGATCTGCAGGCCCTTGGCATGGAAACGTTCGCGAAATACCGCAACGGCGATTTGCAGCAGATGCACGCAGTCGACCTGGGATTTACGGTAGGCCAGCGCGCCGAGATCCGACAGCGACAGCTGATGCAGATCGTCAACCAGTTTGGTCAGGGTGGACACTTCGGCCTGCAATGAACTGAGCGACGCCGGCGTCGGCTGGCGCACGCCATCTTGCAACGCCTCCAGCTCGCCGCGCAGTACCGCCAGCGGGGTGCGCAGTTCATGCGACACGTCGGCCATAAACGCGCGGCGCATCTGTTCGTTTTTTTCCAGCGAGGTGGCGAGCTGGTTAAAGTCCAGCGCCAGGCGACCCAGTTCGTCCTGGCTGCTGACCGCCACCCGCGCGCTGAAATCGCCTGCTGCCAGCCGGTGGGTGCCGGCGACCAGCCGCTTCACCGGCGCCAGCAGGCCGCGCGACATCAATAGCGTGACCGCCGCCGCCAGCAGGGTGGACAGCGCGACAATCCACCAACTGGTACGCCGCTGCTGACGGTCGAAGTTGATGTCGGCGTTGCGGGTCAGGCGTTCCGGTGGGGTGGCGATCACCCAGCCGACAATTTCATTGTTGTAGCGAATCGGCTGGCGGGTGCCTTCCTGGGGAATGTGGCCAGCGTGGCCGACCAGCCGGTTGTACTGACTGTCAACCACCCAGAACTGGGTGCGCCAGCCTTTGGGCGGCAGGTTGTGGCTGCTGTCGCTGTTCTGTTCGAACGAACGCATGATCTGGTAGACCACCTGATCGTTGTTGCGCAGAAACTGCCAGTTGCCGTGGCGGCTGTATTGATCTTCCAGCGCATCGCTGAGCATGGCGATACGCTGTTCGTTGCTGTGCTTGATGTAATCGATAAAGCCACGCTCGAAGCTGAGACGCACACCCCAATGCATGGTGATCAACACCAGCATGCAGGTGGCGAAGATGGCTAAAAACAGCTTTGCGGTAATGCCTATTCTCATTAAGTCCTCGTTGAGCTGTTACCCGGCCCTTTGGTCAATGTGCGGTTGGTGATGTTGATGACCGGAACGCGGGCAAAGGCCAGCGCCGGCAGTGCAATGATCAGCGCCATGCACAGGTAACTGTAAATGAAGGCATTGTGGATCGCCGGGCTGTCGGCCACCACCTGATGGTGGGCAAAGCTGCCGATTAAAATACCGGCGATGCTAACGCCAATGCTCATGGAAAGCTGCATCACCATCGACAGCAGGCTGTTGCCGCTGCTGGCGAGGCGATCCGGCAGGTCTTTCAGCGTCAGCGTATTCATCGCTGAAAAACGCAGCGAGTTGATCATGCCCCTGGAACACCAGTACCACCGGCAGCAGATACAGCCAGCCCAGCATCGCCACCAGCAGGAAAAGCACGGTGACCAGCGCCAGCAACAGGGTGGCATACACCAGCACGTTGCGATAGCCGAAACGGTTGACCACCTGCACCACGATGCGTTTCATGCCCATACTGCCAAGGATCATCGGGATCATCATCAAACCGGCGTGGAACGGCGAAAACCCCATGCCGACCTGCAGGAACAGCGGAGTCATGAACGGTAACATCCCGCTGCCAATCCGCCCCAGCAGGCTGCCGAACAGGCCTACTTTATAGGTTTCGGTAGCCAACAGCGACAGCGAAAACAGCGCCCGTGAATTGCCGCGGGCATACCACCAGTAGCCCGCCAGCGCGGCGGCACCCAGCGCCACCAGGCCAGCAATGGCGGCCGCCGACAGCCCCATGCCCTTATGACCGTCGAGCGCCAGCGTCAACGCCGCCATACCGATGGCCAGCATGATAAAGCCGCTGATGTCGAAGCGCCGGGTCTGCATGCGGTAGTTGGGCATCAGCATCAGCGTGGCGATGGCGCCGGCAATGCCGACCGGAATGTTGATCAGGAAAATCCAGTGCCAGCTGGCGTACTCCACCAGAAAGCCGCCGAGCGCCGGCCCCATCAGCGGCCAATCTGCCCGGGCAGGGTAACGAAGGTCATTGCCGCCATATACTGGTCGCGCGGTACGATTTTCATCACCGTCAGGCGGCCGACCGGCACCATCATGGCGCCGCCGATGCCCTGTACCACGCGCCAGGCAATCAGCTGGTTCAGCGTTTCCGCTCGGGCGCACAGCAGTGAGCCGAGGGTAAACAACACGATGGCGCTGAAAAATATCCACTTTACGCCGACCTTATCCGCCAGCCAGCCGCTGGCCGGCAGCATCACCGCTACCGTCAGCACGTAGGAAACTATCACCGATTGCATGCGCAGCGGGCTTTCCCCCAGGCTGACGGCCATGGACGGTAACGCGGTATTGACGATGGTGGTGTCGAGGGTTTGCATGAAAAAACCAAATGCGACGATCCACAGTTGCCATTGTACGGATGCGGGTTGCTGTTTCACGAACCTTGCTCTCCTCCTCTGGTCTGACACGCCGCGGATCAATGGCGGGGCGGGGCCGAATCAGACGCCGCCCGCCTTATCGGTTATTCAGGCAATGGTTGCAATTTTTTTCCGCGGCGAAAACGCATTTGCAGCCGGTCGAAATACAGGTAAATCACCGGCGTGGTGTATAGCGTCAGCAACTGGCTCATCAACAGCCCGCCGGCAATGGTAATCCCCAGTGGCTGACGGAGCTCGGCGCCGTCGCCGCTGGTCAGCACCAGCGGCAGCGCGCCAAACAGCGCGGCCAGCGTGGTCATCATGATCGGCCGAAAGCGCAGCAGGCTGGCCTGGAAAATCGCCTCGCGTGCGTTGATGCCGCCGTTGCGCTGCGCATCCAGCGCGAAGTCGACCATCATGATGGCGTTTTTCTTCACGATGCCTATTAACAGCATAATACCGATCAACGCAATCAGGCTAAACGAGGCATCGAACAATTCCAGCGCCAACAGGGCACCGACCCCGGCGGAGGGCAGGGTGGACAGAATGGTCAGCGGGTGGATATAGCTCTCGTACAGTATGCCAAGCACGATATACACCGTGGCGATGGCGGCGATGATCAGCAACAGTTGGGATTGCAGCGTTTCCTGGAATACCTGCGCGGTGCCGGCAAATGCGCCACGTACCGTACTCGGCACGCCGAGCGCAGTCATGGTGCGTTCGATGGCCGCGGTGGCGTCCGACAGGCTGCCGCCGTCCGGCAGGTTAAACGAAATGGTCGAAGCCGCCGACAGGCCCTGATGGTTGACCGACAACGGCGCGTTGGCCGGTTGCCAGTGAGCGAAATACGACAGCGGGATCGCCTTGCCGTCGTTATTGATCACGAACATTTTTTCCAGCGCACTGACGTCCTGGGTGTAGGGCGGCGCCACTTCCATCACCACCTTGTACTGATTGAGCGGCTGATAGATGGTCGAAACCTGGCGTTGACCAAAGGCATTGTTCAGCAGGTTATTGGCATCGGACACGGAAATGCCCAGCCGCGCCATGGTTTCGCGGTCATACACCAGATCCATTTCCGACCCCTTGTCCTGCTGATCGGAGTTGACGTCCGCCAGTTGCGGCAAGGCAGCCAGCGCGGTGCGGATCTTCGGCTCCCATTCGCGCAGCGCACCCAGGTCGTCGGCCAGCAGAGTGTATTGATAGCTGGCGTTCGACTGCCGCCCACCGACGCGAATATCCTGCACCGCCATCAGGAACAGGCTGGCTCCTGGCTCTTGCGCCAGCTTGGCACGCAGTCGGGCGATGACCTGCTGCGCGTTTGCGCGGCGTTCGGATAACGGCTTGAGCGAAATGAACATCGAACCGGCATTGGTGCGTGAACCGCCGGTGAAACCGGTCACGTTGTCGACGTCAGGATCTTCACGCACGATTTTCATAAAGTCTTCCAGTTTGCCGCGCATCGCCTGGAACGAAATGCTCTGATCCGCCTGAATAAACCCCATCAGGCGGCCGGTGTCCTGCTCGGGGAAGAAGGTTTTCGGAATGCTGACATACAGCCATACATTAAGGGCGATGGTGGCGAGGAACACCGCCAAAACCCAGCGTGAATGACCCAGCACCCAGTTGAGAGAACGCCCATAGCCCTGCTGCAATCCCACCAGCAATCGGCCGAATCCACGGCTGCGGCGCTGGGCGCGTGCCGGCTGGTGGCGCAGCAGATAGGCGCACATCATCGGCGTCAGCGTCAGCGAAACGATCAGCGACAGGCCGATGGAAACCGACAGCGTGACGGCAAATTCGCGGAACAGGCGGCCGGGCAATCCGCTCATCAACAACAGCGGGATAAATACCGCCACCAGCGACACGCTCATCGAGAGCACGGTAAAACCGACTTCGCGCACCCCTCGCAGCGCGGCGTTCAACGGTTTGATGCCGGCTTCGACGTGGCGTGAAATATTTTCCAGCACCACGATGGCGTCATCCACCACAAAGCCGGTGGCAACGGTGAGCGCCATCAGCGACAGATTGTTCAGACTGAACCCGCACAGATACATGGCGGCGAACGAACCGATCAGTGAAACCGGTACCGCCACCGCCGGGATCAGCGTGGCACGACCGGAACGCAGAAAGATGAACACCACCAGAATCACCAACCCAATGGCGATTGCCAACGACTGTTCGACTTCTGCCAGCGAGGCGCGGATGGTGGGGGAGCGATCCTGTGCGATGTTCAGATGGATCGAGGCGGGGATGGTTTCCTGCAAGGTCGGCAGTTCGGCGCGGATGCGATCGACGGTTTCAATGATGTTGGCATCCGGCGCGCGGCTGACGGTCAGAATGATCGCCGGTTCGGCGTTGGTCATCCCGGCGTTGCGCACGTCCTGCACCGCGTCCTTGACCTCGGCAACGTCGCCGAGCCGCACCGCCGAACCATTGTTGTAATGCACGATCAGAGGCTGGTAGTCGGCGGCGGTTTTCAACTCGTCGTTGGTCTGTAACTGCCAGCGCTGCTGCTGGTTTTCCACCGCCCCCTGCGGCCGGCGAACGTTGGCGTTGCTGATGGCCTGCCGTACGCCGTCGAGTGAGATCCCCTGATTGAACAACGCACCCGGGTTGAGTTCTACCCGGACTGCCGGCAGCGAACTGCCGCCCACCGACACGTCGCCGACGCCTTCGGTCTGGGCGATTTTTTGTGCCAGCTGGGTCGAGGCGAAATCATACAGCTGCCCCTGGTTATAGGTATCCGAGGTCAGCGTCAGGATCATGATCGGTGCGTCTGACGGGTTCACCTTTCGGTAGCTGGGACGATTGGGCATACCGGTTGGCAGCAGGCTTTGCGCGGCGTTGATGGCCGCCTGCACGTCGCGTGCTGCGCCGTTGATATCGCGATCCAGATCGAACTGCAAAATGACCCGCGTGCTGCCCAGCGAACTCATTGAGGTCATTTCGTTGACGCCGGCAATGCGGCCTAGCGCGCGCTCCAGCGGCGTCGCCACCGATGACGCCATGGTTTCCGGCGACGCGCCGGGCAGCGAGGCGCTGATGACGATCACCGGGAAATCCACCTGCGGCAGCGGCGAGACCGGCAATAGCCGGAACCCCATCACCCCGGCGATGGCAATCGCCAGGGTCAGCAGGGTGGTGGCCACTGGCCGATAGATGAACAGGGCGAAGAATTTCACGGCAGCTCCTGCGGATCCGGCTGACGGCGAGTATTACGCGCCAGTTTGTCAAACAGCAGGTAAATTACCGGCGTGGTGAACAGCGTCAGGATCTGGCTCATCACCAGACCGCCCACCATGCACACCCCCAGCGGATGGCGTAGTTCGGCGCCGACGCCGGTGCTGAGCATCAGCGGCAGTGCGCCAAGCAGCGCCGCCAGCGTGGTCATCAATATGGGCCTGAAACGCAGCAGACAGGCCTGATAAATCGCGTCGTATGGCGTCATGCCCTGTTCACGTTCGGCGGCCAGCGCAAAGTCGATCATCATGATGGCGTTTTTCTTGACGATGCCAATCAGCAAAATGATGCCGATAATGGCAATCACATCCAGCTCGCTGCCCGCCGCCATCAATGCCAACAGCGCGCCGACGCCGGCGGTCGGCAAGGTGGACAGAATGGTCACCGGGTGGATAAAGCTTTCGTACAACACGCCGAGCACGATATACATCGCGACAATTGCCGCCAGGATCAGCCACAGGGTGCTGCCAAGCGCCGCCTGGAATGCCAGCGTGGCTCCCTGGAACTGGGTGGTGATGTCAGTGGGCAGATTGAGTTGCTGTTCCGCCTGGGTGATGGCGTCCACCGCTTCGCCCAGCGAATAGCCGTCCGTCACATTGAACGACACCGTTGCCGACGGGAACTGGTCAAGGTGGTTGACCGACAGTGGACCAAAGCGCTGTTCTATTTTGGCCATGGCGCTGAGCGGCACAATGGTGCCGTTGCTGCTGGTCAGGCGGATATCGTTGAGTGCCGTCAGCCCAGGTGTCTGGCTGACGTCGTGCTCCAGCACCACGCGGTACTGGTTGGCCTGGGTATAAATGGTGGATATCAGCCGTTGACCAAAGGCGTTATACAGCGCGTTGTCGATGTCGTTCATGCTGATGCCGAGGCGCGAGGCTGAGTCGCGATCGACATTGACGTAGGCCACCAGCCCCTGATCGAGCCAGTTGCTGGTCACCTCGGCCAACTGTGGCGTCTGTTTCAGCACCGCCAGCAGTTTCGGCACCCACAGACTCAGCTCATCCAGCGACATCGCCTGTAAGGTAAATTGATATTGGGTGCGGCTGACCTGGGTATCAATGGTCAAATCCTGCACCGGCTGCAAATACAGTTTCATACCGGGGAAATGCGCGGTTTGCCGTTGCAGGCGGGCGATCACCGCCGGAATGCGATCGCTGCGTTCATCGAGCGGCTTCAGGTTGATCTGCAGCCGGCCGCTGTTGAGGGTGGCGTTGCTGCCGTCGACACCGACGAATGAGGTCAGGCTAGCCACCGCCGGATCGCGCAGGATTTCCGCGGCCACCTGCTGTTGACGTTCGGCCATATTGCTGAACGACACGCTTTGTGGCGCTTCCAGCGTGCCCTGAATGATGCCGTTGTCCTGTACCGGGAAGAAGCCCTTGGGGATCAGCAGATACAGCAGCACCGTCAGCGCCAGCGTGCCCAGCGCCACGCCGAGCGTCAGCCACGGGTGATTGAGCACCACCTTCAGCCAGACCGCGTAGCGGGCGATCACCCGGTCGAAGAAGCGCTCGGACGCACGCGAAAAACGGTTTTGCCGGCGCAGCGATTCATGGCTGAGCATGCGCGCGCACATCATTGGCGTCAGCGTCAGCGACACCACGGCGGAAATCAGGATCGCCACCGCCAGCGTCACGGCGAACTCGCGGAACAGCCGGCCGACGATATCGCCCATAAACAGTAACGGGATCAGCACCGCCACCAGCGAGAAGGTCAGCGAGATAATGGTAAAGCCGATTTCGCCAGCGCCTTTCAGCGCCGCATCCAGCGGCTTTTCGCCCTTTTCGATGTAGCGCGAGATGTTTTCGATCACCACGATGGCGTCGTCGACCACGAAGCCGGTGGCGATGGTCAGCGCCATCAGCGTCAGGTTGTTGATCGAAAAATCGAGGAAATACATGGCGGCAAAGGTGCCGACCAGTGACAGCGGTACCGCTACGCTTGGAATAATGGTCGCGGGTACGTTGCGCAGAAAGACGTAAATCACCATCACCACCAGCGCAATCGCCAGCAGCAGTTCAAACTGCACGTCGTTGACCGAGGCGCGAATGGTGGTGGTGCGGTCGGTCAGCACCTTGACGTCAACCGACTTCGGCAGACTCTTGACCAGCACCGGCAGCATGTCGCGAATGCCGTCGGCGGTGGCGATCACGTTCACCCCCGGCTGGCGCTGAATATTGAGCACGATCGCCTGTTGTTTGTTGGCCCAGGCCGCCAGACGGGTGTTTTCCGCACCCTGCTCAATGGTAGCGATGTCCTGCAGGCGGATTGCCGCGCCGTTCTGATAGGCGATGATCAGCTGACGATAGTCTTCGGCCGACTTCATCTGATCGTTGGCGGACAGCGTGACCGAACGGGTAGGGCCATCGAGGCTGCCCTTGGCGGAATTGACGTTGGCGTTGCTGATGGCGCTGCGCACCGTTTCGCTGTCCAGGCCGTAGGCGGCAACCGCCGCGGCGTTTAGCTTGACCCGTACCGCCGGACGTTGGCCACCGGACAGCGTGACCAGACCGACGCCGTTCACCTGTGAGATTTTCTGCGCGACGCGGGTTTCCACCATGTCTTCCACCTGGGTCATTGGCATGGCGCTGGAGGTGACCGCCAGCGTCATGATCGGCGGATCGGCAGGGTTGACCTTACTGTAGATCGGCGGGTAGGGCAGGTCGCTCGGCAGCAGATTGGTGGCGGAGTTTATCGCCGCCTGCACTTCCTGCTCGGCAACGTCGAGCGGCAGTTCCAGTTGAAACTGCAGCGTAACCACCGACGCGCCGCCGGAGCTTTGCGATGACATTTGCTTCAGGCCGGACATCTGGCCGAACTGGCGTTCCAGCGGAGCGGTGATGGCCGAGGTCACCACGTCCGGGCTGGCGCCGGGGTACAGCGTAACCACCTGAATGGTTGGGTAGTCCACTTCCGGCAGCGCGGAAACCGGCAATGCGCGATAGCCGATAATACCGGCCAGCAGAATGGCCAGCATCAGCAGCGTGGTGGCTACCGGGCGCAGAATAAACAGGCGGGATGGTCCGCCACCGGCGTTCGGCGGTGTGGCGTGCATCAGGATTTCCCTTGAACGTGCGGTTGCTGGCGCGGTTTGGTGGCCGCCGGGGTTTCCTGCGGCGTCAGCACTTCAACCTGTGCGCCTTCGGTCAGGCGATCGATACCGTCGGTTACCACCCGGTCGCCGGCGCTCAGCCCGGCGCTGATCACCACCTGCTGGCTGTCCTGCACCCCGGCGGTCACCAGGTGCTTGCTGACGCGGTTATCGTCGCTCAGCGTCCAGACAAAGTTGCCTTCGTTGCCCATTTGCAATGCGGCGGTCGGGATCACTACCGCGTTGTGCAGGGTGTCGACCTTCAGCCGTGCGTTGACGAACTGATTGGGAAACAGCGCGTCATCCTGATTGTCAAAACGCGCTTTGAGTTTGATGGTGCCGGTGGCGGTATCAATCTGGTTATCCAGACTCAGCAGTGCGCCGGTGGCGAGCCGTTGCTGATTGGTGCGATCCCAGGCTTCAACCGCGACCGGGCCGGCTTTTTGCGCCTTGACCAGATCGGCGATATTGCCCTCCGGCAGGGTAAATACCACGTCGATCGGCTGCGTCTGGGTGATCACCACCAGCCCGGTGGTGCTGCCGCTGCTGATATAGTTGCCGACGTCCACCAGCTTCAGACCGACGCGCCCGTCAATCGGCGCGGTGATGCGGCTGTAGGTGATTTGCAGTTTGGCGCTATCGACCGCGCCCTGATCGGCCTTGATGGCCCCTTCGGTCTGGCGCACCAGCGCTTGCTGCGCGTCGAGTTCCTGACGCGAAATCAGGTTGGTTTTCACCAGTTGCTGATAACGTGCCAAATCCTGCCGGGCATTAGCCAGCGTTGCCTGATCCTTCGCCAATTGTCCCTGCGCCTGGGTGAGCTGGACGTTGAACGGCCGCGGATCGATTTCCGCCAGCAGATCCCCGGCTTTGACCTGTTGTCCCTCGGTAAAATGCAGCGCCATCAGTTGACCGTCGACGCGGCTGGTGACGGTAACGGTATTGGCGGCGGTAGCGGTGCCCAACCCGGACAGATAGCGCGGCACCGTCTGTTGGCTGGCGGTGGCTGCCTGCACCGGCGACATCGGCATACCGCGCCTACCGGCGGCAGGCGTTGCGCGAGCATCCTTGCCGGCGGCGGCCTGGCGGGCGCTTGGCATCGCTTCGGGCTGCGTCGCAGAGAAATGGCGCCACAGCATAACGGCAGCAACAATCACCAGAATCAGCGCCAGCAGGCGCAGTATCCAGGAACGACGTGTGGGGTTTGCATTCATGACGGTGAAAATTCTCTCCAAAGGCAGGCGTACTGACGGGCATTGATTGCCGAAAAGCGGTCTTTCTATAGGATACTAGTTTAGCGGCCGGAGACTTGATAAAAATGAAGGAAAAATGGAGGAATCGTCAGTTTTCCATGAAGAGTTCGGGGATTTATCGTTTTCCAGACTAATCTTGTCTGTTAGCGCAGCTTTTATCGCGTGCCAGGTGCGACGCATCTGGCTGGTTGAGCCTATCTGTTCTGCCTGGAGGAGTTAGTAATGCGTAAACGGCAATTGGGAACCACCGATATTCAGGTTCCACCGCTGACCTTTGGCGGCAATGTGTTTGGCTGGACGGCGGATCGCGCCATGTCCTTTCGTCTACTTGATGCGTTACTGGATCATCAGCTTAATTTTATTGATACCGCCGACGTTTATTCCTCTTGGGCGCCGGGCAATCAAGGGGGCGAGTCAGAAACCGTCATCGGCGAATGGCTGAAGAAAAGCGGCAAACGCGACCAGGTGATTATCGCCACCAAAGTGGGCAAACCGATGGGGGAAGGCCGACAGGGGCTGGCGCCACGCTATATCCAACGGGCGGTAGAAGATTCGCTGCGCCGCCTGCAAACCGAGTATATCGATCTGTATCAGTCCCATGACGACGATCGCGATACGCCGCTGGCGGAAACGCTGTCGGCGTTTGATGCCCTGATCAAGGCCGGTAAGGTGCGGGCTATCGGCGCCTCCAATTATCAGGCCGAACGGCTGGAGGAAGCGCTGAACGTCAGTGAACGGCTCGGACTGGCGCGCTATGAAACGCTACAGCCGGAATATAATCTCTACGCCCGCCAGGGTTATGAACAGGCGCTTGAGGGCGTGGCGGTCAAACGGCAACTGGGCGTGATCAACTTCTTCTCGCTGGCCAGCGGTTTCCTGAGCGGCAAATACCGTAGCACAGCCGACGTCGGCAAAAGCCAGCGTGGCGATACGGTGGCTGCACGTTACTTGAATCCACGCGGGTTTCGCATTCTTGCCGTGCTGGATCAGACGGCGGAAAAGCACCGCAGTACGCCGGCGCAGATTGCCCTGGCCTGGCTGATGGCGCGGCCGAGCATTACTGCTCCGATTGTCAGCGCCACCTCGTTGCAACAGCTTGATGAGCTGGTGGGCGCGACCCGCGTGCAACTCGACGCGCAGGATATGCAGCGGTTGCAGCAGGCCAGTGCCGCATAGCCGCGCCGTGCTCTCCTTTGGCAGGATTTTGCTCTATCCTGAATGGGTCTAGATGATTCATTCAGGGAGCAGCAATGTGCAACGAGACTGTTAATGATTTAGCCACGCTTGAGCAAATTTACGGCCAACCGGCCGCCCCTTCGGTGTTCAAGGAAGTCAGTTACCTTCACCCGGCTTATCGCCCTTTTATCGAGGCCGCGACATTTGCCGCGCTGGCGAGCGTTGGCCCGGACGGGATGGATGTGTCGCCGCGTGGCGATCCGGCCGGTTTCCTGCATATCGAGGATAAAAAAACGCTGTTGCTGCCTGACCGACGCGGCAACAACCGCATCGACAGCATGCGCAATATTCTGCATGACAATCGCGTTGCCCTGCTGCTGTTGATTCCCGGGGTGAATGAAACGCTGCGTATCAACGGCCGGGCGGAGATTGTGATCGCCCCGACGCTATTGCAACGCTTTGCCCATCGCAACATGTTGCCGCGCTCGGTACTGCGTATCACGGTGGAGGCGGTATTCTTTCAGTGTGGCCGGGCGATTCTGCGTTCCGGCCTGTGGGATGCGTCGACGCAGATCCCGCGCCAGTCGCTGCCCAGTACGGGTACTCTGCTGGCCGAAATCAGCAAAAGCAGTTTTGACGGCGAGCAGTATGACGCCGAGTTGCCGCAGCGGCTGCGCGATACGCTGTATTAATCACCTGGCGTCAGGCGGGCGTGCCAGCGTGCCCGGCAAGCCGAAAAAGATAATCAGCATGTTTGCTCCTGCCATTGTTGCCGCGTCAGACGATACACCACATGATCGCGTAACGGGTGGCCTGCCGGCAGGCGCGGATGGGCAAAGCGCTCACCGTGGTAATGCATGCCGATGCGCGCCATCAGCCGCCGTGAGGGCTGGTTGATGACGGCGGTAAATGACACCACTTCCGGCAATGACAAGCGCTGGAACGCATAGGCCAGCACGGCACGGGCAGCTTCGCTGGCATAGCCCTGATGCCAATAATTCGCCGCCAGGCGCCAGCCGATTTCCACGCCAGGTGCGATGGGCAGATCGTCGCCTATCGGATTGAGGCCGACAACGCCGATAAACGGCGTAACCGCTTTGAGCTCCACGGCCCATAACCCCCAACCGACCCGTTGCATAACATGGCGCAGGGTGGCCGCCTGACGGTGGCTGGCAGCGGCGCTGAGTGTCGAGGGGAAATAGTGCATGACGCGTGGATCGGCATTAAGCGCGGCGAAGGCGCTCAGATCGCTGTCCTGCCAGGCGCGCAGGTGCAGGCGCGCGGTATCAAGGGTGTCGATGGACATGGCGCTTCCTCGGAAAAGGCGCGGCGTGGTGGCCGCGCCCGGTAGAGTGTAGCGAATGACGAGCTAGCGAAACAGCGTTTGTGCCCAGCGCGCCAGTCCGGCGGTGACCGAGCCGAAGTCGTTACCGCCGACGATCGGAATGCCTGGCAACTGTTGCTGTAGTGCGGTGCGCAGCAGCGGCGAACGTGCACTACCGCCGGTGAGATAAATCACCTGTGGCGTGCTTTGGCTGGTGGCCAATGCTGCAGTCACCTGTTCCTGGATCCGTTGCAGTGGCTGCGAAATTGCCTCGGCCAACTGACCTTGACCGATGGTTTCGGCCAGATCGGGCTGCACAAATGCCAGCGGCACCTGGGTACTGTCCTGAGCGGACAGGGCAATTTTGCTTTCTTCTGCCGCCCGCACCAATCGGTAGCTCAGGCGCTGCTGATAGACCTTCAGCAGGCGTTGAACCTTCTCCGGCTCGGCGGCGTCGCGGATCAGATCGCGCAACAGACGGGCATTGGCGCTGCCATAAAAATCGTTCTGCGCCGGCACGTCGTTGGTAGCAACCGCGTTCCAGTAAGGCAACGCCGGCAGCGCGATGCCTTTCTCGGTTTCGCCGCCCATGCCGAACAGCGGCATCAACTGTTTGAACGCCAGCATGATATCCAGATCGTTACCGCCAACGCGGCAGCCGCTGTGACCCAGCAGGCTTTGCTGGCGGTCGGCGCGATCGCGCCATTGCGGCCCCATCAGCAACACCGAACAGTCGGTGGTACCGCCGCCGATGTCCACCACCAGAACGGTTTTTTCTTCGCTCAGCGTGGCTTCAAAATCCAGCCCGGCGGCTACCGGCTCGAACTGGAATTCGATGTCTTTAAAGCCGGCGCGCTGGGCGGCGCGTTGCAGAATACCCTGTGCCTGATGGTTGGCCTCGTCGCCGCCGGTGCCCTGGAAGTTAATCGGGCGGCCAATCACCGCCTGATCGATCTGCTGCTGCAACGCTCCTTCGGCCTGGCGCTTGATGTGGAACATCATGGCGCACACCAGATCTTCAAACAGCGCGATCTGCTGTGCTTTCAGGCCGTTGGCTCCAAGGAAGGATTTTGGCGAGCGAACGAAGTACACCTCTTGCGGATCTTCGACGTAATGCGCCAGCGCTTGCAGGCCGAACAGCACGCTGTCGGCATTCACCGGAATGTCTTCCTCGCGGTTAAAGCTGATGGCGCGCCGCAGCAACTGCTGGTTTTCGTCGCTGCCGGTCGGCACCTGCCAATGGCGGTGCAGACACTCGCTGACCGCTTCGCGCGTTGGCGCGCACAGCATTGACGGCAGATACGGTTCGTTGTTTTCCAGCGCCAGCAACTGAGGGCCATTGTCGCCCATGACCGCCACGGAACAGTTTGCTGTTCCATAATCAAAACCAATAAACATTGTCTTTCCCCATGCCAATGAAGGGGGGCGACTTTACCCGAGAGCGGGCGTCTGGGCAACGTGCAGCGCGTCAAGCGGCTAAAAATTTAGCGCAGTGGCAGTTGGCATGCTTAACTGTTTGCCACAGGTTAATGTCCGAATTCCGCACGCCAGGGCGCAGCGCGAGCAGCATAATGATGAAAAAACCGACATTGAGCGTAATCATGAGTAATCAACAGGCATTCTATGCCGCGCTGCAGGCGCGCGATCGCAAGTTCGACGGCCGATTTTTTGTCGGCGTTTCCTCAACCGGTATTTATTGCCGCCCGGTGTGCAGCGCCCGCACGCCAAAAATTGAAAATTGCAGCTTTTACCCCAGCGCGGCGGCGGCCGAACTGGCAGGGTTTCGCCCTTGTCTGAAGTGTCGGCCTGAACTGGCTCCGGGGCTGGCGTTAATCGATCTGGGCAACCGCTACGCGCAGGTGGCGGTGCAACTGATTGAGCAGGGCTATCTTTCCGAACACGGTTGTGACGCGTTGGCGGCGCGGCTGGGCATTTCCGATCGACATCTGCGGCGGATATTTGCCGAACGCTTCGGTGCGTCACCGATTGATTATGCGCAGTCGCATCGGCTGTTGCAGGCCAAACGGCTGTTGGCGGACACCCGTATGCCGCTGAGCGAAGTGGCGTTCGCCGCCGGTTTCGGCAGCCTGCGGCGCTTTAACGAGCTGTTCAAACAGCGTTATCGCCTGGTGCCGTCTGCCCTGCGCGAAAGCAGCGCAAGACAGTCGCGCGCCGCTGCCAGCGGGCTGGTGTTTCACCTGGGCTATCGCCCGCCGTACGACTGGGCGCGTATGCTGGAGTTTTTGCAGGCGCGTGCGGTTATCGGCGTGGAAAGCCTGCGGGACGGTCTGTATTGCCGTTCCATTGCGTTGCAGCAGGGTGGGGAGGAATACCGCGGCTGGGTCAGCGTACTGCCGGAGCCGGTGCGCAACCGGGTGCGGGTGGAGATTGCACCGTCGCTTAGCCGAGTCACCACCGAGGTGCTGCGGCGCGTACGTCAGCTGTTCGATCTGGATGCCGCACCTGACCTGATCGCCGATGCGCTGGGCGAGCTGGCGGCCGACGCGCCCGGTTTGCGGCTGCCCGGGTGCGTCAACAGCTTCGAACAGGCAACGCGCGCGGTGCTGGGCCAACTGGTCAGCGTCAAGATGGCTGCCAGCTTTGCCGGGCGAATGGCCGAGCGTTGGGGGACGCCGCTTGAACAGCCGTACGCCGGCATCACTCACCTGTTCCCGACGGCACAGCAGGTAGCGCAACTGCAACCGCAGGATCTGCGGCCACTCGGTGTACAGCTCAAACGCGCCGCGGCGTTGATTGCCATTGCCCGGGAGGTAGAGGAACAACGGTTGACGCTGGATAACGTGCTGGATATCGATGCTGGCATCAAGGCGTTGACCGCGCTGCCGGGGATTGGCAGCTGGACGGCGAATTACATCGCGATGCGCGCCTGGTCATGGCCGGACGTGTTTTTGGCTGGCGATTACCTGATCAAACAGCGTTTCCCCGGTATGACGCCGCGACAGATGGAACACTACGCCGAGCGTTGGCGGCCGTGGCGTTCTTATGCCACGCTGCACCTCTGGCACCATCAGCGCTGGCAGCCTCAGCCGGCAAGCGACCAGTAACGCGCCGGCCGCGCTGGCCTACAGCAGAAAAAGCGTGGCAAGGCCAAGAAAGATAAAGAACCCACCGGTATCGGTCAGCGCGGTGATCAGCACGCTGGAGCCGACTGCCGGATCGCGGCCGAGCTTGAGCATGGTCATTGGAATGACGACGCCCATCAGTGCCGCTACCAGTAGATTAAGTATCATCGCCAGCGTCATCACGCCGCCCATCGCCCAGTCGCCGTACAGCAGATAGGTCACCACTCCCATGATGCCGCCCCACACCACGCCGTTGATTATCGCCACGCCCAGTTCCCTGAGCATCAGTCGCGATATGTTGCCGACTTCAATCTGGTGCAGCGCCAGGGCGCGCACGATCATGGTAATGGTCTGGTTGCCGGTGTTGCCACCGATGCCGGCGACGATCGGCATTAACGCCGCCAGCGCCACCAGTTGGGAAATGGTGTGCTCGAACAGGCCAATGACGCGCGAGGCGATAAAGGCGGTGCACAGGTTGATAGCCAACCAGGCCCAGCGGGTTTTTACCGCTTTGCCAACCGGAGCGAACACGTCTTCTTCCGGACTCAAGCCGCCCATACGACGCAGGTTGCTTTCGCTTTCCTCATTGACCACGTCGACGATTTCTTCGATGGTCAAACGTCCCATCAACTTGCCTTTGGCGTCGATCACCGGCGCACTGATCAGGTCGTAGCGTTCAAATGCGCCAGCCGCCGCTTCGGCTTTGTCCTCTGGCTGAAAGGTGGTGGGATCGCTGTCCATCACCTCGGATACCGGCGTTTCCGGATCGTTGAGCAGCACGGCGGTCAGCGGCAGCTCACCCAGCAAGGTGTTTTTGCGATCGGTAACGAAGATTTTATCGGTCGCGTCGGGAATGGTTTTGCGCAGACGAAGAAAGCGGTGCACCGCGCCCAGCGTGACGTCGGCGCGCACCGTGATCAGCTCGAAGTCCATCATCCAGCCGACGGTTTCTTTGCCGTAGTGCATCATTTCGCGCACTTGCGCCCGTTCATCCGGTTCCAGCGAGGTCAGCAGCCGTCCCATCAGGTTACGCGGCAGGAACTGCGCCAGATAGGCCTGTTCATCGACGTCCAGCGTCTTGATCGCCTTGAGCAGGTCTTTGTCGCTCATTTCTTCGATCAGGCTGTCCCACACCGGTTCGGCCACTTCCACCAGCGTTTGGCCGCGCTTGGTGTTGCCCACCAGCCGCCACAGCGCTAGTCGTTCATCCTGCGGCAGCGCTTCCAGCAGGTCCGCCAGATCGGCGGCGTGCATGTCTTCGACAATCTGGGTGATTTCTGCGGTCTGGTTGAGCCGTTCGCTTTTGTCGAGCGGTTGTCCGTCGCCGGGACGGCCAAGAATGCCATCGATCAACTCTTTGTTATTCAACAGCAAAGACAGAATGCGCTGACGGTGTTCAGCGACTTTTTTGACGTTATGTGTAGCGGCTGACATGGTATTCCTTAACGCGTTACTCGCACAATTCCCGTATGACGACCTTAACAAGATAGAACATGCTGACGCTGAGCGTCAGTTTTAAGAGGCACAACAGAAGGCGGGGTTACAGCTGTTGATGGTACTGTTGCGAGGCAGCTTGCTTCTCCTGGTGATGCGGCACGGCAACCACGGCGGCGTACAGTAATCGGCCGATCAGTATGATAAAACTGACAAATAACACGATCTTGGTCATTTGTCCGGTGGTTCTTTTTCTCATAGATCACCTGAGGTTATCGGTTCCTTTTCAAGGCGTTGGCAGCCGCGTGTTGCGCACGATGACTGCAAGTTTAGGCCGGGTGAGTAAAACTTGTCTATTTGTTTCCTGAATGGTTTAACCGTCGTTTAGCGTTATTTTATGCGACACATGGCCACGGCCGGTTTTCATTGCCGCTATCATGCACAGGGTGAGGTGCCAAGCGCGGCCGGCGGTGAGCAGGGATAGGTGAGGGAGTGGTAGCCGATGCCGACAGACGAAACGGGGGGCGAGCGCTATGCACCACGCAATGTTACCCGGCTTGCCCTCGGGGTATGTGAAGGCAAGCCGGTAAAGCGTTATGCCGAACGTTGTTCGTCGTTCTGCGCGTCTTCTTCTTCTATCATCAGCTTCCAGCCAACCACGTCGTTCCAGTAGGCCTGTTCGCGTTCAAAATCCAGTTGTACCAGATTGTTCTGCGCCAGATAGCCGGTCGGGAAGCGCAGCGTCCAGTGATTGTCGTCGGTGATCAAACGCAGCGTTTCCGGCGTGGTGGTGGACTGCCGCTGGTTGTTGAGCAGCGTGCTCAAGCGCAGCAGCTGAATCAATGGCAGATAATGTTTCTTTTTGAACAGATTCAGGCGTGGCAGGTCATCCAGCTTGATCGCCTTGCGGTGGAAGCGCACCAGCGCCGCCAGCAATAATTGCTGCTCCTGATTAAAGCCCGGCAGGTTGGAGTTTTGTAAAATATACGCCGAGTGGCGATGCATGCCGCTGTGGTTAATGCTCAGCCCGACTTCGTGCAGCATTGCCGGCCCACTTCAGCAGGGCTTCCAGCTGCGGATGCACCAGCTTGCTGTTTTGCGCCATCCACTGTGCGTACAGCAGCTCGGTGGTTTCCAGCACCCGCTTGGCCTGTTCACGATCGATATTATAGTGATCGGCCAGGCTCTTGGCGGTGCGGCTGCGGATGTCCTGATGGCGGAAACGGCCTTCCATCTCATACAGCACGCCTTCACGCAGCGCGCCGTCAGACAGGCGCAGATCGCGGATCGCCAGCGCGTCGAACACCCCGCACAGAATAGCCAGACCCGGTACAAACACCGATTGACGATCCTCCGACAGCCCCGGCAGGCTGAGTGCGCTGAAATTTTTGAACTGCAGCACCTGCTCGACCATCATTTCCAGCCGTTCAGGGGTGATCAGGCCGTCTTTCTCGCCCATTTCTACCAGCACTTCATGCGCGGCCTTGATGGTGCCCGATGCGCCCAGTGCGTACTGCCAGCCCTGAATGCGATACTGCCAGGCCAGGGTTTCCAGCTTTTGCGCGGCGGCCAGGCGCGCACGCTTGAAGTTGGTTTTGCTGATTTCACCACCCGGGAAAACATCTGGGCGAAGCTGACGCAGCCCATGCGGCGGCTTTCCGCCAGCAGCGGTTCGAAATCTTCGCCGATCACCAGTTCGGTTGAACCGCCGCCGATGTCGACCACCAGCTTGCGGCCTTTTTCCGGTTGGGTATGCTCGACGCCCATAAAGATCAGGCGCGCTTCCTCCTGCCCGGAGATGATTTCAATCGGGTAGGGGATGACCTTCGCCGCGCGTTTGAGAAACGCTTCGGCGTTGACCGCCTGACGCAGGGTATGGGTACCGACGATGGTGACGTTATCCGCCGGAAAGCCTTGCAGCCGCTCGGCAAATAATGCCAGGCAAAGCCAGACCACGTTCTATAGCCTCTTCACTGAGTACATTGTTGGCATCCAATCCATCGGCGAGGTGAACCCGTTGTTTCAAACGGCCTAACACCTGCAAGGCGCCGTTGACAACGCGGGCGATCACCATGTGGAAACTGTTCGAGCCAAGATCGATGGCAGCAATTTCCTGCGGTTTATGAGTTGTGGTGCTGTTTAGCGGCATAGTTACTGGCCTAGTGTCCTGGTTGTTCCAGAGCGTTTAAATACTCGTAAATGGCAATCTGTGCGCGCACCTTGCGGCGGTTGCCGCGCGGCACATACTGATTGCTCAGTTCTTTATCAATATAACGGGCTTTGACCGTGTCGCTGAACAGGATCTCCAAAATATCCAGCACCCGCTGTTTGAGCGCCGGATCCAGCAGAGAAACCGCCACTTCGATACGGTAATCGATGTTGCGGGTCATCCAGTCGGCAGACGACAGATAGACTTTTTTGTCACCCTTGTTTTCGAAAACGTAGACGCGATCGTGTTCCAGATAGCGGTCGACGATACTGATCACCTGAATATTGTCACTGATTCCCGGCAGGTTGGGAATCAGAGAACACATTCCACGCACCAGCAGGCGGATTTTCACGCCGGCGCCAGAGGCGGTATATAACCGATCCACCAGCCCTTTATCCACCAGATTATTTATTTTCAGCATAATGCCGGCCGGCTCACCGGCCTGCGCGTTGGCGATTTCGTTGTCGATCAGTTGGTACAGCATGCGGCGCGAGTTTTGCGGCGACACCATCAGATTGTCGAAGCTGACCGGACGGTACGGATTTTCAATAAAGTTGAATACTCGCCGCACTTCGTTGTGATGCGCGCATCTGCGGTCAACAACGAATAGTCGGTATAAATGCGCGCGGTTTTCTCGTTGAAGTTACCGGTGCCGATGTGCGCATAGCGCACGATGGCATCGCCCTCGCGGCGGGAAATCAGGAACAGCTTGGCGTGGATCTTCAGGCCTGGCGCCGAGAAAATAACGTGAACTCCGGCTTCGGTCAGGCGTTTTGCCCAATGAATATTGGCTTCTTCGTCGAAGCGTGCCTGCAATTCCACCACCACCGTGACTTTCTTGCCGTTGTGCGCGGCATGGATCATCGATTCGATGATGCGCGAGTCTTTCGCCACACGGTAAATATTGATTTTTATCGCCAGTACGCTGGGGTCGAACGAAGCCTGACGCAGCAGTTCCAGCACGTGCTCGAACGTGTGGTAAGGGTAGTACAGCAATACGTCCTTTTCCCGAATGGCATCAAAGCCGTTGCGGAAGTTGTCAAACCAGATATGGCGCAGCCGCGGCAGTGGTCGATTGACCAGATTGGCTTTGCCGACGTTAGGAAAGCTGATGAAATCCTTGAAGTTATGGTAACGTCCGCCGGCGATCACCGAGTCGTAGTTGGAAATGCCGAGCTTGCCGCGCAGCAGTTCGACCATTTCGTTTGGCATATCGCGTTGATAGACAAAACGCACCGGTTCGGCGGTCAGACGCTGCTTCAGGCTGGAGGACATCAGTTCCAGCAGGCTGGATTCCATTTCGGTTACCAGATCGTATTCGGCGTCGCGCGTCATCTTCATCGAATAGGCGTTCAACGCGTCGTAATCGAAAAAGCCCTTGAAGATATCATCCAGGCAGTAGCGCAGAATGTTATCCAGCAGGATCATTGGCTTGCGGCGGCGCGGCGCTTCCGGCGGCAGGTTGACAAAGCGCGGAACCTTATCGGACGGGATTTCCAGCAGCGCGTAGTCGATGCGCGTCCCGCGGATGATTTCGACCGCCAGATAGGTGTAGTCATCCTTCAGAAACTGCACCAGATTGGTGTCATGGTTAATCAGAATCGGCGTAATGTGTTGGCGCAGGTGCTGTTTGAAATACTGCCGCAGCCAGATTTGCTGATTTTCCGAAACCTGTCGCTCGTTAATCAGGAAGATCTGATTACGTGCCATCTCCAACAGCAGATCGTTGTACAGGCTGTCGAACTCCTGATCGGTTTTCAGCACCTTTGCCTGGATTTTTTTCAGCAGATGGCGTGATGCGCCGGCGGAGCCCTGTTCTTCGCTGATCAGGATACGCCGCTTCAAGTCGGCAAAGCGGACTTTATAAAACTCGTCAAGGTTATTGGAGTAAATGCCAAGAAACCGCATGCGCTCAATCAGGGGATTGCTCTTATCTGCGGCTTCCTGCAATACGCGCTCATTAAAGGATAACCAGCTTAGTTCTTTTTCGATGTAGAGCTTTTCCTGACCCATTATTACTCCGCTTTAACATGGGGAAAATTGAATGGCATCCTCTAGGGTTCTGGGCATGAGTTGTGCCGGATGCCGCTCTAATGTCCTACAACATTATTGCGAGAGATTGACAATAAAGTCCATTAGATTACCGACTTGCCTTACGGTAACTTTGTCATGCAAACGTCACCAATCTGACATAAGATGCCCGGTTATCTTACGGCGCAAGCCCAGCCAGCAAAACGACAGCGAGACACATGGTACAGACTACGGCAAATCAACATCCTCGGGATCGTCTGCGGGCGCGTGTCGATCGCGGCGTACAGGCAGCGGTTACCGTCAGCGGGTTGCTGGTGCTGATGACGTTGATGCTGATCTTCGTTTATCTGCTGTATGCAGTATTGCCGCTGTTCAAGCCGGCGTCGATCGAGGCGGCACCGCCGATGGCGATCGAGCGTTCCGCTCCGACGCTGGCACTGGGCATGGATGTGCAGCAGCGCGTCGGTTATCGCATCGATACGCAGGGCGCAGGGCAATTCTATGCGTTGACCTCGGCAGACAACCGTCCTGCCGGCACGTCGATTGCGCAGCAACGGTTGCTGAAGGCGCCCGCGCTGTTGGCGCAGGCGGTTGGTGCCCGGGATACTTTTGCGCTGGCGGGGGCCGATGGCCGTTTTATCATTACGCAGGCCGAATTTGCCGCGACGCAGCAAGCGCTGCCGCGCTGGGCGTTGCCGCTGGGGGCGCGGCCGCAGGTGCTGGATCGTCGCGGTCGCGCGCTGACGCTGTTGGCATTGACCCCGGTGCGTCCTGCCGGCCAGTTTCTGCTGGCGGCGGTCACTGACGATCGTCGGCTGCTATTGGGCCGCTTTGGCCCCGAACAGGCCGCCAGGGTGAGTGAATTGCCGCTTGATGCCGCAGCGCAGCAACTGATCATCACCCCAGACGGCCGCCAGCTGTATCTGTTGAGCGGCGATCGGCTGGCGCGCTACCAGATCGAGGGCGATCGGCTGCAACTGAGCGAAACCCGCAGGCTTGGTGGGCAAGGGCCTTACCGCATCAGCGCCTTGCCTGGCGGCAGCGCGCTGATCGTTCACGCCGCCGATGGCCAACTGCGTGAATGGTTCGACGTGGGAAAAAAACCAACGCTGGCAACTGACGCCGGTACAGCGCTTCCAGCCACACGCGGTGCCGCACAGTCTGCTGCTCAGTGAGCCCTATCGCCGGGTGTTTGCCACCCTGCAACCTGACGGCGCCTTTGCGCTGTTTTCCACTTTGCAAGCGTCGCCGCTGTTGAGCGCGCAACTGCCGGCTGGCGTGCAACATGCCGCGTTTGCACCGCGCGGCGACGGGCTGCTGCTGGAAACCGCGCAGGGCTGGCAGCGCTACGCACTGGACAATGCCTATCCCGACGTGACCTGGCGCTCGCTGTGGCAACGCATGTGGTATGAAAACTATCCGCAGCCGGCGTTTGTCTGGCAATCCACCTCCGGTGAAGACAGCTATCAGGCCAAATTCAGGCCTGATACCGGTGATTTTCGGCACCTTCAAGGCCGCGGCTTACGCCATGCTGTTTGCGGTGCCGCTGGCGTTGGCTGGCGCTGTTTATACCGCCTATTTTATGTCGGCAGCGCTGCGCAGGGTGATAAAACCGGCAATTGAGGTAATGGGGGCATTGCCAACGGTGGTGATTGGGCTGGTGGCCGGTATCTGGCTGGCGCCGGTAATAGAACAGCATTTGCTGGCGGTGCTGGCATTGCCGTTGCTGTTGGCGGCGGCGGTATTGCTGTGCGGCGCGGCGTGGCACCGCTGGGGGGCACGCCGACTGGCGCCGGGCATCGATTTGCTGCTGTTGCTGCCGGTGGTGGCGCTGACGGTGTGGGTCGCCTTTGCCGTGGGGCCATGGCTGGAACTCAGCCTGTTTGACGCGCCGCTGCACGTCTGGCTGGGGGATGACTTCGATCAGCGTAACGCGCTGGTGGTGGGGGTGGCGATGGGGTTCGCGCTGGTGCCGATTATCTTCTCGCTGGCGGAAGATGCACTGTTCAGCGTGCCGGCCACCCTCAGCCAGGGATCGCTGGCGCTGGGCGCTACCCAGTGGCAGACGGTGGCGCGCGTGGTGCTGCCGTCCGCCAGCGCCGGCATCTTTTCGGCGTTGATGATCGGCTTTGGCCGCGCGGTGGGGGAAACCATGATCGTGCTGATGGCCACCGGCAATACGCCGATCGTTGACGGCAGCCTGTTCCAGGGATTGCGCGCGCTGGCGGCCAATATCGCGATAGAAATGCCGGAGGCGGTGTCCGGCAGCAGCCATTACCGGGTGCTGTTCCTCACCGCGTTGGTATTGTTTATTTTCACTTTTATTTTCAACACGCTGGCTGAAGCCATTCGCCTGCGACTGCGTGAGCGCTATACCCTGAATCAGGAGGCGCCATGAAAAACTGGCTGAAATCCGGCTCGCCGTGGGTCTGGCTCACTGCCGCCTCGGTCACCGTCAGCCTGCTGGCGCTGATCGGCATTTTGTTATTGCTGGCCGGGCAGGGGATGCGCTATTTCTGGCCCAGTCCGGTGTACCAGTTCGAGCTTGAGCAGCCGGCGGCCGGGCCGGTGACGGTGATTGGCGAACTGTATCAGCAGCAAACCATTTCTCGTCGTCAACTGCTGGAGTCCGGCGTGACGCCGCCGGGCGATGCACAACGCTACACCCGTTATCTGATCAAGGTCGGTAATCGGGAAAGCGAAGGGCAGGATTTCCGCACCCTGCTGGCCAGCGACGTGCGCCGTCAAACCGCGCCGCGTGATCTGCTGGTGCTCGAACGCAACAGCAGCGGTACGGCGTACGGTTATCTGGCCGGGCTGCTGGAAGACGGGCAGCCGCTCACCGGCCGCGATCTTGCTCAGGCGTTGCAGCAGCGTTTGCCGCAGATAGCGGCGCTGTCGCGCCAGGCGCACGATATCCAGTTCCGCGCGATGGCGCGCATCAATGAGCAGTTCGCCGCGCTGAGCCTGCGCGAAAAACGCCTGCTGCGTGACGATCGGCTCGATGCGCGCGCTCAGGCGTCGATCAAAGCCGAACGGTTGGAATTGCAGCGGCAATACCGCCTGTTGGCAGAAAAACTGTCGGGGCTGAATCGCGATCGGCAGCGTGACGCGTTGCTGTTGCGTGACATGCATGGGCAACTGCATACCATCGCGCTGAGTCAGGTACGCGATGCCTGGTATCCCAACGCGATGAGCGTCGGCCAAAAAGTGACGCACTGGGGCGATCAGGTCAGAAAATTCCTGATGGACAGTCCGCGCGAGGCTAACACCGAAGGGGGCGTGTTCCCGGCGATTGTCGGTACCGTGCTGATGGTGATTTTGATGTCGATGGTGGTGATGCCGTTCGGGGTGATTGCTGCGGTCTATTTGCATGAGTACGCCGGTAATAACCTGCTGACACGGCTGATACGCATCGCGGTGGTCAATCTGGCCGGCGTGCCGTCGATCGTGTATGGCGTGTTCGGACTGGGCTTCTTTGTCTATCTGATTGGCGGAACCCTCGACCAGCTGTTTTACCCCGAGTCGCTGCCCAACCCGACCTTCGGTACGCCGGGCGTGCTGTGGGCCGCATTGACGCTGGCGCTGCTGACGCTGCCGGTGGTGATCGTGGCGACCGAGGAAGGGCTGTCGCGCATTCCTGCGACCTTGCGCCAGGGATCGTTGGCGCTGGGTGCCAGCCGAGCGGAAACCTTATGGCACATTGTATTGCCGATGGCGGCGCCGGCGATGATGACCGGCCTGATTCTGGCGGTGGCGCGCGCGGCGGGTGAAACTGCGCCGCTGATGCTGGTCGGGGTGGTGAAGTCGGTGCCGGTGCTGCCGGTAGACGATATTTTCCCCTATCTGCATCTGGAGCGTAAATTCATGCATCTGGGCTTTCAGATTTACGATATGGCATTCCAGAGCCCCAGCGTTGAGGCCGCACGACCGCTGGTCTTCGCCACCGCATTCCTGTTGGTGGTGATTGTTATAGGGCTGAATCTGGCGGCAATGGGCATTCGTCATTCGCTGCGAGAGCGTTATCGGGCATGGAGTCAGTAACTGCAATGAACTATTTGGGAAGTGTGCAATGGGTTTAAAGACGCCAGGCAGTTTGCCCCGGCTGGATGTCCAGCATCTCGAACCACAGCAGACCGCGCTGTCGGTCAGCGATCTCAACCTGTTCTATGGCGACAAGCAGGTGCTGCATGATATTTCGCTGCGTATTCCACGCCACCGGGTAACCGCGCTGATCGGCCCGTCCGGCTGCGGCAAATCCACGCTGTTGCGCTGTTTTAATCGTATGAACGATCTGGTGGATAACTGCCGTATCGACGGAGAATTGCAGTTGAACGGCGAAACGCTGTCCGGGCCGCATATCGACGTCGCGGCGCTGCGGCGGCGGGTGGGCATGGTGTTCCAACGGCCCAATCCGTTCCCCAAATCAATTTATGAAAACGTGGTGTATGGCCTGCGTTTGCAGGGCATTGGCGAACGACGCATTCTGGATGAGGCGGTGGAACGCTCGCTGCGCGCCGCCGCGCTGTGGCATGAGGTCAAAGACCGGCTGCGTGAGAATGCGTTTCGACTGTCTAGCGGGCAGCAGCAGCGTTTGGTGATTGCGCGCGCGATAGCCATCGAACCGGAGGTATTGCTGCTGGATGAGCCGACTTCGGCATTGGATCCGATTTCAACGCTGACCATCGAAGAGCTGATTTCTACCCTGAAGCAGCGTTATACGGTAGTGCTGGTGACGCATAATATGCAGCAGGCGGCGCGGGTTTCCGATTACACCGCCTTTATTCATCAGGGCAGGCTGGTGGAATATAACGATACCGACGCCATATTCACCGCGCCGCGCCAGCGTCGCACCGAAGATTATATTACTGGGCGCTATGGTTAATCCGTCATACTCCCCGCGATAAGCGTATCGGCCACCACCATTGGCCAGATGCGAGGCGTTCGGCGATGGCAACCGGCTTAAGCCAGGAAGAGGGCGTACGGTGTTGTGCTGCGCCTCGCACGGATCGGCGAGTGGTCAGGGGCAGGCAATTTTCATCGCTGTTGCCGGTGGGGCGAGCGTCGGGTGATCGCCGCAGCCGTTGCAGGGGTTAATCTTTTGGCGTGCTTATCGCTAGCGCAGGGGGCGCAATGCCCGGCGTATTCTGCTGCAGAAACTCGCTGAGCTGTTCATCGCTCAGCCGTTCGAGCAGCAACGCGGCCTGCTTGTGCCGCCGAGCAAGGTTGAGCAAGCGCAGATTATCCTCGTCGGTCAGTGCCAATAACGTCTTGATGCCTTCGCGGATCAGTGTATTCCTCAGTAACTCGATCTCTTTGCTGTTGAGCACGGCCATCATGTCGCAGATAAAACGGATATTGTCGCTATATGGCTGCGCAGGCGTTGCGTTATTGGTTTCTTTATTACACACGTTATTACGCTCGATCGCCCCCAAAAAGAATCCATTTTGCGTCTACCCGTTCGGCGTCGGCAATCTGTTTTGACAATCCTGGACGCGGGTGCGATTTTCTGGCGGTCAAATAGTTATTAAGCGTGGCGTATTTGATTCCCCAATCCTCTGCGGCCTGCCTTCTTGAGCGGGTCCCGATCAGCTGTAACAGTCGCTGCTGCAGGGTTTGCCCGCCGTCAGGGTGAAAACAAGGGTCATCCACCAGGCTATTCATTATTTACCATTCCTTTAATATTTGGGTTTTTATGGTTTGGTTTAATTTCCTGAACCATTGAGTCCAAGATGGAATTAATTTATTGACATAATTTCTTTTGGACTCTATTCTCTAATCTGCCGATAAAACATGCGTGGATTAGTTTTATTGCGAACTTTTTTAGGGTAATCGAATGATGAACTGAAATAAAGCGCCCTGTATTATCCCGCAGCGCGGTATCGTCACGTCATCTGTTAAAACCAGCCTGGTTGTTGGTCGTGGTATTAATCAATTGCTATAAAATTGGCGTTATCTTCTTATGTGTGAACACCTAAGTTGCGCTTATCGATGATGCTGTCTACGGTGAATTAGTGTGCTATTTAATGATTAGGGCGAAAGTGAATACGTTGCTGTTTTTTTTGAGGATTAAATGGCGGTAATCAGCAGAGGGCAGATACGGCTGATGGCAACTGGCGCTATCAGCATCAAAGGAATAATGTGTTCGCTCTCCACAAGAAATTAATTAACTGAATAATTACTAATTAATGTATTCACGTAACAAATGGAATGGATGCGAAGGAAATGAAAAGAATAGGATTTTACGGTATTGCACTAGCGCTAGGGGCAGCCACAATGTTATTAAGTGGGCAAGTGTATGCAGCGAATTGTTATTTACTTCAGTCTACAGTGACCGACAGCGTGAGTTCATTAGCCATAAAGGTACAGCGAGATGCGCCGGTCGGCACTATCCTCAGTGAGCAGAATGTGGGGCCTTGGACATGGGGGGTGGCTTATTGCAATGGAGCTGCACAAATATACCTTGCTATGAGCTATGCCGGAGGAATAACTGAAGGTAATAATATCTATCGCACTAACCTCCCTGGTGTGGGCGTCAGATTATCTTGGGGTAAAGTCCCTTTTACTAATCCTGCTAATCTAGGGGAGGGAATTTCAGGAGGATATCTTACCTCTAATATACACACTCTTCAGATTATAAAAACAGGACCTGTTACTTCTGGAACGCTTAACCCGGGGATGATTGGAAGATATTATGTAGTATCAAAACTAGATAATTCTTCCGCGGATGTTACGGTTATCAATATGGGTAGCGGTAACACCGTAACCCAACTGGCCTGCTCGTTGAACGCCTCCAATATTCAGGTGCCGCTGGGAGATGTGTTGGCAACCGAATTTACCGGCGTGGGGAAGACGCTAAAACCCAAGGCGTTTAACGTCGGGCTGAACTGTGACGCCAATGCAAAAATCAACGTCTCGCTGGGTGGTACGCAAAGTGCCGAGAGCAGCGATAGCAGTATCTTGCAGCTCACTAACGCCGGCAGCGCCGGGGTGGCCAAAGGAGTTGGCGTACAGCTGTTGTACAACAACACGCCGCTAAAACTCAACCAGCTACTGGCGTTGAAAACCTCGGCCGGTGGTCAGGAAACCTTCCCGTTTACCGCCCATTATTATCAGACCGCCGCAAATATCACCGCCGGCTCGGCCAATGCCACCGCCACGCTGAATATTTCTTATCAGTGATGGAGATGTTGATAACCCATATTTAAAAGAGTATCAGCGAGTGTCTTATATACCCTTGGTGGCGATTGAGAGTTGATAACGTGGTATGTCTCGCTATCATGCGGGTAATTATATTATTAATCGAATGGATGCGAATAAAATGAAAAAACGATTCTTATATGGGGTTTCGCCAGCGCTGGGCATTATCGCCATGCTGGCTAGCAGCCAACTGTATGCCGACTGTATCCTCCGAGGGGAAACGGTAACAGGCACGGTGAGTGCTCTGGCGATGACGGTACAACGCGATGCGCCGGTGGGTAGCGTGCTGGGTGAGCAGGCACTCAATACCCTTGCTTATAAAGTGGCTTATTGCGCCGAACCTGCCAATATTTATAGATTAATCACTTATGCTGGCGGGGTTCCTGAGGGCAATAATGTCTATCGGACCAATCTGGCTGGCGTTGGTGTTAGAGTACTAAGTGGATCAATCTCTTTCAGCAATCCTCCTCATAAGGTCTTTATAACCGGTCCTGGTCTTTACACTTCACCAGATGCGACCGTACAGTTTGTTAAAACCGGGCCAATAACTGCCGGCACTATTACCCCGGGCCACTGGCCAAATATTATGTCGTATCAACTACGGATAACTCATCGGTAGATATTACACTTATCAATATGGGTAGCGGTAACACCGTAACCCAACTGGCCTGCTCGTTGAACGCCTCCAATATTCAGGTGCCGCTGGGAGATGTGTTGGCAACCGAATTTACCGGCGTGGGGAAGACGCTAAAACCCAAGGTGTTTAACGTTGGCTTAGCCTGTGATGCCAATGCAAAAATCAACGTCTCGCTGGGTGGTACGCAAAATTCAGAGAGCAGCGATAGCAGTATCTTGCAGCTCACCAACGCCGGCAGCGCCGGGGTGGCCAAAGGAGTTGGCGTACAGCTGTTGTACAACAACACGCCGCTAAAACTCAACCAGCTACTGGCGTTGAAAACCTCGGCCGGTGGTCAGGAAACCTTCCCGTTTACCGCCCATTATTATCAGACCGCCGCAAATATCACCGCCGGCTCGGCCAATGCCACCGCCACGCTGAATATTTCTTATCAGTGATGGAGATGTTGATAACCCATATTTAAAAGAGTATCAGCGAGTGTCTTATATACCCTTGGTGGCGATTGAGAGTTGATAACGTGGTATGTCTCGCTATCATGCGGGTAATTATATTATTAATCGAATGGATGCGAATAAAATGAAAAAACGATTCTTATATGGGGTTTCGCCAGCGCTTGGGGCTGCTGTAATGCTAGTGAGCGGGTCGGTGTATGCAAAGTGCTTTGTAAATAGCATTACAAAAATGGGCACCGTGAGCGGATTGAGCATAAAGGTACAGCGAGACGTGCCGGTTGGCTCGATTATTGGTGAGCAAGTGGTGGGAGCGCTAGAAGGTTATCCAGTCAATTGTGTAGGACCTTCAAAAACATATGCTGCCATGACCTATGGTGATGGTATAACTGAAGGAAATAATGTTTACCGTACCAATTTGTCTGGTGTGGGTGTTAGAGTTACTTATAAACCGAGATCGTACTTTTATACGGCCCCTCCGGCTAAAATATGGAGCTTTAGTGGGGAAAGTATCTATAGTGTGAATTCAGGTGATCTTACCGTACAGTTTGTCAAAACTGGCCCCATTGCTTCTGGCTCGCTTCTCCCCGGCTCTCTGACAAGGTATTACGCAGTATCCGACGTAGACAACTCTTCTGCGGATATTACGACCCTCACTATGGGCGCTGGCAACACCGTAACCCAACTGGCCTGCTCGCTGAATGCTACCAATATTCAGGTGCCGCTGGGAGATGTGTTGGCAACCGAATTTACCGGCGTGGGGACGACGCTAAAACCCAAGGCGTTTAACGTCGGCTTAGCCTGTGATGCCAATGCAAAAATCAACGTCTCGCTGGGGGGGGCGCAAAGTGTCGAGAGCAGCGATAGCAGTATCTTGCAGCTCACTAACGCCGGCAGCGCCGGGGTGGCCAAAGGGGTTGGCGTACAGCTGTTGTACAATAATACGCCGCTAAAACTCAACCAGGTGATGCCGTTGAAAACCTCGGCCGGTGGTCAGGAAACCTTCCCGTTTACCGCCCATTATTATCAGACCGCCGCAAATATCACCGCTGGTTCGGCGAATACCACCGCCACGCTGAATATTTCTTATCAGTGATGGAGATATAGAGGTAAGTGGCAGAGAAAGAGCGAGCAAGAGTTTTCTGCCAAGATAATACTAACGCTTATTTGAGGTTTGGAATTGAAGCGTCTCTTGGCAGTCATCACAGTAAATTAAAAAACCGCTATTACGGTTTTTTTAGCGCCCTCACTTCACCCGCGGCTTATCAACCGGCGTTTTAAACTTCGCCAGATACTGCGGCTGGAAGATGCACATGCGCAGTACGGTGCGATATTCGCCATTGACGAAGAACTCGTCGATCAGCTCACCCTCGACCTCAAAGCCCAGTTTGCTGTAGATGTGGATCGCCTTCGGGTTTTCCTTGTCGACGATCAGGTACAGCTTGTACAGGTTCAGCACCGAAAAGCCATAATCCATCGCCAGTTTGGCGGCGGTGCTGGCGTAGCCTTTGCCCTGGTGCGCCGGATCGATGATGATCTGAAATTCCGCGCGGCGATGGATATGATCGATCTCCACCAGTTCTACCAGGCCGACTTTGGCTCCCTGGTGTTCAATGATAAAACGGCGCTCGCTTTGGTCGTGGATATGCTTGTCATACAGATCGGACAGTTCGACGAAGGCCTCGTAAGGCTCCTCGAACCAGTAGCGCATTACGCTGGCGTTGTTGTCCATCTGGTGGACGAACGTCAAATCATCCCGTTCCAATGGGCGCAATCGGACGCTGGCAGAGCTGGACATGTTGGTTCCTCTATGTCGGTTATCCCCGCGATAGCGCGAACCGCATGATTGTGGCTTTTACGCAACGCGAAGGATCGGGAATAAAAAGTGAAATCCTGCAAATTATAACTTGATGGGATGTATTGCGGCGAAAAAAAACGGCGCCTGCGTGGCGCCGTTGAGATGAGGTTAAGTTTGCGTGCTCAGTCCGCCGCGTGTCCCTGCTCTGGCAGGGGTTGGCCATCGAGCCAGGCTGCGCCGTCACGCATCGCCAGGCGCCCTTCGACAAACCAGTTCACCACCAGCGGATACAGGGTGTGTTCCTGCGCCTGCACGCGTTCCACCACCTCATCTTCCTCGTCGCCAGGGAAGATAGGCACCTTGGCCTGCAGAATTACCGGCCCGCCGTCGAGCTGCTCGGTAACGAAATGCACCGAGGTGCCATGTTCGCTATCACCGTTGTCGATCGCCTGACGATGGGTATGCAGGCCAGGGTACTTCGGCAGCAGGGAAGGGTGAATGTTCAACATCCGGCCAGCGTAGTGCTGCACGAACGCGGCGCTGAGAATACGCATGTAGCCGGCCAGCACCACCAGATCCGGCTGGTATTGGTCGATGGCCTGCGCCAGCGCGGCGTCGAACGCATCGCGATCGGCAAAGGATTTGGCATCCAGCGCATGGGCGGCAATGCCTGCCGCTTCGGCGCGCTGCAAGCCATAGGCCTGAGCCTTGTTGCTGAATACCGCCACGATCTCGGCGGCAACGCGGCCCTGCTGGCAGGCGTCAATCAACGCCTGGAGATTGCTCCCCTGACCGGAGATCAACACCACAATCTTTTTCATCACTGAATAACCACTTGCTGTTGGTCGGCGCTGGCGGTCAGTTTGCCAATCTTCCAGGCTTTTTCGCCAGCGGCGGTCAGCAAGGCGATAGCCGCTTCCACTTCGGCTTCCGGCAGGGCGATAAGCATGCCCACGCCGCAGTTGAAGGTGCGGTACATTTCATGACGGCTGACGTTACCGGCCTGTTGCAGCCAGTTGAATACCGCCGGCCACTGCCAGCTGGCTTCGTCGATCACCGCCTGCATGCCTTCTGGCAGCACGCGTGGAATGTTTTCCCAGAAGCCGCCGCCGGTCAGGTGAGCGATGGCATGAATATCGTGCTGTTCAATCAGTTGCAGTACTGATTTCACATAAATCTTTGGTCGGTGCCAACAGATGGTCGGCCAGCGGTTGGCCGTCGAGGTCGGTGGTCGTCGGATCGGTGTTGCTAACTTCCAGGATCTTGCGCACCAGCGAATAACCATTGGAGTGCGGGCCGGAAGCGCCCAGGGGCAATCAACGCATCGCCGGCCTGAACTTTACTGGCCGTCGATGATTTCCGACTTTTCTACCACACCGACGCAGAATCCGGCGACGTCATAGTCTTCGCCGTGGTACATGCCGGGCATTTCAGCGGTTTCACCGCCCACCAGCGCACAACCTGACTGTTTGCAGCCTTCGGCGATGCCGGTGATCACGCTGGCGGCGGTATCCACATCCAGCTTGCCGGTGGCGTAATAATCGAGGAAGAACAGCGGCTCTGCGCCTTGCACCACCAAATCGTTCACGCACATGGCGACCAGATCGATACCGATGGTGTCGTGGCGTTTCAGATCCATCGCCAGACGCAGCTTGGTGCCCACGCCGTCAGTACCGGAGACCAGGATCGGTTCGCGGTATTTTTGTGGTAATGCACACAGGGCGCCAAAAACCGCCCAGACCACCCATCACTTCCGGGCGGCGGGTCTGTTTTACTACACCTTTGATGCGGTCTACCAATGCGTTGCCAGCATCGATATCGACACCTGCGTCTTTATAGCTGAGAGAGGTTTTGTCGGTCACTGGCGCGATCCCCACGACGGTTTGCGGTTTGAAAACGGTGCTTCCGGCATTGATTCCGGAATAAGGCGCGGCAATTCTAACAGCGCAGGCAAACGTTTGCGAGTGGCTTGTGAGCTTGCTCTGATTTTTCGTCTTCTATAATCATTATCAATCTTTAGTTGATCTGGATCGGGCTATTGTTAGTGGCGTGCCCGCAAAAAGGAGGTATAATCCCGCGATTTTTTTGGCCGTCAACCACCTTAATAGGAGAAAAATGATGAAGATCGTTGAGGTGAAACACCCGCTGGTAAAACACAAGCTTGGTCTGATGCGCGAACACGATATCAGCACCAAACGCTTTCGTGAGCTGGCTTCTGAAGTGGGTAGTTTGCTGACCTATGAAGCGACCGCCGATCTGGAGACTGAAAAAGTCACTATTGAAGGCTGGTGTGGGCCGGTTGAAATCGAGCAGATTAAAGGGAAAAAGATCACCGTCGTGCCTATCCTGCGCGCCGGTCTCGGCATGATGGAAGGCGTGCTGGAACACGTGCCAAGCGCACGCATCAGCGTGGTCGGCGTCTATCGCGATGAAGAAACGCTGGAGCCGGTACCGTATTTCCAGAAGCTGGTCTCCAACATTGAAGAGCGCATGGCGCTGGTGGTTGACCCGATGCTGGCAACCGGTGGTTCGATGATCGCCACCATCGACCTGCTGAAGAAGGCCGGCTGCAACAGCATCAAGGTGCTGGTGCTGGTTGCCGCGCCGGAAGGCATCAAGGCGCTGGAAAGGCGCACCCGGACGTTGAGCTGTACACCGCCTCGATCGATCAATGCCTGAACGAGAAGGGCTACATCGTGCCTGGTCTCGGCGACGCCGGCGACAAGATATTTGGTACCAAGTAAAATTTAGCTGACAAGCCGACTGTAATGAGTCGGTTTTTTTTGCATAAAATATTTATCCCCCAATAACTGCTGTTGCATCACGGCGGCAAGCGAGGCACTGCCGATCAACTGACGCCTGTCAGTGATGCACGCGTGCGCGCAGCCAACGGCAAGACAGCGGCAGGTATGACCGGGATAGCAGAGGAAAAACCGTATGACCCGTCGCGCCATTGGCGTCAGTGAACGCCCGCCGCTGCTTCAGACCATTCCACTCAGTTTCCAGCATCTGTTCGCGATGTTCGGTGCCACCGTGCTGGTACCGATCCTGTTCAAGATCAACCCGGCCACGGTGCTGTTGTTCAACGGCATTGGCACGCTGCTGTACCTGTTTATCTGCAAGGGTAAAATCCCGGCCTATCTGGGGTCGAGCTTCGCGTTTATCTCACCGGTGTTGTTACTGTTGCCGTTGGGCTATGAGGTGGCGCTCGGCGGTTTTATCATCTGCGGCGCGTTGTTCTGCCTGGTCGCGCTGATCGTCAAACAAGCCGGTACCGGCTGGCTCGACGTGATGTTCCCGCCGGCGGCGATGGGGGGCGATTGTGGCGGTAATCGGTCTGGAACTGGCGGGCGTGGCGGCCAATATGGCCGGCCTGCTGCCGGCCGACGGTGCTGCGGTTGACGGCACCGCCGTGACCATTTCACTGGTCACGCTGGCGGTAACCGTTCTTGGCTCGGTGCTGTTCCGCGGTTTTCTGGCGATTATCCCGATCCTGATTGGGGTGCTGGTGGGCTACGCGCTGTCATTCTTTATGGGCGTGGTCGATCTGACGCCGATTCGTGAAGCGCACTGGTTTGCGCTACCAACCTTTTACACCCCGCGCTTTGAGTGGTTTGCCATCTTCACCATCCTGCCCGCGGCGCTGGTGGTGATTGCCGAACACGTTGGCCACCTGGTGGTGACGGCAAATATTGTCAAAAAAGATTTGCTGCGCGATCCCGGCCTGCATCGTTCGATGTTCGCCAACGGTGTGTCGACCATGTTCTCCGGTTTTTTCGGTTCGACGCCGAATACCACCTACGGTGAAAACATTGGCGTGATGGCGATTACCAAGGTTTACAGTACCTGGGTGATCGGCGGCGCGGCGGTGCTGGCTATTCTGTTGTCCTGCGTTGGTAAACTGGCGGCGGCGATTCAGGCGGTGCCAGTGCCGGTGATGGGCGGCGTCTCGCTGTTGCTGTACGGCGTAATTGGCGCATCCGGTATTCGCGTGCTGATTGAATCCAAAGTGGATTATAACAAGGCGCAGAACCTGATTTTGACCTCGGTGATCCTGATCATCGGCGTCAGCGGGGCGAAGGTGCATATTGGCGCAGCCGAACTGAAAGGCATGGCGCTGGCGACCGTGGTCGGCATCGGTCTAAGCCTGCTGTTCAAGCTCATTAGCCTGTGGCGCAAGGAAGAAGAGGTGATTGACGTCGTGGAAGAGCGCGTCGATCAAAAATAACGTGCGGGTTATTGGCCAGTAAAAAGGGCGGCTTTGCCGCCCTTTTCGCTATTTGCCGTAGGCCGATTACGGGTTGGTTGCCGGGGCTGGCTGTGGTTCAGCCGGAGTAGTGGCGGCATCCGCCTGGTTTTGGGCGTCTTGCACTTTATTATCCATGCTTTGCTTGATTTCAGCCGTTTTGGCCTTGGCCTGCTCGGTCAGATCGTTTGCGCCGCTGATGGTGTCGTTTTTAATATTTTTAGCCTGCTCAACCAGTTGCTGGCTTTGCTGGTCCGCTTCCTGCTTGATGGCTTCGGCCTTGGCTTTGGCATCGCCGGTCAGCACATCCGCCTGTTTGGTGGCGTCGTCCTTCAGCGAGGAAGCCTGGTCTTTTAAGCGATCGGCCTGTGCGGATGCCTGTTTGCTTGATCTCTTCCGCTTTGGCTTTCGCGCTGTCGGTCAACTGCTCGGCCTTCTTGTCTGCGGCGTCTTTCAGCTGTTCGGCGCTGTTTTTTGCCTTGTCCAGGTTAGCGTCTACTTTGGAGGCATCATCGCAGCCGGCGACCAGTAAGCCGATGACCGAGGCCAACAATACTTTATTCCATGATTTCATTGTTTACGTCCTTTCGGTAACCCAAATAGTGGAAATTGCAGTTTGCCTATCCATACTAGGACAGGTTGTAGCAAAAATACAAACCCGCCCGATGGAACATTGTCGGCGCCCAGCCGCCGCCAAACGGCGATCGTGCGCTGATGCCGCTCACTATTGCGGCATAAAATCCTGCCGGTTCAACAGTCGCCGTTTTCTGTGTTAGACTGATGCCGTTTTCCTGCCAGTTTTGGTTGAGGTGCTTCTGAATACGCCGGCACAGCTTTCACTGCCACTTTATCTTCCCGACGATGAAACGTTCGCCAGTTTTTATCCGGGGGGAGAACCCATCCCCTATTAGCTGCGATCCAGTCTGCCGTTGTTCAGGAACATGGCAGTTATATCTATTTCTGGTCGCGCGAAGGTGGTGGGCGCAGCCATTTGCTGCACGCCGCCTGCGCCGAGCTGTCGCAACGCGGCGAAGCGGTCGGCTATGTGCCCTTGGATAAACGCGCCTATTTTGTGCCGGAAGTGCTGGATGGCATGGAGCAGTTGGCGCTGGTGTGCATTGATAACATTGAATGCATCGCCGGCGATGAAGCCTGGGAAATGGCCATTTTCAACCTGTACAACCGCATTCTGGAAACCGGTCGCACGCGGCTGTTCATTACCGGCGATCGCCCGCCGCGCCAGCTGAATCTGCAATTGCCGGATCTGGCGTCTCGCCTTGACTGGGGGCAGATTTACAAGCTGCAACCGCTGTCCGATACGGAAAAACTGCTGGCGCTGCAATTGCGTGCCAAACTGCGTGGTTTTGAACTGCCGGAAGACGTGGGGCGTTTTTTGCTCAAGCGGCTGGATCGTGAAATGCGCACATTGTTCATGACGCTGGATCAGCTTGACCGCGCGTCGATCACCGCACAGCGCAAGCTGACTATTCCGTTTGTGAAGGAAATTCTCGGCTTATAAGGATCCAGCTGCGCGGATCCCGGGGGTTACAGAATCTCCAGCACTTGCTCCGGCGGGCGCCCGATACGCGCCTGATGGCCGTTCACCACGATCGGCCGCTCGATCAGTTTTGGATTGTCCACCATCGCTTGCAGCAGCTGCTGTTCGCTCAGCCCCGCATCCGCCAGCTGCAATTGCTTATATAAATCTTCTTTTTTACGCATCAGCTCGCGTGCCGAGCTGAAGCCCAGCTGGTGCAGCAACTGTTGCAACTGTGCCACCGACGGTGGGCTATCCAGATACGGTACCACCTTGGGCTGGAGGCCGTGCTGTTCCAGCAATGCCAGGGTTTCGCGGCTTTTGGAGCAGCGAGGGTTATGGTAAATCGTGACGTCTTTCATCGAGTTTCCTTGTTAAATCAACTGCGCTGATATTGGCGGAAGCGCTGCTGCAACTGGCGCAACTGATCGATACGCGCGTCATAACGCGCCTGTTTCAGGCTACCGAGTTTTTGCAGTGAACTGGCGTTGCTGAGCAGGCTGATGGATTGATCCAGCCGCCCGGCCAGCGCCAGGCTTTCGGCGCGTGCCGACAGTTCTTCGTCACGCAGCCCTTGTGCCGCGCTGGCCTGCGCCAACAGATCCCAGCCGTTCGGATCGTCCGGGTGGGCAAAAGTATAACGGTTGAGAATTTTTGACGCCTGCGCCGGCTGGTTGCCTTCGACGTAGGCGTTGGCCAGGTTGAGCTGCAACACCGGATTATTGCTTTGCGCCGCGTTGGCGGCCTGCAGGCGTGCAATGGCCTGCGATGCCCGTTTCTGGCCGAGATCGATGTCGGTCATCAGATCGAGGAAACCAGACGTTATTGCTGTCCTTGGCCAGCAGCGGCGCAATGATATTGCGTGCGTTGTCGTACTTCTTCGCTTCGTAAAACAGGATTGCACGGCCGTATTTGGCGGCGATTTGCTGGCGCACGTTACCCTTGGCATAGCTGTCCAGCAGATCTTCCCTCAGCCCGTAGCCGACGCTGCTGTACATGCCTAACGCACGAACCTTGGCCATATAGTAATCCTCGGTGGATTGCGTGATATGGCGTGGCATCTGGTTGGCGCGGTTGCGGGCATCGGACAGGCGGCTGTCAGGCAAGGGGTGGGTCAGCAGCATCTCCGGCGGCTTGGAGGCATAGCGCGCCTGGTCGGCCAGTTTTTGCAGGAAACTCGGCATCGCCTCCGGATCGAAGCCGGCGCGTTGCAGCACCTGAATACCGATGCGATCGGCCTCCTGCTCGTTGGACTGGGTGAAGCTGATCATGCCTTGCTGGGTGCCGGCCATGGTGCCACTCAGCGCGGCCATGCCCATCGTCGGGTTGGCCATCGCCAACAGGATCGAACCAAGCGCGCCGACCCAGGTCAACGGGGCATTGCGTTGCTGGTCTTCCATCGCGCGTGCCAGGTGGCGTTGGGTGACGTGTGAAATTTCGTGCGCCAGCACCGACGCCAGCTGGCTCTCGTTGTCGGTTTCCCGGAACAGGGCCGAATGCAGCACCACGTTGCCGCCGAAGAAGGCAAAGGCGTTGATTTCGTCGTTACGCACCAGGAAGAAATGGAACGGCGTGCGCACCGAGTAGGCGCTTGCCACCAGCCGGTTGCCCAACTGATTGATGTAGGTGTTCAGCAGCGGGTCGTTGATCAGCGGCGTGCTGGCGCGCAACTGGCGCACGTAAAAATCGCCCATCGCCAATTCCTGACCGATGCTTAAGGTCCCGCCGGCGGTGGTGCCCATATCCGGCAGTTGATCCTGCGTTTCCGCACTGACAGGCGCCACCGCAGTGGAACTGAGCGTGCCGAGTAACAAGAAACGCAATCGCTGTTTTGGTCAACCGGGTGGTCATAGTCAGGGGTATCCCTCGTGATGTGGTAGTAACTAGGACGCCTATCGCCGATAAGAGTTCTTCTTCCGTGCCGGACTCTCCAGTACAATCAGCCCGAAGGTGCGCTGGTTCACAAAAATGCCGTTTACGCACCGTGGGACAGACCCATCACATCATAGTCAGCCGTGAGCCACAATGAAACTTTTGCCCAGGGATTTTCGGGCTAAAATTGTGTTAAAACAAATAACAATGTTATCCCGCTGGGCCGCCAGGGAAAGGTGGACAACGATCCTCATTCATGGAATCAAGGAGCACTCTCTGATGTTGGAGATGTTATTACAGTGGTACCGTCGTCGTTTTACCGACCCGCAGGCCATCGCGCTGTTGGTGATTCTGCTGGCCGGGTTCTGCATTCTCTACTTTTTTCACGGCATCCTGACGCCACTGCTGGTGGCGATCGTACTGGCCTACCTGCTGGAATGGCCGACCGCGCGTCTGCAGCGCATAGGGTGCTCACGCACCTGGGCTGCCAGCATGGTACTGGTGGTGTTTTGGCGGTATCGCCATGCTGCTGGTGTTGGTGGTGGCGCCGACCGCCTGGCAGCAGGGCATCAACCTGATGACCGATCTGCCGGGGATGGTTAACCAGTTCTACAACTATGCCGCCACCTTGCCGAAGCGTTATCCGGCGCTGGTGGATGCCGGCATTATCGACATGATGGCAGAAAACCTCCGCGCGCGGCTTTCCGGACTGGGCGAGTCGGTGGTGAAGTTTTCGCTGGCGTCGCTGGTGGGGCTTTTGACGCTGGCCATCTACCTGATCCTGGTGCCGCTGATGGCGTTCTTCCTGCTCAAGGACAAGGAACAGATGCTGAACGCGGTGCGCCGGGTGCTGCCACGTAACCGTGGGCTGGCCGGTCAGGTGTGGATCGAGATGAATCAGCAGATCACCAATTATATCCGTGGCAAAGTGCTGGAAATGGTGATTGTCGGCGTTGCCACCTATCTGGTGTTTATCATTCTGGATATGCGCTATTCGCTGCTGTTGGCGGTGTTGGTCGGGTTCTCGGTACTTATCCCCTATATCGGTGCGGTGCTGGTAACCATTCCGGTGGTGGTGGTAGCGATGTTCCAATGGGGCGTCGGGTGCGGATTTCTGGACGCTGATCGTCGCCTATCTGGTGGTGCAGGGGGCTGGACGGCAATCTGCTGGTGCCGATTCTGTTCTCGGAAGCCGTTAACCTGCACCCGCTGGTGATTATCCTGTCGGTGATCGTTTTTGGCGGACTGTGGGGGTTCTGGGGCGTGTTCTTTGCCATTCCGCTGGCAACGCTGGTGAAGGCGGTGGTGCACGCCTGGCCGGACGATATGCTGGTTGATATGGAAAAAGAGTGAGTTGAAGCAATAAAAAAACCACCTCAAGCGAGGTGGTTGCGGATTTTCGACCGGCGACGACTCAGTGTGCTTGCAGGTAGCTCAGCACGATGTCGTGGTGATTGGTGGTTTTGAAATCATCAAACACCTTTTCAACCTGGCCGTTGGCGTCAATCAGGAAACTGATGCGATGGATGCCGTCATAGGTCTTGCCCATGAAGGTTTTCTCGCCCCAGACGCCGAACTGCTGTGCTACCTGATGATCCTCATCGGACAGCAACGTGAAGTTAAGCAACTCTTTCTCGACAAAACGGGACAGTTTTTCCGGTTTGTCGGTGCTGATGCCAAGCACTTCGACACCGGCCTTTTTCAATTCGTCCATATTGTCCCGCAGGCCGCAGGCTTGCACGGTGCAGCCCGGCGTCATTGCCTTGGGATAAAAATAAACCAACACTCGCTGTCCCTGGAAGTCGGCCAAACTAATTTCCTCGCCGTCCTGGTCGAGCAAACTAAATTTCGGCGCTGTATCACCGGCTTTCAATGGGCTCATCACTACTCTCCATCTTTCTCGTCATGCTGTGGATAGTTCACAACGCTAATACTGCCTTGCGCATTCAATTCTGTACATAGGCGATGAAAGGCTTGCTCAATATTTGATGCCGCCTGGTTGCCGGAGCTGTGTGCGGTGATTTGAATATAAAGCTGTGGCGACAGGTCGTCATCGACCGGCTGGGTGCGTGACACCAATTCGGCGATGTTCATCTGGCTGGTGTCGAACAGATCGGTAAAACGCTCGATGATATGCGGGGAGTCCTTGACTTCGACCTGCACCCACACGGTGGCCGGCATTGGCGGCCGTTCGTGTGAATTTGTGCGTTTCATCACAATCAGCAGATCGAGCTCGGCGCCTTTTTGCGGCAGCGTGGATTCGATCAGCGTGATGGCGTTCCAACTGCCGGACAGCAGCATGATAAAGGTGAACTCTTCGCCCAACATGGCCAGACGGCTATCTTCAATATTGCACCCGCAGCTGCTGACGTGGCGAGTGATGGTGTTGACGATACCGGGGCGGTCTGCGCCGAGCGCGGTAATCACCAGATAGTGTTCATCTGACATGGAGGTTCCTGCATACTAAAAGGGTATATCAAGGTAAACATAAAAAAAACCGCCTGCCAAGCGCTTACAACACCGTTGTTTGCTTGCTTTTGGATAGGCAGCAAAAGTACCATGAGTGACTTGTTTGTGGAGGGGACGGCCAATGTTTACGGGAAGTATAGTTGCACTGGTTACGCCGATGGACGCCAAAGGCGCAGTCGATCGTGCGAGCCTAAAAAAACTGATTGATTATCATGTTGCCAGCGGAACCTCGGCAATCGTATCCGTAGGCACCACTGGCGAATCCGCAACGCTTGCCCATGATGAGCATGTGGAGGTGGTATTGCAGACGCTGGAACTGGCCGATGGCCGTATTCCGGTGATTGCCGGCACCGGCGCCAACGCCACCGCCGAAGCGATTTCATTGACCGAACGTTTTAACCATAGCGGCGTCGCGGGTTGCCTGACGGTCACGCCTTACTACAATAAACCGACCCAGGAAGGGCTGTATCAGCACTTCAAGGCTATCGCCGACAGCACCGATCTGCCGCAGATTCTGTACAACGTGCCTTCGCGCACCGGCTGTGACATGCTGCCGCCGGTGATTGCGCGCCTGGCCAAAATCAAAAATATTGTCGCCGTTAAAGAAGCAACGGGGAACTTAAGTCGTGTTAGCCAGATCCAAGTGCTGGTTGATGATGAAGACTTCATCCTGCTGAGCGGCGACGACGCCAGCGGTCTGGACTTTATGCAACTGGGTGGCAAAGGGGTCATTTCCGTTACCGCCAACGTGGCGGCGCGCGAAATGGCGCAGCTTTGCCAACTGGCGGCGCAGGGCAATTTCGCCGAAGCACGCCGACTAAATCAGCGCTTGATGCCGTTGCATCAGGATTTGTTTGTAGAAGCAAACCCAATTCCGGTGAAATGGGCCTGCAAGGCATTGGGATTGATGGCAACCGATACGCTGCGTCTGCCAATGACGCCGCTGACCGACGCCGCCCGCCCGGTGGTGGAGCGCGCGTTGAAAAGCGCCGGTTTGCTGTAACTCTAAGGGAAATTTGATGGCTTATTCATTGCAAAAGTCGACGGTAGCAAAAGTCGTTGGGATCTCGCTGGTAATGATGCTGGCGGCTTGTTCCAGCGATCAGCGTTACAAACGCCAGGTGAGCGGCGACGAGGCTTATCTTGACGCAGCGCCGCTGAAGTCGCTGAACGCGCCGGCCGGCATGATTTTGCCGATTCAGAATGGTAACTACGACGTTCCTCCGGTTGCCGCCAAAGGCGCCTACGGCAAGCAGTTGGACATTCGTCCGCCGGTGCAGCCACTGGCGTTGCTGAGCGGTTCACGCGCGCAATACGCCGGCGACAGCGGCACGCTGCTGCTGGAAAACAGCCCGCAGAACCAGAACCTGTGGTCGCGGGTGGTCAGCATGCTGCAGGCCAAGAACATTCCAATCGCTTCACGCCAGGACGCCGGTCAGAGCCTGACCACCGACTGGGTGAAGTGGAACCGTCTGGATGAAGACAACCAGTATGAAGGTCGCTATCAGATCAGCGTACAGCAGCAGGGCTATCAGCAGGCGCTGATCGTCAAATCGGTCGGCCTGCAGCAGCAGGGCAAAACCGAACCGGTGACCGACGCCTCGGAAATCCAGCGCTACAACGGCATGATGATGAATACCATCACCGAAGGCCTGGACAAGCAGGACAACCTGGCGAGCAACCAGAACGCCAACCGTTTTGGCGCGCTTGACGTGCAGAGCGGTGCAGACGATACCGGCCTGCCGGTGCTGATCGTGCGTGCGCCTTACACCGTGGTGTGGGATCGCCTGCCGCCGGCGATGGAAAAACTGGGGATGAACGTGGGTGACCGCAGCCGTCCGCAGGGCACCGTCGCAGTGACCTATAAACCGCTGAGCAGCGGTGATTGGGATGCCCTGGGCGTGAAGGATCCGGAGCTGTCCGCCGGGGACTACAAATTGCAGGTCGGTGATTTGAACAACCGTACCAGCCTGCAATTCATCGACTCGAAAGGCAAGCCGCTGACTCAGTCGCAGAACGACGCTCTGGTCGCAGCCTTCCAGGCAGCGTTCAGTCAGACCAGCGCAAAATAACGTAAAAGGGGCTTCGGCCCCTTTTTGTTTTACGAATACGGTATCGTTTGCGTGGCAGGTTTGGCACAATATATCCATGCGTGTGGTTAAAGAATCAGTGGTATCAATTTTATCCTCAAGAGATTTCAAGCAACGGCCAACGGCGCCATGGTTTGAAAGATGAAGGGGATTCTTTTATTGGAGTCAGAAGATGCAAAAAATAGCTGAGCTGTATCGCGGAAAGGCGAAAACCGTCTACACCACCGAAAACCCCGATCTGCTGGTGTTGGAGTTCCGCAACGATACGTCAGCACTGGATGGTCAGCGCATTGAACAGTTCGATCGCAAGGGGATGGTGAACAACAAATTCAACCACTTCATCATGAGCAAGCTGGAAGAAGCCGGCATCCCGACGCAAATGGAACGCCTGCTGTCTGACAACGAAGTGCTGGTCAAGAAGCTGGACATGGTGCCGGTCGAATGCGTGATCCGCAACCGCGCTGCCGGTTCGCTGGTGAAGCGCCTGGGCATTGAAGAAGGCCTGGAGCTGAATCCGCCGCTGTTCGATCTGTTCTTGAAGAACGACGCGATGCACGATCCGATGGTAAACGAATCCTATTGCGAAACCTTCGGCTGGGTTGGCAAAGAGCACCTGGCGCGTATGCGCGAGCTGAGCTATCAGGCCAACGCAGTGCTGAGTAAGCTGTTTGACGACGCAGGGCTGATCCTGGTGGACTTTAAACTGGAGTTCGGTCTGTTCAACGGTGAAGTGGTGCTGGGCGATGAGTTCTCGCCGGACGGCAGCCGCCTGTGGGACAAGAATACCCTCGATAAAATGGACAAAGACCGTTTCCGCCAGAGCCTGGGCGGGCTGATTGAAGCCTACGAAGAAGTGGCGCGCCGCATCGGCGTGAAACTGGACTAAACCCCGCGCATTTCCGGGGCGGCCTTGCTGCTCGCCCCGTCATTTTTTCATTTCCAGCAAATTTCTGCCTTTCCTCCGCCAACAAGCATTTATAATGGCAATCAGTGGGCGAGTTTCCTACGATTATTAAAAACCTACACTGGAGTTTATTTATGCGTTGGCAAGGGCGTCGAGAAAGTGACAATGTTGAGGATCGTCGCGGGCAGTCTTCAGGTTTGGGTGGCGGTGGTTTCCGGCCGCCGATTCGCGGCAAGGGCGGTATTGTGCTGCTGGTGGTGGTGCTGGTCGCAGGCTATTACGGCATCGACCTGTCGCCGCTGCTGACCGGTGGCGACGTCTCTACCACCCAGCAGCAGAGCGCCAGCATCAGCCCCAAGGATGACGAACTGGCGAAGTTTACCTCGGTGGTGCTGGCTTCCACCGAAGACAATTGGAATGAAGTCTTCCAGCGGATGGGGAAAACCTATCAAGCGCCGAAGCTGGTGATGTATCGCGGTGTGACGCGTACCAGCTGCGGCACCGGCCAGTCGGCGATGGGACCGTTCTACTGCCCGGGCGACAAAACGGTGTATATCGATCTGTCGTTCTATCAGGACATGAAAGACAAGCTGGGTGCCGGCGGTGACTTTGCACAGGCTTACGTGGTGGCGCACGAAGTGGGGCATCACGTACAGAACCTGTTGGGCATCGAACCGAAAGTACGTCAGATGCAGCAGGGTGCCAGCCAGGTGGAAGTTAACCGTCTGTCGGTGAAAATGGAGCTGCAGGCAGACTGTTTTGCCGGCGTATGGGGTAAATATGCCGAGAAGCAGCAAATGTTGGAAGAAGGCGACCTGAAAGAGGCGCTGAACGCCGCGCAGGCGATCGGCGACGATCGGTTGCAACAGCAAGGCCAGGGCCGCGTGGTGCCGGACAGCTTTACCCACGGCACCTCCGAACAGCGCTACACCTGGTTCAAACAGGGTTTTGACAGCGGCGATCCAAACACCTGCAATACCTTCGCCTCGCGTTAAAACTGCCGGCATGCCGGTGACGGTACGGGCAATGATCCCCGTCGTCTGACGAACCCGTCGGCGGGGGCGTAACTGCCGCCACCGTGATGCAATATCCCTTTGCCGGATGCGCTGACGGCGACGCGTTCGCCAAGCTTGCTGAATGCGGGGCTGGAAAAATGATGTTACAGACAACGCAACGGTTGATGCAGCAACAGGGTATCCGTCGACTGCTGGTAGTGAGCGGCGACGCGCCGTGGTGCCGACAGCAGGCGCAACAGCTGGTGGCCAGCCTGCCAGGAGATTGGCCGTGGGTGGGTGATGACGCGCCGCACGGCATGGCGGCACTCTCTGGCGGTGCGGTACGTGCTCTGCTCGGGCAAGAGCGGCTGCATGCGGTGTTTGATGCCGCCAATGGACTGGACGTCGAGGCGCTGGCGCAGCTCGCCGGCGTATTGCAGGCTGGCAGCTGGTTAATCTTGCTGACGCCGCCATCGAGCCTGTGGCCGCAGCGGACGGATGCCGACAGCCTGCGCTGGAGCGATTGCCCACAACCTATTGCCACGCCGAACTTTATTCATCACCTGCAACAGCAACTGGCGGCCGACGCCGAAGTCAGTCACTGGCGACAGGGGCACTCACCGCAGTTTGCCGCGCTACCGCCGCGAGCGGTCTGGCAGGCGCCGGACGGTGCACCAACCGCCGAACAGCAGACGCTGCTGGCGCAATTACTCGCCGCCGAGGCCGGCATCTGGGTGCTGACTGCGCCACGCGGCCGCGGCAAATCCACGCTGGCCGGTATGCTGGTCGCGCATTCACCGCTCAATTGCTGGATCACCGGCCCCAGCCGAGCCGCCACCGAGGTCGCCAGCCACTGGGCGCAGGGGCAGGCGCAGTTCTGGGCGCCGGATGCCCTGTTGGCGCACTGTCGCGAACAGGGGGCGCCGCACGTCGATTGGTTGCTGGTAGATGAAGCGGCGGCGATCCCCGGCCCGCTGTTGCAACAGTTGGTCAGTTATTTCCCACGTGTGTTGTTAACCACTACCGTTCAGGGCTACGAGGGCACCGGGCGTGGCTTTTTGCTGAAGTTCTGCGCGTCTCTGCCGCAATGGCAAGCGCTGACGCTCAGCCAGCCGATGCGTTGGGCGGCAGGCGATCCGCTGGAGCGACTGATTGATAACGCCTTGCTGTTTCACGAACTGCCGGCCTGGTCAGCGCCGGAGCACACGCCGGTTTTACGCATGTTGGATCAGCCGCAGCTGTGTGCCGATGCGCGATTGCTACGCCGTTTTTACGCGCTGCTCAGCAGTGCGCATTATCGAACCTCGCCGCTCGATCTGCGTCGATTGATGGACGCGCCAGGGATGCATTTCAGCGCGGCATTGTTGGCAGATGAGGTGGTGGGGGCGCTGTGGCTAGTGGACGAAGGCGGTTCGAGCAGTGCGCTGGCACACGATGTGTGGGCCGGACGACGACGGCCGCGCGGTAATCTGGTGGCGCAATCACTGGCGGCGCACAGCGGCCAGTGGTGGGCGCCGACGCTGCGCGCCCGCCGCATCAGCCGCATTGCGGTACTGCCCGAACTGCGGCGGCAGGGCATCGCGCGCCAGCTGATTGAACAGCAGCGCCAGCAGGCGCAGGGACTGGATTATCTCTCCGTCAGTTTTGGCTATACCGAGCCACTGTGGCGTTTCTGGCGCGCCTGCGGCTTCGAGCTGGTACGCATCGGCAGCCAGCGCGAGGCCAGCAGCGGCTGTTACAGCGCGATGGCGCTACTGCCACTCAGCGAGCAGGGCGAAGCGCTGTGCCATGCGGCTCACAAGCATTTAACTCGTGACTGGCGCTGGCTGCGGCAGCGCATCGATCTGGCTCTGGACATACCCGGTGACGACGGCGACCCCGTTGCTTGACGAAGCCGACTGGCGCGAACTGGCGGGTTTTGCCTTCGCCCACCGTCCGTTAGAGGCCAGCCTGGGCGCCTTGCAGCGTTTATTGCTGGCCAGTTGTCTGCCATTGCCGGCGCTGCGTATGCATCTGCAACGGCAACTGACGGTGGCACAATGCGTGGCACAGGCCGGCGTCAGCGGTCAGAAGGCGTTGCTGCGCCAATGGCGGCAGGAAGCCGGGCAGGGGCTTGAGCATCTGCAGCCGCAGCATTGCCGCCAATGGCGCGATTGGGCGCAGACCTCTCCCGCCGAGTTATTGCAATAAATGGAAAGAGTTGTTCAATAAAACCCGATTTTCCCGTTCTCTGTACGGCGTATAGTAATGACAGGTGCCGGGTCAGCCCGGCGTATTCGCGCAACCAGGGAGTCTGTAATGAAACACGCACATTTCGTTGTCCAAAGCCCTGCAACGCCGGCTGAGCAATTATTTTTGCTGTTTCATGGCGTGGGCGATAATCCGGTCGCGATGGGCGAGATCGGCAGCTATTTTGCCAAATCGTTTCCCAACGCGCTGGTAGTGAGCATCGGTGGACCACAGCCGTTTGGCAACGGTTCCGGTCGCCAGTGGTTTTCCGTGCAGGACATCACGGAAGAAAACCGCGTCGCACGCATTGCGCAGGTGATGCCGAATTTTGTTCAAACGGTGCGCTATTGGCAGCAACAGAGCGGCATCGGTCATGCGGGCACCGCGCTGGTCGGGTTTTCGCAGGGGGCTATCATGGCGCTGGAGGCGTTGAAAGTCGAGGCGCAGCTGGCAGGACGCGTGGTGGCGTTCAGCGGGCGTTTTGCGCGTCTGCCTGAAGGGGATTTTGGCGACAGCGTGGTGCATTTGATTCACGGCCAGGATGACGCGACCATCGCCGTCGGGCATGCACAGGCCGCGGCTGAACGTATGCAGGCTAACGGCGTGGATTTCACGCTGGACGTAGAGCCGGCCGTCGGCCACGGTATCAATCAGGGTATGATGGACAACGCGTTGGAGCGTTTGCACTTCTACGTGCCGCAGCGCTATTGGGATGAAGCGCTGTTGGGTCGGCGCGGCGATCTGATTGCCTTTAAATAAACCTCAGGGCGCATAATGCGCCCTGAGACTATTTCTTTTTCTTTGGCCAGTCGTCTTCGTCATCCCACTGCGCATTATTATCGCGGTGCGGCGGCAATTCCGGCTTGTCGGCCAGGTATTTCTTTACGTCAACGCGACGCAATTCCTTAATCCCGCTGACAATCATGCCAACCAGAATCAGCAAGATAATCCACCAGTAGTCCGCTAACCATTCCATACTTACACCTTTCCTTCAGGGGAGATAAAACGCGAAAAAATCGCCGGTAAATGGCGTTCAAGCCATTCAGCACCGGCAACCTCCCTATCTTGCCAGGCCGCCAACAGCAGCGCCGGCGTCAGCAGATGTTCGGCTTCCTGTGCCAGCGGTCGATAGCTTAAATGCCAGGGTTCCACCGCAACGCCGTCACCGTCTTCGGTGAACGGGCGATAAAAACCGAACTCGGTCATATGCGCGCTCAGCCATTGATTAAGCCCATGAAAATAGCCGCCTTGTTCATATTCCCACGGTTCCAGCTGGAGTTTTTTTCCCGGCGGCAACAGCGTCGGATCGTATACGTCCAGATCGCTGCCCCAGTGGTGGCGGCTGGCACCCGGCAATGCCGACCAGCGTAAAATCGCTTCACAGCGCTCGGCGGGCGACAGGGGAGCGACGCTGATCGGTTGGCTATTCCTATCTAATACTGGGCGCTCGCCGCAATATTTGCCATTCCAGATCGCCAGTTGCCGATCGAAGTCACGAAAGGTGCTGGCCGGCTGCAAGTCAAAACCGGCCCGTTGCGCGGCCTGCTGCATGGCCACAAACGCCGTGACCGCCTGCGGTTGCAGACGGTGATTGCCGACCAGCGGCGCCAGGTGCGCGGTTGAACGGCCGGTAAGCATCTCGGCGGTGATCATGCGACCAGTTGCTCCATAATGCGTTGATACATCCGGCTCAGCAGTTGCAGATCGGCAGCGTTGACGCATTCATTGACTTTATGAATAGTGGCGTTGACTGGCCCCAGTTCTACCACCTGTGCGCCCATCTGGGCGATAAAGCGCCCGTCGGACGTGCCACCGGTGGTCAGCAACTGCGGCGTGAGCTCCGCGTAGTGTTCAACCGCGTTGACGACCGCATCTACCAACGCACCGCGTGGCGTCAGGAATGGTTGGCCGGACAGCCGCCAGTCGATGCTGTAGTTCAACTGATGCCGTTCCAGCAACTCTTCCACTCGCTGTTTGATCAGCGTATCGGTCAGTTCGGTGCTGAAGCGGAAGTTAAACTGCACGAACAGTTCGCCGGGAATCACGTTGTTGCTGCCGGTACCGGCCTGCACGTTGGCAATCTGCATGCTGGTCGGCGGGAAGAATTCGTTGCCGCGATCCCACTCGGTCGCCACCAGTTCGTTCAGTGCCGGCATGGCGCGGTGCACCGGGTTGTCGGCCAGATGCGGGTAGGCGACGTGGCCCTGAATGCCATGGATATGCAAATTGGCGGTGATCGAACCGCGACGGCCGTTCTTCGCCACATCGCCGACGCGATCGGTGCTGGAAGGCTCGCCCACCAGGCAATAATCCAGGCGTTCGTTGCGCGCCATCAGCGCTTCCACCACTTTGACGGTACCGTGCGTGGCGCTGGCTTCCTCATCGGAGGTAATCAGAAACGCCAACCGGCCCTGGTGATTAGGGTGAGCGGCGACAAAGCGTTCCGCTGCCACTACCATTGCCGCCAGCGAACCTTTCATGTCTGCCGCGCCGCGGCCATACAGCATGCCGTCGCGGATGGTCGGTTCAAATGGCGGGTTGTCCCAGCGTTTTTCATCGCCGCTTGGCACCACATCGGTATGGCCGGCGAACGCCAGCGTTTGGCCTTCGCCGCGCCAGGCCCAGAAGTTTTGCGTGTCTTCAATGTCCATCGGTTCGATGGTGAAGCCGATGGCCTTGAGGCGTTCAATCATGATGGCCTGGCAACCTTCGTCGTGCGGGCTCAGAGAAGGGCGCTTGATTAGCTGTTGCGCCAGTTCGATTACGGGGCAAATCATGCGCTTACCTCGGAAATGAATTGCTGATAGCCGTCGGCGCTAAAGCCGAGCAGGGCGTGGCCACGACCGTCGTCGAGCAGCGGACGCTTGATGATCGCCGGTTGGGCCAGCATCAGCGCAATCGCCGCGTCGGCGTTGTCGCAGGCGTTGCGTTCGGCCTCGTCCAGCTTGCGCCAGGTGGTGCCGCGAGTATTCAGCAGCGGCTGCCAGCCCAGTTGTTCGACAAAACCGCGCAGTTGCCCTTCGTTCAGCCCGTCTGCCCGGTAGTCATGAAATTGATAGGCCACGCCCTGTTCTTCCAGCCAGCGACGCGCTTTTTTGATGGTGTCACAATTTTTGATGCCGTACATGGTCAACGTCATGGAGTTAAAACCTTTTCTGCCACGAAACACCGAGGGTTAACCGGTGGTAAACCGCCTGCGGCGGTGTAATGAGAGTCAGCGTTCAGCATGCCGAAAAACGGCGATGAGTTCCACCGTACAATGGTCCTAAAGCGCGGGATGGGCGAAAAAAACGCGCATCCCGCCCAATGGATCACCGGGTCAGGCGTTCGCCACACAAGCTCGCTGTTTCAGCAGCCGCCGGATGGGTCGCCGGGGAAGGCGTGATCGTTCATCGCACGGCAATCATTGACCCCATTGACGCAGTTTATATGCCAGGTTCCTTTTGACCATTAACCACTCATGATCGACGATTGAGAACACCACCGTATCACGGTAGCTGCCATCCGCGTTGCGTTGATGATTGCGCAGCACGCCGTCTTGCTTGGCACCGAGACGGGCAATGGCCGCCCGTGAAACATGATTGTGCCAGTGGGTACGGAACTCGACGGCAATCACTGCCAGTTGTTCGAATGCATGACGCAGCAGCAGCCATTTGCATTCGGTATTGACGACGGTTTTCTGGTAGCGCCTGGCATACCAGGTGTAGCCGATTTCGACGCGGCGATTTTGCGTATCGGCGTGGCAAAGGCGCGTCGTACCGATGATCTGCTGGCTGTCGTTATGTACCACGACAAACGGAAGTCCCTGCCCTATGGCTTGCTCATTCAGCGCCGTCGCGACGTATTCTGCTACCGTGTCTTCATTGGGAACCGAGGTAAACCAAAGCTCCCACAGCTTGCCGTCGGCGGCGGCGGTCAACAGGTCTGCGGTGTGTTCATTACGCAGCGGCAGCAGGCTGACGGTGTTACCCACCAGGGTGGTTTCATTGAGCCACGGCGTGTGCGGCATGGGTTAACCTCTCTTTACGCTAATCTCGCGTGACGGTTCAGCGCACATAGCCGCTGTTTTGCAGACGGGTCAGGGTGGCGCCTTCAGCGAATACCATGCCGGTGGTCAGGTCGTGGAAACCGTATCTTTTGTAGAACGCCAGCTTGTCCGGTACCGAATAGATGAATATTTTGCCCAGCGGAGCCAGATCTTCCATGATGCGATCCATCAACTGTCGGCCGTAGCCGCGCCCTTGAAAGTCGGGGTGAATGGCGACGTCGGCCAGATAGGCGACGGAAATGCGATCGCTGATGGCATGGGCGGTCGCGATCAGCTCGCCGTCCAGGTAGCCCCAATAGCAGAACTGGTTGTTGCCGTAGATCTGTTCAGTGAGCAGCGGATCGCGCTTGCCCAGCCCGGCGGCCTCCAGCAGCTCGGCCAGCCGTTGCCAGTCAACCGCGTAGCGGCGTTGATCGGTGACAATCTCCATGCTTTCTCCTTAGCCGATGCGATCGAGATCGGCAGCGTATTGGCGGATCGCCCGTTGATAGCTGCTGATATCGCGATGTGTAGAGGTCTCTGCCAGCAGTAGCAACAGGTCGGCCACCGCCTGTTTGGTTTCGCCCAGGTTGTACAGCGTCATCGCGCGGAACAGGGTGATCTCTTTGGCCTGCGGGAATTCTGCCAGCCCGTGGTCAAAGCTGGCCAATGACTGCTGATACTGCCCCAGCGCGCGGTAGGTGCTGCCCAGCCCGAGCCAGGCCTCCTGGCGCTGTTGTGCCGGCAAGTCACGGGCCAGCGCCGCCAGATAGCAAGGGATCGCCTGTTGCTCCAGGCCTTGGCTATCATACAGACAGGCCAGTTGATAATGCAGCGCCGCATCTTCCGGCTGCCGTTGCAACTGCTGTATGGCCAGCTCGGTCGCTTCCTGATAGCGGCCAAGCGCTTTCAACTGCTCGATGTTTAACGTTGCAGGCATAACGACGGTACCTTAGTGTCAATAGGGCGCTTTGGGCACGCTACTACGGAAAAATTGACGGCACAAGGCAAACAGGTGCAGGCTTGAGTGGGTGAATAATCCGAAAATGTGCGCTAACCCCGGTTTCATTGGCTGGCATCGTTCCCGAAAAGCTTCACTTGGTCAAAAAACAGGCGTAGAATTCGCAGCGTCAAATAAGTGAGGTTGTAAAGTTTATGGTAGATCGTGAGTTGGGAAACTGGAAAGATTTCATCGACGAAATGTTGGGCAACTGACAATTAACAACAAGGCTGGTTGAATTGTTTAGTCTTGAAACCCTCTGGGAGCATCCTGCGGATGGTTCTCGATAAAAAGCAGCATCGGTATGCCGACGCTGCTTTTTTTATGTCTACTCTCCGGTTTTTTCCACCAGCGGCGGCACCGTTTGCCGACCGGGGAAGCGCCGCCGCACCAGCACAAAGAACAGTGGCACAAAGAAGATCGCCAACAGCGTGGCAGAGATCATCCCCCCCATGACGCCGGTACCGACGGCATGCTGGCTGCCGGAGCCGGCACCCTGGCTGATGGTCATCGGCAGTACGCCAAAGATGAATGCCAGCGAGGTCATCAGAATCGGCCGCAGGCGCATACGTGCGGCCTCCAGCGTCGCCGCCGTCAGATCCTGGCCTTTTTGATTCAGTTCGTTGGCAAACTCGACGATCAAAATGGCATTCTTGGCTGACAGCCCGATAATGGTCAGCAGGCCAACCTGGAAGTAAACGTCGTTTTCCAGCCCGCGCAGCCAGGTGGCGGCCACGGCGCCAATCACCCCCAACGGCACCACCAGCATCACCGAGAACGGGATTGACCAGCTTTCATATAACGCCGCCAGACACAGGAACACCACCAGTAGCGAAATGGCATACAGCGCCGGCGCCTGTGAACCGGACAGGCGTTCCTGGTATGACATGGCGGTCCACTCCAGCCCAAAGCCGTTCGGCAACTGGCTGACCAGGCGTTCCATTTCGTTCATTGCGGTACCGCTGCTGACGCCGTCGGCCGCTTCGCCGACAATTTCTACCGCCGAGCTGCCGTTATAGCGTTCCAGACGCGGCGAGCCGTATTCCCAGCGGCTGGTGGCGAAGGCGGAAAACGGCACCATGCCGCCGTTGCCATTGCGCACGTACCATTTGTCGATATCCCCCGGCAGCATGCGGAACGGCGCTGCCGCCTGCACGTAAACCTTTTTTACCCGGCCGCGATCGACAAAGTCATTGACGTAGGTCGAGCCCCAGGCGGTCGACAGGGTGTTGTTGATATCGTCGATGCTGACGCCCAGCGCCTGCGCCTTGCGCTGATCGATATCGATTTGCAACTGCGGGCTGTCATCCAGGCCGTTGTGGCGCACCCGCGACAGCAGTGGACTTGCTGCCGCCAGTTGCAACAGTTGATCGCGCGCCGCCATCAGCTTGCTGTGGCCCAGCCCGCCATGATCTTCCAACTCCATATCGAAGCCGGACGAACTGCCCATGCCGCTGATCGCCGGTGGACTGCTGGCGATCACCCGTGCTTCGTTGATGTTGGCGAACGCTTTGGTGGCACGAGCAATAATATCAAACGACGATTCGCCGGAACCGCGCTCGTCCCAATCCTTCAAGCGTACGTACATGCGCGCTACATTCTGGCCATTCCCGCCCGGACCCGCGCCGATGGTAGCGAACACCGACAGCACGTCCCGTTGCTCTTTGGTCAGCAGATAGTGTTCCACTTTTTCCACCACCTTGGCGGTCTGCTGCAAAGTCGAACCCGCAGGCAGTTGCACCTGCACGGTGAACACACCGCGGTCTTCCAGCGGCAGGAACGAGGTCGGCAATTTCAGGAACAGCAACGCCAGCCCGCCGAGCAGCAGCAGGTAAATGAGCATATAGCGTACGCTGTGGTGCAACACCCGCGCCACGCCGCGCTCATAGCGCATGGCGCTGCGGTTGAACATGCGGTTGAACCAGCCGAAGAAGCCGCGCTTGCCGTGATGATGCCCTTTGGCAACCGGCTTGAGCAGCGTGGCGCACAGGGCAGGGGTGAGGATCATCGCCACCAGTACCGACAGCACCATGGAAGAGACGATGGTGATGGAAAACTGGCGGTAGATGGCGCCGGTGGTGCCGCCAAAGAACGCCATTGGAATAAACACCGCCGACAGCACCATGGCTATGCCCACCAGCGCCCCCTGGATCTGGCCCATGGATTTTCGGGTGGCTTCACGCGGCGGCAGACCTTCTTCGCTCATCACGCGTTCGACGTTTTCCACCACCACGATGGCATCATCCACCAACAGGCCGATGGCCAGTACCATGGCGAACATGGTGAGGGTGTTGATGCTGAATCCGCAGGCCGAGAGAATGGCGAAGGTGCCGAGCAGCACCACAGGTACGGCAATGGTCGGGATCAGCGTCGCGCGGAAGTTCTGCAAGAACAGGTACATCACCAGGAACACCAGCACAATCGCTTCCAGCAGGGTTTTCACTACGTCCTGGATCGAGGCTTTGACAAACGGCGTGGTTTCATAGGCTACCTTGGCTTCCAGCCCACGCGGAAAATACTGCGACAGCTCGTTGATTTTGGCCTTCACCAGTTCATCGGTCTGCAGTTCATTGGCGCCGGAGGCCAGTTTGATATTCATCCCCGCGGCTGGCATGCCGTTATAGCGGCTGAGGTAATCGTAGTTTTCTCCGCCCAGCTCAACGCTGGCGACGTCGCCGAGCGTCACCAGCGAACCGTCCTGATTGACCCTTAAGGCGATCTGGCGAAACTGTTCCGGCGTTTGCAATTGCGACTGGGCATTGATGGTGGCGTTCAGCGCCTGCTTGTCGATCGACGGCGTTCCGCCAAGCTGGCCGACCGCCACCTGCGCATTTTGCGACTGGATGGCGCTGACCACGTCCCCGGTGGTCAGCTGGTAACTGTTGAGTTTGTTGGGATCGAGCCAGATGCGCATGGCGTATTGCGAACCGTAAACGTCCATGCTGCCGACGCCGTTGATACGGCTGAGCGGATCTTGCAGGTTGGAGACGATGTAATCGGCGATATCCTGTTTGTCCATGCTGCCGTCGGTGGAGACGAATGCCACCATCATCAGGGTGGTGTCGCCAGATTTTGATACCGTCACCCCTTGCTGCTGCACCGCCTGCGGCAAGCGTTTTATCGCCGCCTGCAGCTGGTTCTGCACCTGTTGCATTGCTTCGTTCGGATCGGTGCCGGCGTCAAAGGTTAGCGTGACCGTGGCACGGCCGGTATTGGTACTTTGCGACGACATATACATCATGTTGTCGAGGCCGGTCATGTTTTGTTCGATGATTTGCGTAACGGTATTTTCGAGCGTTTGCGCTGAAGCACCCGGATAGTTCGCGCTGATACGCACGTTTGGCGGCGCCAGATTGGGATATTGTTCAACCGGTAGCGAAAAAATCGCCAATGCGCCGGTGAGGCAAAGAATAATTGCCAGCACCCAGGCAAAAATCGGGCGATCAATAAAAAAATTGGCCATGTAGCGCGAACCTCGTGGTGTCTTGTTCTATCTTTAATTACGCATTAACGTTGCGTTATTGGCGGTTGGGAAGGATTCCGACGCTAATGCACTTTACTCGTGAAGCGCAGATAAAGCGTGGAGAAAAAAAGGAGATAATGTAAATAACGGTAGCCTATGCCCGCGCCGGCGGCGAGTTTTGCCAAACAAACGCCATGACAACCTCTAATCAGCGTTTGTTAACTAAACCGGCATTAATCTGACGTTGGAGTAAGGAATGGAAATAAACCCGGTATTTGCCCGCCGCCTGTATTTATGCTGGCTGATCAGCCACAGCGAGCGGCCGAATGTGCCACGGCTGATGGAGCTGACCGGCTGGCCGCGTCGCACCTTGCAGGACGTGCTGAAGGCGTTGCCTGGCCTGGGGGTGGAATTGCAGTTCATACAGCAGGGGGTACGCAATAACGACGGTTATTATCAATTGGACAGTTGGGGGCCACTCAGCAAAAGCTGGGTTTATCAGCATCATCAGGCGCTGCTGGGCGCGATAGCATAAAGCTCCCCGACGCGCCGGGGAGCGGTTTATTGGCTCTTGTGTTCCAGATACATCACCGTGGCGGCCACGCGCGAGCGCACGTCCAGTTTGCGCAGCATATTGCGAATATGCACCTTTACCGTTTCTTCCGAAATGTGCAATTGCACTGCGACCTGTTTGTTTGACATGCCGCGAGCCACTTCCTGCAACACATCCAGTTCCCGTTCGGTAAGATCGGCAAACGGATCGTGCTGCTCGCTGCGGGAAGAAAGGTAATCCGCCACCGCATCACTGATCACGTTCTCGCCCTCGGCGGCCAGTCGAATCGAGGTCAGTAACTGTTCCGGCTCGCTGTCCTTCAACAGATACCCGTCGGCGCCGGCGTCGATCAGGGCATAGACATCGTTGCGTGCGTCTGACACGGTCAGCACGATGATGCGCGCATCCACGCCGTCGTGACGCATGGCTTTCAGGGTATCGAGGCCGGAAAGACCCTTCATGTTCAGATCCAGCAAAATGACGTCGGGGGTGTGCTGCGCGGCCAATGCGATGGCGTCGTTGCCATTGCTGGCTTCGGCTATTACGGTAAATAGCGGATCCAGCCCCAGCAACTGTTTGATGCCGCGCCGCATCAGCGGGTGGTCGTCGACGATCATCACTTGGTAGTGCTTCATCATGAAAAGTGCTCCCTGTAGCGAGTAAAGCCACTCGAACACGGGTTAAACGAGTGGAACTGACTCTTTTAAAATAGTGGCAATTGGCGCGATGGCGCGAACTGCCGTAACGAAGGGGTACACCCGTTGTTTATTTTATGGTGGAAACGTCAGACAGACGTCGGTACCGCCCCGTTCTCTACGTGTTATGTGTAACTCCCCCCCCAGGCGCGTGGCGCGCTCGCTCATGATCGACAGGCCATAGTGTCCTTCCGGCTCGTCCAGACTGTCGATGCCGCAACCGTCATCACTGATGCAGATATGGTTGTCGCCGTTGTCGGCCACGCCGCAGCGAATGACGATCTCCTGCGCGTCGGCGTGCTTGATGGCGTTGAGCACCGCTTCGCGCACGATCTGCAGCGCATGAACCTGCTGCTGGGCATTCAACGCCTGCGAGGAAAGTCGACAGTGTAACCGAATCCGGGCGCCGGTCAGAATTTTTAATGGCGCCAGCAATTGTTGCAAGGCGGTGTTTAAATCCGCTTCCTGAATGCTTAGCCGGAAAGTGGCCAACAGCTCGCGCAACTGGCGATAGGCGTCCGCCAGCGCCCGCTCGAAGTCGGCGATGATCGCCTGCGCCTGTGGCGAACCGTCCGCCAGTGTGCGTTTGAGCAGCGTCATCTGGATGCGTAAAAAGGTCAGCGCCTGTGCCAGTGAATCATGCAGTTCTCGGGCAATGGTGGCCCGCTCTTCCATCAGCAGCAATTGCACGTGCTGCTTTTGCGCACGGTTGAAGTATAGGCCGCGGCCGAGCATGTTGGCCACGCTTTGCATCAGATGCGGGTTTGGCGTCAGCCTGTGGGTCTGCCAGCTCAACTGCCCCAGCGGACGCTCTTCCTGCATGATGGTCAGCCGCTGCCACGGCTGGTCGGCCAGCGCTTCGCCGCTGCCGAGCCGCCACTGGCTGAGGTTGTCTTGCACATTGAGTTCAATGCAGGGCAACTGTTCGCTGTGACGCACGATGTGCAATACCTCTTCAAACGCCTGTTGATCGATTTGCCCGACGCTCAGCGCCTGTGAACAGCTGTACATCACTTCCAGCGTTTTATTGGCCTGTTGCAGGCGCTCGGTTTTTTCCTGCACTTTCTGCTCCAGCGACTGGTAGAGCCGGGACAGGTCGCTGGACATGGCGGTAAAGGTGGTCGACAGAACCCCCAGTTCGTTCGGCAATGCCACGTCAAGTGGCGGATGGTTGAAGTCCCGCTGCTGCACGCGCTGGCTGGCGGCGACCAGCTGTTTCAACGGCGCCACCACCTGGCGGCGCATAAAGCGGATGCAGAACAGCACCAGGCCGATAATGGCGATATAGCCCACCACGCTGATGGTGGCGACGATCGCCAGCTTGAGTTCCGAGTAACGCTGCAACGCCAGCACAAACCGGTCGATCTGGCTGACGTAGCTGGCGACATTGTCCTGATAGTGTTGCGTTTGTCCGTTGTGAATTTGCTGTTCCAGCCGCTGCCACGCCTGCAGCAGAGTGAGGTATTTCTCGCGTACCTCCTGCGGCACGTAGAACCGGTCCAGTTTCTGTAATGCCGGTGCCTGCAGGGTGTGCTGATATGCCGCCAGATGCTGTTCCAGCGCGGCGTTATGTTGCGCCAGATCGTAAGCCAGGCGGTAACTTTGCATGCGCAGCGAACCGGCGATATTGACCGCTTCGGCGTCGCGCAGGCTATCGGCAACGGTGGTCAGCGCCAGGCCGGTAGAGAGTACCGACAGCACCACAATGCAGATCAGCGCCTTGGCCAGGCTACTGGTTACTGAACGTTTAACGAGCAAAACGGCGTCCTTCTAGGGTAGCGGCAGATGTGGCGATGCCATTCGAAGACAAAACCGGCGCTTTTGCAACACAAATACGCCGGCGTGGCGACGGGCTGATTTCAGGCGCTGATTGTCTATCGTTATATACATTACGTAATAGCGCTGCGGCGGAAAAATTGGCATCGAATGACCCTACAGACGATAAGAGTTTGATCTGGCGCAAGCTACCCCCCGATTTACCCCTTTAGGGTGATTATCTACTCCTAAGGTTACGACCTATTTTAGCTGTGCCCACAGCGGTGAAAGACCGATTAAAACAACAAAAAGGCGATTAAATCGCCATTGGATTTGCACACAGCAATGTCAAGGATAAATAGCATGGCCGAATTGTCGCGGCGCAAACTGCTCAGTGGACAATGGCGTCACCCCTCAACGGCGATCCGTCCTCCGTGGTCGCTGGCTGAATCTCGTTTTATCGCCGGTTGCAGCCGTTGCCAGGCGTGCATCAACGCCTGTGAGACCGGCGTGCTGCGTGTCGGCAGCGGCGGGTACCCGGAAATTGACTTCACCCAGGCGGAATGCACCTTCTGCGGCGATTGCGCCAGCGCGTGCGACGCCGCGCTGTTTCATCCGCTCAATACCCCCCCGTGGCGGCTGCACGCCGTGGTTGATGCCGGCTGTCTGGCCTTGCGTGGAGTGGAGTGCCGCAGCTGTCAGGACAGCTGTGAACCGCGGGCGATTCGCTTTCGGCCGCGCCTGGGCGGCGTGGCCCATCCCACGCTAAACGCTATCGCCTGCAACGGCTGTGGCGCCTGCGTTGCAGGCTGCCCAACGGCCGCAATCAGCTTAACCCGGAGTGAACACCTTGAATAACCAATGGCACGTCAGCGGGCTGGTCGTACAGGCCCGGCCGGAAAAATTCCCACAGCTGTTGCCCAGGCTGCTGGCGATCCCGGATAGCGAAATTCCGGCGCAGGACCGGGCACAGGGCAAGCTGGTGGTGGTATTGCAGGCCGCGCACTCCAATGCGCTGCTGGAAAAAATCGAGTCGGTGCGCAATCTGGACGGCGTGCTGGCGGTGTCGCTGGTGTATCACCAGCAAGATGAGCAAGGTGAGGTAACGCCATGAAACTCAGTCGTCGAGACTTTATGAAGGCCAACGCGGCAGCGGCAGCCGCAGCGGCGGCCGGGCTGACCATACCGACGGTAGCGCAAGCCGTGGTTGGCAGCACGGAAGAGATCAAATGGGACAAGGCACCATGCCGCTTCTGCGGTACCGGCTGCGGCGTGCTGGTCGGTACGCAGAATGGCCGTATCGTTGCCTCGCAGGGCGATCCGGATGCACCGGTCAACCGTGGTTTGAACTGCATCAAGGGGTATTTCCTGCCAAAAATCATGTACGGCAAGGATCGCCTGACGCAACCGATGCTGCGCATGAAAAATGGTCAGTACCATAAAGAAGGCGAGTTCACGCCGATCGGTTGGGATCGTGCCTTCGATATCATGGCCGAAAAGTTCAAGGCCGCCTTGCAGGAAAAAGGCCCGGAGGCGGTCGGCATGTTCGGTTCCGGCCAATGGACCATCTGGGAGGGCTACGCCGCCGCCAAGTTGTTCAAGGCGGGCTTGCGCTCCAACAACCTCGATCCGAATGCGCGTCACTGCATGGCATCGGCGGTGGTGGGCTTTATGCGCACCTTTGGCATGGATGAACCGATGGGCTGCTACGACGATATCGAGCAGGCCGACGCCTTCGTGCTGTGGGGATCCAATATGGCGGAGATGCACCCGATCCTGTGGTCGCGCATCACTAATCGCCGTTTGAGCAATGAGAAGGTCAACGTGTCGGTGTTGTCGACCTTTGAGCACCGCAGTTTCGAACTGGCGGACAACGCCATGGTGTTCACGCCGCAGACCGATCTGGCGATCATGAACTATATCGCCAACTATATTATCCAGCACGATGCGGTCGATCAGACATTCCTCAAGCAGCACGTCAACATTCGCAAGGGCGCCACCGACATCGGCTATGGCCTGCGCCCGACCCACCCGCTGGAAAAAGCCGCCAAAAACCCTGGCAGCGACGCCTCTGAGCCGATGAGCTTCGAGGACTACAAGGCGTTTGTCGCCGAGTACACGCTGGAAAAAACCGCGGAACTGAGCGGCGTGGCACCAGACCAGTTGGAAGCGCTGGCCAGACTGTACGCCGATCCTGACATCAAGGTGGTTTCCTACTGGACCATGGGGTTCAACCAGCATACCCGCGGCGTGTGGGCCAATAACCTGTGTTACAACCTGCACTTGCTGACCGGCAAGATTTCCCGACCGGGCTGCGGGCCGTTCTCGCTGACCGGCCAGCCGTCCGCGTGCGGTACCGCACGTGAGGTTGGCACTTTTGCCCACCGCCTGCCGGCCGATATGGTGGTCACCAATGAAAAGCATCGCCAGATCGCCGAACAAAAATGGCAATTGCCCGCCGGCACCATCCCGGCCAAGGTTGGACTGCATGCGGTAGCGCAGGATCGCGCGCTGAAAGATGGCACGCTCAACGCCTACTGGGTGATGTGCAACAACAATATGCAGGCCGGGCCGAACATCAATCAGGATCGTATGCCGGGCTGGCGCGATGCGCGCAATTTTGTGGTGGTGTCCGATCCGTATCCGACGGTCAGCGCACTGGCGGCGGATTTGATCCTGCCCACCGCCATGTGGGTCGAAAAAGAGGGCGCTTACGGCAATGCCGAACGCCGCACGCAATTCTGGCGTCAGCAGGTAACCGCGCCGGGAGAAGCAAAATCCGATCTGTGGCAGATGGTGGAGTTTGCCAAACGCTTCCAACTGGAAGAAGTCTGGCCGGAAGCGTTACTAGCGCAGAAACCGCAATATCGCGGCAAAACCTTGTATGACGTGCTGTTTGCCAATGGGGTGGTCAACCGGTTCAAACTGGCGGAGATCCCGCAGGATCAGTTGAACGACGAAGCGCGTGCGGTCGGCTTCTACATCCAGAAAGGCCTGTTTGAAGAGTACGCCGACTTTGGCCGCGGACACGGCCACGATCTGGCGGCCTTCGATATGTACCATCAGGCGCGCGGCCTGCGTTGGCCGGTGGTTGACGGCAAAGAAACCCTGTGGCGTTACCGCGAAGGCACCGATCCGTACGTCAAGACCGGCGAGTCGGTGCGTTTTTACGGCAAGCCGGACGGTAAGGCGGTGATTTTTGCCTTGCCGTATGAGCCAGCGGCGGAGAGCCCGGATCGGGAATACGATCTGTGGCTGTCTACCGGCCGGGTGCTGGAGCATTGGCACACCGGATCGATGACGCGTCGAGTGCCTGAACTGCATCGCGCATTCCCGGAAGCGGTGCTGTTCATTCATCCGCTGGACGCCAAGAGTCGCAATTTGCGCCGTGGGGATAAGGTAAAGGTGCTGTCGCGCCGTGGCGAAGTGGTGAGCATCGTCGAAACGCGTGGCCGTAACCGTCCGCCAAAGGGGCTGGTGTACATGCCGTTCTTTGACGCCGCCCAGTTAGTGAACAATCTGACTCTCGACGCTACCGATCCGCTGTCGAAGGAGACCGACTTTAAAAAATGCGCGGTCAAGCTGGTGAAGGTGTAGGAGCCGGCGATGAGCCAGCAACGAGACAAAACCCCGGCGCGGCGGCGCTTTCTGCGCGATGCCGCCCGCAGCGCAGCCGGCTTGGCCGGGATTGCGCTGGTGCTGGGGTTGCAGCAGAAACAGTCGCAGGCACGGGACGGTTTGGCCTTGCGTCCGCCGGGGGCGCTGGCCGATGGGGCATTCGACAGCGCCTGCATTCGCTGCGGCCAATGCGTGCAGGCCTGTCCGTATCACACGCTGAAACTGGCGACGCTGTTGTCGCCACGGGCGGCCGGTACGCCGTATTTTGTCGCGCGCGACGTGCCGTGCGAAATGTGCGAGGACATTCCCTGCGTGTTGGCATGCCCGAGCGGCGCGCTCGATCCGGCGCTGACGGATATCGACCACGCCCGTATGGGGCTGGCGGTGTTGCTCGACCACGAAAACTGCCTGAACTGGCAGGGTTTGCGCTGTGAAGTGTGCTATCGGGTTTGTCCGCAAATCGACCAGGCGATAACGCTGGAGATGCAGCGCAACCCGCGCACCGGCAAGCACGCGCTGTTTTTACCCACGGTGCACAGCGACGCCTGTACCGGCTGCGGCAAGTGCGAACAGGCATGCGTGTTGGAGCAGGCGGCTATCAAGGTACTGCCCCTGTCGTTGGCGCGCGGTCAGTTGGGTGAGCACTATCGCTGGGGCTGGCGTGAAAAACAGCGTGCCGGTCAGGCGTTGGTGCCGACCGACGGGCAGTTGCCGGCGCGTGGCATCAAGGAGGCGCAATAATGGCCAACCCTGTGGCAGAGGCCGGGCGCGAAGCGCGTCGACGCCATGGCTGGTGGCGCAGTCAGCGGTTTTTGCTACTGCGCCGCAGCAGCCAACTGCTGATTCTGCTGATGTTTCTATCCGGCCCGCTGTGGGGCGTCTGGATCCTGCGCGGCAATTACAGCGCCAGTCTGCTGCTGGACACCGTGCCGTTGACCGATCCGCTGATGCTGCTGCAAAGCCTGTTGGCCGGCAACTGGCCCGCCTGGCTGGCCTGGGTGGGGGCGGCGGTGGTGCTGGTCTATGGCCTGATCGGTAACCGGGTGTTTTGCGGCTGGGTCTGTCCAGTCAATCCGCTAACCGATCTGGCCGCCTGGTTGCGACGGCGTCTGGGGCTGCGTCAATCGGCCAACCTGCCGCGTAATCTGCGCTACGGCATTTTGCTGGCGGTGTTGGCGGGCAGCGCAGTCAGCGGCACGCTGCTGTGGGAATGGATCAACCCGGTAGCGCTGATGGGACGCGGACTGATCCAGGGCGCATCACCCCAGGCAGCCGGTTGGCTCGCCGGGCTGTCGGCGGCGTTCGGCGCCGGCATTTGGCTGCTGTTAGCGCTGTTCCTGTTTGACCTGCTGGTGGTTGAGCACGGCTGGTGCGGCCACCTCTGTCCGATGGGCGCGCTGTACGGCGTCATCGGCAGCCAGGGCGTGCTGCGCGTCAGCGCCAGCGGGCGTGAAAACTGTACTCGCTGTATGGACTGCTTCCACGTTTGCCCAGAGCCACAAATCCTGCGCGAGCCGCTATTGATACAAAAGGGCACGCCACAGGTGGCCAGCGACGCCTGTATTGCCTGCGGGCGTTGCATCGACGTCTGTGCAGAAAACGTATTTGAAATCAACACCCAATTCCATTCTTCGGGAGCCAAAAAATGAAAAGCAATGTCCTGAGAAAGCGGTTGTCCTTGTGGGCTGCGCTGACGTCACTGGTTATCGCCGGCGTTGCGTTTGCCGCCGATAATGTCGATCTCAGCCAGTCGCCGGAGGTTGCCGCTACCGCCGAAGGCCAAATCAACATGCCGAAGCAGCAGGAACGGATGGCGCTGAACTACGTCAATCAGCCGCCAATGATCCCGCACAGCATCGACGGTTACCAGGTCAGCAAGAATACCAACCGTTGTCTGCAATGCCACGGCGTTGAGCATTATCGTACCACCGGCGCGCCGCGCATCAGCCCGACGCACTTTATGGACAGCGACGGCAAGGTGCGCGGCAACGTCGCGCCACGTCGTTATTTCTGCCTGCAATGCCATGTTCCGCAAACCGATGCGGCACCGATTGTCGGTAACACCTTTGAGCCTATGCCGGGCTTCGGCAAGTAAGCGGGGAAACGATGGCTGAACAACACACAGAGAAAAAACCGGGGCCGATTCGCCGTTTGTGGCGCTGGTGGCGTCGTCCGAGCCGCTTGGCGCTCGGTACCTTACTGCTGCTGGGCTTTGTCGCCGGGATTATCTTCTGGGGCGGTTTCAACACCGGCATGGAAGCGGCAAATACCGAACAGTTTTGCATCAGCTGCCATGAAATGCGTGAAAACGTCTACGAGGAATATATGGAGACGGTGCACTACAACAATCGTAGCGGGGTGCGTGCCACCTGTCCTGATTGCCATGTACCGCACGAGTGGGGGCCTAAAATGCTGCGTAAGCTCAAGGCCAGCAAGGAGTTGTATGCCAAGGCGTTTGGTTTGATCGACACGCCGCAGAAGTTTGAAAACCACCGTCTGGCGATGGCCACCAACGAATGGGCGCGCATGAAGGCCAACGATTCGCAGGAGTGTCGTAACTGTCATAACTTCGACTATATGGATTTCACCGCACAGAAAACCGTGGCGGCAAAAATGCATGACAAGGCGATTGCCGAAGGCAAAACCTGCATTGACTGCCATAAAGGCATTGCCCACAAGCTGCCGGATATGCGCGACGTAGCCAACGGTTTCTGAATCCCATCGGCGTCTGATGATCCCGTCGAGCCGCCAGGCCGGCGGGTTTTTTATTGCAAATTGACTGCGGCTGCGTTTTGCTATTGAGCAACAGGTCAGATGCATCACGAAACGGAAAAGGGTCAATGTCAGCGAAAATCGAGAATGTGAACAAAGAGCTACTGTCCGACAACTGGTACGTGCTCAATAAATATACTTTTGATTTAGAACGTAAAAATGGTGGTTTTGTCCGTCAGATGCGCGAAGTCTATGACCGTGGCAACGGCGCTACCATCCTGCTGTACAACCGGGACAAGGGCACGGTGGTACTGACCAACCAATTCAGGATGCCAACCTATGTCAACGGCAACCAAAGCGGTATGCTGCTGGAGGCCTGTGCCGGGCTGCTGGACGGCGATGCGCCGGAACAGTGCGCACGTCGGGAAGCGATAGAAGAAACCGGCTTTCAGGTTGGCGAGGTGAAGAAGATATTTGAAGCCTATATGTCGCCGGGCGGCGTCACCGAGCTGATCCATTTCTTTATTGCCGAATATGACGATAGCCAGCGCCATACCGGTGGCGGTGGGGTGGAAGACGAAGATATTGAAGTGGTGGAGTTGCCGTTTGACCAGGCGGTGGCGATGATTACCGATGGGCGCATCAAGGACGGCAAGACCATCATGCTATTGCAGTATCTGCAGATCAATCGCCTATTGGCGTAAAAAACCACCTGCATAGCAGGTGGCATTGATAGCGCCCCAGAGGGGCGTACTTAGCTCAAACTCTCAGAGCCTTCGCTTCACACCTCTTTTAGTGGAAGCTGGCTCTCTTCAACTTCATGCTTTTCCTGATACTTCACGTACTTTCTTATCATTTCTTCATTTATACCTACGGTATCTACGCAGTAACCCCGTGCCCAAAAGTGATTTCCCCACAACTTGTTCTTCCGCAGGTAGGGAAATTTGCTGAACAGCCTAAGGGCTGTTTTACCTTTCAAATGACCTATCACATGTGAAATAGAAAGACGTGGCGGGACTTTTACCAGTAAATGGACATGATCTATCTGAACATTCAGCTCTACCACTTCTATCCCGAGCTGCTCACTTGAGATCCTTATCTGCTTGTAGACCTCTTTGCCAACATTGTTCCTAAGGATGCGAAATCGGTACTTGGGTGTCCATACAATATGATATTGACAACACCAGAGCACATGAGATGCTTTCTGGAATCTACTCATGGTTAAATCCTTATCAGTTATGGGGATAACAGATTCGGATTTTCCCATGAGTAGCATTATTGGCAGAGCCAACTTATTGCTGACCACCTCCATAGGAGGTGGTGTTCATGCAGGGATAAAAAAACCCGGCACGTAGCCGGGTTTTCCATCACGCGGGGCGAGCCTGCTCGCCCGCCTGGCGGTTACTTCAACAACGCCCTGGCCTTCGCCACCACGTTGTCGACGGTGAAACCGAACGTCTTGAACAGCTGCTCGGCCGGAGCCGATTCGCCGAAGCTGGTCATGCCCACCACCGCGCCGTTCAGCCCGACGTATTTGTACCAGTAATCGGCAATGCCCGCTTCGATGGCCACACGCGCGGCGACCGCCGACGGCAGCACCGATTCGCGGTACGCCGCATCCTGTTTGTCGAACGCGTCGGTGGACGGCATCGATACCACCCGCACCTTGCGCCCTTCGCCCGTCAGCTGCTCATACGCACCCACCGCCAGCTCCACTTCCGAACCGGTGGCAATCAAAATCAGCTCTGGCGTGCCGTCACAGTCTTTCAGCACGTAGGCACCGCGGTACACGTTGGCCAACTGCTCGGCGTCACGTGGCTGCTGCGCCAGGTTCTGGCGTGAGAAAATCAGCGTGGTCGGGCCGTCGTGGCGCTCGATGCCGTACTGCCAGGCAATCGCCGATTCCACCTGGTCACACGGACGCCAGGTGCTCATGTTCGGGGTCACCCGCAGGCTGGCCAACTGCTCCACCGGCTGGTGAGTCGGGCCGTCTTCTCCCAGACCGATGGAGTCGTGGGTGTAGACGAACACGTTGCGGATTTTCATCAGCGCCGCCATGCGCACCGCGTTACGGGCGTATTCCACGAACATCAGGAAGGTCGCCGAGTACGGCAGGAAACCGCCGTGCAGCGCGATGCCGTTGGTGATGGCGGTCATGCCGAACTCGCGCACGCCGTAGTGGATGTAGTTGCCGGCCAGGTCATCGCCCAGCGATTTGGAGCCGGACCACAGGGTCAGGTTGCTTGGCGCCAGGTCGGCGGAGCCGCCGAGGAACTCCGGCAGCAGTTTGCCGAACGCTTCCAGCGCGTTCTGCGACGCCTTGCGGCTGGCGATGTTGGCCGGGTTGGCCTGCAGCTGCTCAACCACTTTCTTCGCTTCTGCCTGCCAGTTGGCCGGCAGTTCGCCGTTCATGCGGCGTTTGAACTCCGCGGCCAGTTCCGGGAAGGCCTTGGCGTAGGCGGCGAACTTGTCGTTCCAGGCGGCTTCTTTCGCCTGACCGGCTTCTTTCGCATCCCACTGGGCGTAGATGTCCTGCGGGATTTCAAAGGCGGCGTATTTCCAGCCCAGCTGTTCGCGGGTGGCGGCCACTTCGGCCTCGCCCAGCGGTGCGCCGTGGGAATCGTGGGTGCCGGCCTTGTTCGGCGAACCGAAGCCAATCACGGTTTTGCACATCAGCAGCGACGGTTTGTCGGTAACGCGACGGGCTTCTTCAATCGCCGCCTTGATGGCGTCGCTGTCGTGACCGTCGACGCCGCGCACCACGTGCCAGCCGTAGGCTTCAAAGCGCTTGGCGGTGTCGTCGGTGAACCAGCCCTCGACGTGGCCGTCGATGGAGATGCCGTTGTCATCGTAGAAAGCGGTCAGCTTGCCGAGTTTCATGGTGCCGGCCAGCGAACAGACTTCGTGGGAGATGCCTTCCATCATGCAGCCGTCGCCCATGAAGGCGTAGGTGTGGTGGTCAACGATATCGTGGCCCGGGCGGTTGAACTGCGCCGCCAGGGTGCGTTCGGCGATGGCGAAGCCGACGGCGTTGGCAATGCCCTGGCCGAGCGGGCCGGTGGTGGTTTCGACGCCAGGGGTATAGCCGTATTCAGGGTGACCCGGGGTTTTGGAGTGCAGTTGGCGGAAGTTTTCCAGCTCGCTCATCGGCAGGTCATAGCCGGTGAGGTGCAGCAGGCTGTAAATCAACATGGAGCCATGGCCGTTGGACAGCACGAAACGGTCGCGGTCAGCCCAGTGCGGGTTGGTCGGGTTGTGGTTGAGGTAGTCACGCCACAGGACTTCGGCGATATCCGCCATTCCCATAGGGGCACCCGGGTGGCCGGATTTTGCTTTTTGCACGGCGTCCATGCTGAGTGCGCGGATGGCGTTGGCAAGTTCTTTACGCGAAGACATAACAAAGTGCTCCCAAAAAATTACAGTTCAGCGGCCAGCATGTCTTCCAGCTTCTGCTGGTCAACGGCGAACAGGCGAATGCCCTCGGCCAGTTTTTCTACCGCCATGGCATCCTGGTTGTGTAACCAGCGGAATTCCGCTTCTGCCAGCGGGGCAGGTTGGTGGAAGCCTTCGGTAGACGGCGTCAGCATGCGTTCGATCGGCTGGTCGCTGTTTTTCAATTGCTCCAGCAGGTTCGGTGCGATGGTCAGACGATCGCAGCCAGCCAGCGCCAGAATCTGCTCAACCTTACGGAAGCTGGCGCCCATGATCACGGTCTGATAACGGTGTTGTTTGTAGTATTCATAAATGGTGCGCACGGATTTCACACCAGGATCCTGCTCGGCGTCATAGTCGCTGGCCGGTTGTTTGGCCTGGTACCAATCGTAAATACGGCCAACAAACGGCGAGATCAGGTATACGCCGGCTTCGGCACAGGCACGCGCCTGGGCAAAGGAGAACAGCAGCGTCAGATTGGTATTGATCCCTTCCTTTTCCAGCTCTTCCGCTGCCTTGATGCCTTCCCAGGTGGAGGCCAGCTTGATCAGAATGCGGGATTTGTCGACGCCCTGTTCCTGATACATGGCGATCAGTTTGCGCGCTTTGGCGACGCACATACCGCGGTCGAACGACAGACGCGCATCCACTTCGGTAGAAATGCGGCCCGGCACGCTTTTCAGGATCTCCACGCCGATATTTACCGCCAGCTTGTCGCAGGCGTTGATCAGTTGCGTTTCTTTATTGCCACCCTGTTGGCGGGCATATTCCAGTGCTTCGGTAATCAGTGGCTTATATTGAGGCAGCGCAGCGGCTTTCAGGATCAGCGAAGGGTTGGTGGTGGCATCTTCCGGTTCGAACTGGCGAATGGATTCGATATCGCCACTGTCGGCAACCACCACGGTCAGCTGCTTGAGTGCGTCTAATTGGTTCATGTATAGCTCCTTGATTTACCCTGCATATTTCGCAACGTAGCGGCATTGGCTACCCGCAGTTCCGAGTCACTGACCGTGTCCGGAAGGCGCTGGTTAGCGTCTTTGCCGTGCCTTGAAAGGTCGGGAGAACCCTGCTTTTCCTGGTCACGGCGTGCCTTGGCGTTATCTGTCGGTTTCCGGTGGGACTTCGCTGGCTGCCTGACTACGTTTCGACGTCATAAGATAGAAATGAGAACGTTTGTCATCATAGGGTGAACACACTGCATCATACGACAGGCAAATAAAATGCGCTTTTTCTGATTGTTGCGATGGATAAGAACAATGAATCCCGAGCAAAGGCAGGCAGGGCGCGGTGGTGCTACACCGGCCTGCATGCCGACAGCGCTTTCAGCGCGAACTGTTTACCTGTTCGTAGTCACCGATTTTAGCCACTTTGGGGGCGGAGCCGCCACCTTCAAATTCTGAATTCAGCCAGGCGTCGACGATACTTTTTGCCAGTTCTACGCCGATCACCCGTGCACCCAACGTGATGATCTGGGCCTCGTTGCTTTTACGCGCGCGCTGCGCGGAATAGGTGTCGTGGCACCGTGGCGCTGGTCGGAATCGGCGATATGAACGAAAACAGCTATATGGTCAAGCTGGGGTGGTTTACGCCACACGAAATTATCGACGCCAGCCTGAACCAGGGCGTGATCGGCGATATTGTCGGTTATGATTTCTTCAATGCGCAGGGGCAGCACGTTGACACGGTAATGAACGATCGGGTGATTGGCCTGAGCATCGACGAACTGCGTAAAATCCCCTGTATGATTGCCATTGCTGCCGAAAATACCAAAGCGTTGGCAATGCTCGGCGCACTGCGCACCGGCGCAATTGATATCATTGCCACCAGCGCGCTCAACGTCCGCACCATCCTGAACATGTCGCAATAAGCGGCACGTCCCCGCATAAAAAAAGGGTTCAGCGTCATGCTGAACCCGTCGCCTTTCCAACCGATTATTTGCTCAGATTGACGTCAATCGCCTGATAAAACGCGTTGCCGGTGTCGGCTACGTCCCACACGGCAAGGATGACGTGCGAACCGGTGCGATCTGCAGGTATGTTGCACTGGTGAGTCACCTTGGCCGCCGGGATCGCGCCGCCGTCGTTGAATTGACAGAACGGCGTCAGATCAAACGCGGCACGGGTAAGGGGTTGTGATGCATCCCACCCCTGGCGGGTAATAAAGTAACGCCAACTGGTGGTGCTGTGGCGTGCGGTCAGATTCCAGGTGAAGGAGTTCGGGCCGCTGTGGAGGTTCAGCTTGTTCCAGCGGGTTGGCGTTTGCTGATCCAGTTCGAAGAAGGTGGATTTGTCGGCGCTGGCAATGTGGCCGTCTGCCGGCCCGCTCTGCGGGAAGCCTTTCAGACCTTCCACGCTCTGCGGTTCATATTGTACGCTGCCGCACTGGGTATTCAGCTGCAGCTTGCACTGATACGAACGGCTGGCTGGCGACTCGACATAACCGTGCGCGCTGGCCTGGTGGGAGGCGCCAAACATCGCTGCGCCAAGCAGGCCAACGGACAGTAGGGTACGGGAAGTTGCGTTCATAATGACTCCTGTTGGAATGTGTTTTAAATTGGGTTTATTTCCACCGGCGGTGTTTTTTGCCATGGACAAATTAAAAAGGCAGATAACTGGCCGGCTTGTTATATTTTTACCATTGGTTAAAAACGGCCAGAGAGGAATGTTTTATACGCTATCAACTAAATTTATTAAGGTGATTTTATTTGCTGGCTGCCTCAAGTTTATTTTATCGGCAAGGTGAGGTGATTGGCGCCATGATGAAATTTGTTCACAGAAATAATGAATACTCTTTCAAATGGCGGGATTGTTAGTGGGGTATATTTCTCGTGATGGTATTTTTGCTTTATTTGAACGATTTTTTGCATGCCAATGCCTTTGGGAATTTAGTGTCATTTTTCTTGTTATTATTTTAAAGAGGAATTTGTATGACTAGATTATCCCTGGATGCGATTAAAATAATCAGCACCATTAAAAGTACCGGTTCGTTCTCGATGGCGGCGGAAGCGTTGCATAAAACGCCGTCTGCCATCTCGTACCGCGTTGCCAATATTGAAAGTAAGCTATGCGTGAAGCTTTTTCATCGCAATGGCCCGATGGTGACGCTGACCGATGAAGGGGAGTTCCTGTTGCAAGAGGGCGGCTGGATATTAAACGCGGTGCAGGATCTGGAAAGTCGCGTCAGAAATATTCCGAAGCTGGACAGTCACATTCGCATCGTGGTGGACAAACTGTTCCCATTGGACACCATCACCCAGGATATCCGCGACTTTATTGGCCATTTTCCCGGCGCCAATATTTCACTGCAACGTGAGGCGCTGAACGGTACCTGGGACGCGCTGAAAGATAACCGCGCCGACCTGATCGTCGCCATTGGCCAAATCCCCGACAGCGTGCAGGCGAAAACGCTGATGCTCGGCAAGCTGAACTTTGTGCTGTGTGTTTCACCCTCGCATCCTTTTGCGGCACAGAAAAAACCGGTCAGCAAGAATCAGCGGCTCAATGATATTGTGGTCACCATCGCCGACAGTAGCCATCAGTTGCCAAAACGCAACATCGGCATTTCGCCGTTGCAGCGACAATTGGCGGTGTGTGACGTGGAAAGCAAACTGGCGTTGCTCAAGCGTGGCATCGGGCATGGTTTCCTGCCGCCGACGCTGATCGAAAAAGAGCTGGCCAGCGGTGCATTGGTTGCGGTGCCGGTGGAGGTGCAAAAGGGCGACGAGATGATCTGGCTGGCCTGGCACCCGGCCAGTAAAGGGAGCGGGTTCAACTGGTGGCATGAGCGGCTGACGCGTAACAGCGATATCTTCAGTCTGATTGGGCGCGAAGTGGTGCGCGATGGCGGTTACCCTTGGTGCCACAGCTAACCGCAGCGTCAAGATAACTGACCTGATTACGGGCAGGGCGCGGTAATCAATGGCGTTTTGCCCGAAAAGTTAATCGTCAATATCGTTGCGGCATTATTTACCATTATGCCAAGTTGATGTTTTTATACGTTGGTTGTTTTTTATTGTGATATTTTTCGCCAATTATGTCGTTATTAATTCATTTGCGTTGTAAGAGGTTTGTTTATTAGTTTTAACCTATTGGCGGTGGTCGGCGTGTAATGAAAACAGGAGGGGAGCAATGTCCAGCTTAGAGCCAGACGGGGTTAGCTTATTCATTTTACACGTGTGCGAATATTTGCAGCCGGCAATGAATGCCATATTGGCAGGCAGTATGGCGTTATTACAGGGGGCGTATAAAAACGTGGCTGTCCGCCGGCGTTTGTTAAACGCCGGGATGTGCGCATTGCTGGCATGGACGGTACGTGATGCATTGTCATTGGTGGGCTGGGAATTGCAATGGGCGAATATCGCCAGCGTATTAATCGGCTTTCTCGGTGCGGATTATATCAGCGGGTTAATTAAAAAACTGATTGGTAAAAAAACGGGGGTTAAAAATGTTAAGTGAAGCGCAACCGACGCGGTTTTCCGTCCGTAGCGAACAGCGGCTGCAAGATGTTCATGCCGATCTGATTCGCGTTATGCGATTGGCGCTCAATTACTCGCTGGTGCCGTTTGCCATTACCGAAGGGCGGCGCAACATCGAACGGCAGCGTGAGCTGGTGCGCACCGGTAAAAGCCAGACGCTGAACAGCCGCCATCTGACCGGGCATGCGGTGGATGTGGTGGCAATGCCGGCGGGCGTGGTGTCTTGGCAGTGGGACTATTATGCGCAGATCGCCGTGGCGGTACGCCGCGCCGCGCGCGAGTTGGGTATCCAGGTTGAATGGGGCGGCGCCTGGCAATCGCTGAGGGACGGGCCGCATTTCCAACTGGCAGTCAAGGATTATCCGGCATGAGCGGCAGGTGGCAAAAACTGCTGCCGGGTGCGTTGCTGACCCTGTTGTTGCTGGCCGCAGGCCTGTGGGGATACGGCTCGTTGCAGTCGCACCGGTTGGCGCTGGCGCAGCAGCAGTTGGCCGACCAGCGGAAAACCGTGGCGCAGCAGGCGTTGCTTATTACCACGCTGCAAACCCAGGAAGCGCAGAACCGCGCGTTGATGGCGAGGTTGCAGCAGCAGGAGCAGCAGTTGCGCCAGCAAAGCGATAATCATCGGAGGAAATACCGTGAAGCGATTAAACATGATGCCTGCGCTGGCCGCGCTATGCCTGACGCTGTGCTTGAGCTCTTGCGCCCAGCCAACGCCGCCATCCCCGGTGGTGCTGTTGCCCCCTGAGGCGGTGTTTACCCCATGCGAGCAACCGCAGCTGTCGGGCGACACCTGGGGAGAGGCGGTGGATTATACCCTGGCGTTGCAGGCGGCGCTGCGGCTCTGCGCCGGCCGGGTGGCGGCGCTCAATCTGTGGCGTACCGGATTGCCAGCACAATAACCACGGTTTTATTCTGTTTCGTCCTGTGTTACTTGTTTTTAGCCGTTAGAAGAGAATTTCGATCAAGGTTATGGCGCGCTTCAAAGTTTGTGACGATTCTCTCACTATACTGGTTTAGCCAAAAAGTCTTACCTCAACATAAAAGTAAAAAAGCAAAGGAACCCATAATGGACGAACAGCTCAAACAGAGTGCTCTTGATTTCCATCAGTTTCCGGTCCCAGGGAAGATCCAGGTATCGCCAACCAAACCCCTGGCAACGCAACGCGATCTGGCGCTGGCCTATTCGCCGGGCGTCGCCGCACCCTGCCTGGAAATCGCGGCCGATCCACTGGCGGCCTACAAATACACCGCGCGTGGCAATCTGGTGGCGGTGATCTCCAACGGGACGGCGGTGCTGGGGTTGGGCAATATCGGCGCGCTGGCCGGCAAGCCGGTGATGGAAGGCAAGGGCGTGCTGTTCAAGAAGTTTTCCGGCATTGACGTGTTTGACATTGAGGTCGATGAGCTCGATCCCGACAAGCTGATCGACGTGATTGCCGCGTTGGAGCCAACCTTCGGCGGTATTAATCTGGAAGATATCAAAGCGCCGGAATGCTTCTATATCGAGAAGAAACTGCGCGAGCGCATGAAGATCCCGGTCTTCCATGACGATCAGCACGGTACGGCGATCATTACCACCGCGGCGGTGCTTAACGGTTTGCGGGTGGTGAAGAAAAACATTTCCGACGTGCGGCTGGTGGTGTCTGGTGCCGGCGCCGCATCGATCGCCTGCCTCAACCTGCTGGTGGCGCTGGGGCTGCGTCAGCAGAACATTACGGTGTGCGACTCCAAGGGCGTGATTTACAAAGGTCGCGACGCCAAAATGGAAGAAACCAAAGCGGCATATGCGATTGACGACAACGGCCAGCGCACGCTGGCGGACGCTATCCCGAACGCCGACATCTTCCTTGGCTGTTCCGGCCCTGGCGTGCTGACGCAGGAAATGGTGAAGACCATGGCCAGGGATCCGCTGATCATGGCGCTGGCCAACCCGGAACCGGAGATCCTGCCGCCACTGGCCAAGGCGGTACGTCCGGACGCCATCATTTGTACCGGTCGTTCCGACTATCCCAACCAGGTCAATAACGTCCTGTGCTTCCCGTTCATTTTCCGCGGCGCGCTGGACGTTGGCGCGACGACCATCAACGAGGAAATGAAGTTGGCTTGCGTACACGCCATCGCCGATTTGGCGCTGGCTGAACAGAGCGACGTGGTAGCGTCGGCCTATGGCGATCAGGATCTGTCGTTCGGGCCGGAATACATCATTCCCAAACCGTTCGACCCGCGCCTGATCGTCAAGATTGCGCCGGCGGTGGCCAAGGCGGCGATGGAGTCCGGCGTGGCGATGCGGCCGATTGAGGACTTCGATGCCTACGTTGAGAAACTCAGCGAGTTCGTTTACAAAACCAACCTGTTCATGAAGCCGATTTTTTCGCAGGCGAAGAAAGAGGTGAAACGCGTGGTACTGGCGGAGGGCGAGGAAGAGCGCGTACTGCATGCCACCCAGGAGCTGATTTCACAAGGGTTGGCGTTCCCAATTCTGGTTGGGCGCCCGAGCGTGATCGAAATGCGCTTGAAGAAACTGGGTCTGCAAATGATCCCGGGCAAGGATTTCGAAGTGGTCAACAACGAATCCGATCCGCGCTTCAAGGAATATTGGGGTGAGTACTACCAGATAATGAAACGCCGTGGCGTGTCGCAAGAGCAGGCGCGGCGGGCGGTGATCGGCAACCCGACGCTGATCGCCGCCATTATGCTGCATCGCGGTGAGGCTGACGCGATGATTTGCGGCACCATTGGCAGTTACCATGAACATTATGATGTGGTTAAAAACGTGTTCGGCTTCCGTGAAGGTGCGCACGTCGCCGGGGCGATGAACGCCTTGCTGCTGCCAAGCGGCAACACCTTTATCGCCGATACCTACGTCAATGACGATCCTACGCCGGAGCAGCTGGCGGAAATCACCCTGATGGCGGCAGAAACGGTACGCCGCTTCGGCATTGAACCGAAGGTGGCGCTGTTGTCGCACTCCAGTTTCGGCACCTCCGACTGCCCGGCGGCGCGCAAAATGCGTAAAACGCTGGAACTGGTCAACGCCATGGCGCCGGAGCTGGAAATCGACGGCGAGATGCACGGTGATGCTGCACTGGTGGAAAGCATTCGTCACGATCTGATGCCGGACAGCCCGTTAAAAGGAGCGGCCAATGTGCTGATCATGCCAAACATGGAAGCTGCGCGCATCAGCTACAACCTGCTGCGGGTGTCTTCTTCGGAAGGGGTGACCGTGGGGCCGGTGCTGATGGGGGTTGCCAAGCCGGTGCATATCCTGACGCCGATCGCCTCGGTGCGCCGCATCGTCAATATGGTGGCGCTGGCGGTGGTCGAGGCGCAAACCACGCCATTGTGATAGCACAACGGTGAAGATAACGACGGGGCGAACGGCGGTTTGCCCCGTTTTTTTTAGCGGCTAGCCAGCTGTTCGGCAATCGCCCGGATATCTTTTGGCGTCGTACGGCAACAGCCGCCGATCAGGCGTGCGCCGATCTGCTGCCAGTCGCCAGCCTGTTCGCTCAGGCTACCGTACTCGCCGCCACAGGCGTGCCAGGTTTTGCTCACCGCGTCATAATGTTCGCCGGAATTGGGATAGACCAGCAGCGGGAGTGAGGTCAAGGTCGCCAGCGTCTGCAGCGCAGGCGTGACGTTTTCCAGTGCGATGCAGTTGACACCAATCGCCAGTACCTGCGGGTTGTGGTTCAGCAGGGCGATAACCTCGGTCAGCGGCGTACCGTCGCTGAGGTGATGGCTATCGCGCAGCGTAAAGGAGAACCAGGCGCCGAGCGACGGGAAATCACGCAGCAGCGTCAGCAGCGCGTGCAGTTCATCGAACGACGGCAGCGTTTCGCACGCCAGCAGATCGACGCCGGCCTGGGCCAGCGCGGCAATGCGCGGCCGGTGGAAGGCGATCATCTCTGCCGCTGGCAAGCGGTAGTCACCGCGGTATTCCGAGCCGTCGGCAAGAAATGCGCCGTACGGCCCAACCGAACCGGCAATCAGCAGCGGTTCGGCCTGCGGCCGCTGTGCCAGATAATCGCGACGCGCCTGTTGCGCCCAGCTGCACGCTTTTGGCAATCAGTGCCAATGATTGTTGTTCATCCAGCCCTCGGCGTAAAAATCCCTGCGGCGTAGCCTGATAGCTGGCGGTGATGGCGCACTGCGCGCCGGCGTTGAAATAGTCCAGATGAACCTGATAAATCAGCTCGGGATTCTCGATCAGCACCTTGGCAGACCACAGCGGATCGCTGAGATCGCAACCGCGGGTTTCCAGCTCGGTGGCCAGCGCGCCGTCTAAAATCAGCGAGCGGCCATCGGCCAGCAGTGGGGCGAGCGGGTTATTAACCGACATGTTCTTCTCCTGCATGCAGTAATGATTTTTTCCCGGCGGCGCGGCGGGTCAGATAGTACCCGCCGTAGCACACGGCGACAAACGGCAAGCCGCAATACAGTGCGATACGCTGCTCGGGGTCAAATGCCAAACCGATGCAGGCCAGCAGACACAGGGTAAAGCCGGCGATTGGCGTCAGCGGATAGCCGGGAGCGCGGTATTTCAGGCCGGAAATCGGTTTGCCGCTGCGTAAATACTCACGGCGGAAAGCGTAATGCGCAGCGCAGATGCTCAGCCAGACGGCCACCACCGCAAAGCCGGAAATGGCCGACAGGGCAACGAACACCGTGTCCGGCGCGATCACGCTGGTCAGCAACGCCAGCACGCCACCGAGCATGCTGAAAGTCAGGGCATTGAACGGAATACCGCGCCGGTTGACGCGTGAAAAATAGGCCGGCAGGGTGCGTTGATTGGCCAATGACCACAGCATGCGGCCAGAGGCGTATAGACCGGAGTTGGCGGCGGACAGGATGGCGGTCAGGATAACGAAGTTGAAAATATCGGCGGCGTAAGGCACGCCAATGCGTTCAAACACCAGCACGAACGGGCTCTTTGCCACGCCGGCCTGCTCCATCGGCAGCAGCGCAGCCAGCACAAATACCGTGCCGATAAAGAACACCATCAGGCGGATCACCGTAGTGCGGATTGCCCATGGCACCACCTTTTCCGGGTTTTCGGTTTCGCCCGCGGCGATGCCGATAAGTTCGGTACCGGAAAAGGCAAAGTTGACGGCCACCATGGTCATCAGGATCGGCAGCGTACCGTTGGGTAACCAGCCTGAGGCGGTCCAGATTGTGCAGGAACGGCGCAGGGGTACCGTCCTTCATCGGGATAATGCCGAACAGCGCCGCCCCACCGGAGTACGATGAACGCCAAAATAGTGATCACCTTGATCAGCGAAAACCAGAATTCACTTTCGGCAAAAAAGCGGGTCGTCACTACGTTCAGCAAGAAGATGGCAATACAGAATACCAGGCACCACAGCCAGACCGGCGATTGCGGGAACCAGTACTGCATGCAGAAGCCGGCGGCGGTCAGGCTGGAACCGAGTGCCACCGTCCAGGTCAGCCAATACAGCCACGCCACGGTGTAGCCGGTGCCCGGTCCCAGATAGCGGGAGGCGTAAACGTGGAACGCGCCGGTTTCCGGCATGGCAACGGATAGCTCACCGAGACACAGCATCACCAGATAAACCACCAACGCACCGATCATATAGGCCAATAGCGTGCCGAGCGCGCCGGTGGTGGAAATGATATAGCCGGTGTTGAAAAACAGCCCGGTGCCGATCACGCCGCCCAGCGACAGCATCACCAGATGCCGGGCTTTCATGGTGCGTTTGAACTGCCCTTCAGCAGGCGTAGGTGATTGCTTCATATTGTATCCGTATAGACGTCTAAGCAGCTAAATGGCTAATCGTTATACCCGCTCTGCGTAATGAAATCAATGCATAGTGCCCGGGTAAGGGCGGATAGTTGTTTGTAAATGATAATTGTTATCTATAATGGCCGGACGTTTTGCAAAAAGGTGACAAGATGAAATTGTGGGTTTTTGTTGCGGCGCTGATGCTGGCGGCCTGTAGCCATTCACCGGTGAACTCGCCTGCCAGGCCGATTGATGCAGCGGCGCTGCCGGGAAAAATAACCGATTTACACACCGGCCAGAGCTTGACGCCGGCACAGCTGCTGGAGCGGCTGGCGGCGGCGCCGCGATTGATCGTCGGCGAGAAGCACGACAATCCCGATCACCATCGCGTTGAGCTGTGGCTGATACAACGCCTGCCTCAGCAGCGGCCGCAGGGCAGTCTGTTATTGGAGATGATCAATCCCGACCAGCAGGCGCGGGTCGATGCGTTACAGCAGCAATGGCAAAACGGTAAAACGACGTCGCACGACGATTTGCCGGCTCAGTTGGGCTGGAAGGCAGGCTGGCCATGGTCGCAGTATGGCGCATTGGTAACCGCCGCGTTGGCGGCGCCGTATCCGCTGATGTCGGCCAATCTGGATCGCAGTGAAATCATGGCGTTTTATCAGCATCCTCAACTGCCGCCAGGGGTGGTTTCAACCTCGGCGGCAGTGCGCCAGGCGCTGGCGACCACCATCGAGCAGGCACATGGCGGCAAACTTGACGCGCCGCAGTTGCAGGCGATGGTCGCCATCCAGCAACAGCGCGATCGGCGGATGGCGCAACGGGTTGCTGGCGGCGGCCCACTCCGAGCCTGCTGATTGTCGGTGCCTATCATGCATCAAAAGTGGTGGGGGGTGCCGCTGCACATTGAAGATATGCAGCCGGCGGTGAAACCGGCGGTATTGATGCTGGTCGAACCGGGCGCTGAGGTGAGCAAGGCCCACGCGGATTATCAGTGGGTGTTACCGGCTGCGCATTAGCGCCTGGCCTGTACCAGCCATTTATCCAGTTCGTTGGCGAACAGCTGGCGATCGCGCTGGCTCAGGGCATTCGGGCCACCGGTCTGAATGCCGCTGGCGCGCAGGGTATCCATAAAGTCGCGCATGTTAAGCCGCTCGCGAATGGTGTCCGGCGTATAGCGTTCACCGCGCGGATTCAGCGCTACCGCGCCTTTTTCCACCACTTCAGCCGCCAGCGGGATATCGGCAGTGATCACCAGATCGCCGGCGGCGCAACGGCGGACGATTTCGTTGTCCGCTACGTCAAAACCGGCGGCGACCTGCAACGTGCGCAGGTATTTTGACGGCGGCGTGCGCAGCGACTGGTTGGCCACCAGCGTGACCAGCGTGGCGGTACGATCGGCTGCACGGAACAGCACTTCTTTGATCACGTTCGGACAGGCGTCCGCATCAACCCAGATCTGCATGTTTATTGCTCCTCCAGCCAGTCGCGTACCGGCAGAAAATCACGGTACAGCGCCGCTTCCGGGCTATCTTCCGCCGGTTGGTAGTTGTATTCCCAGCGTACCAGTGGCGGCATTGACATCAAAATGGATTCGGTACGGCCGCCGGTTTGCAGGCCAAACAGCGTGCCGCGGTCCCACACCAGATTGAATTCGACGTAACGGCCACGGCGATAGAGTTGGAACTGGCGCTCCTGCTCGCCCCCAGGCCATAGACTTGCGTCTGGCGACGATCGGCAGGTAGGCGTCGAGGAAGCCGTCGCCGACCGCGCGGGTAAAGGCGAAACAGTGGTCGAAATCCGGCGTATTCAGATCGTCATAGAACAGTCCGCCGATGCCGCGCGCTTCATTCCGGTGCTTGATAAAGAAATAATCGTCGCACCATTTTTTGTATTGCGGATAAACCTGCTCGCCGAACGGAGCGCACAGCTGCTGGGCGGTGCGGTGCCAGTGCACCGCGTCCTCTTTTGAAGCCGTAATAGGGCGTCAGGTCAAAACCGCCGCCAAACCACCAGACCGGCGCTTCGCCCGGCTTTTCGGCGATGAAAAAACGCACGTTGGCATGACTGGTGGGAATATAGGGGTTGAGCGGATGGATCACCAGCGACACGCCCATCGCCTGGAAGCTGCGGCCGGCCAGTTCGGGGCGATGCGCGGTGGCGGAAGCCGGCAACATTGCGCCGGAAACGTGTGAAAAGTTCACCCCGGCCTGTTCGAACACCGCACCGTTGGTCAGCACCCGGCTACGGCCGCCACCGCCTTCTGCCCGTGTCCAGCGGTCTTCAGTAAACTCGGCGCCGCCGTCGGCCTGCGCCAATTGCTGGCAAATGCGCTCTTGCAGTGCCAGCAGGAAGGATTTTACTTCAGCGATGTCAGGTAAACTCATAGGGGGTGTTCACAGCCTTATACCAATTCCGATAAGCCGCCAAGTATACCCGCAATTCGCCGCGCTGGCAGCGCCTAGCGAGGTTTAGGCTGGTGGGCGTCGTAATATTCGAAGAAATTGACGATGCCATCGGCAATGGCGCGGGCGATTTTTTCGCGGAATGCGTGGGTGCCCAGCAGACGCTCTTCCTCGGGATTGGTGATAAAGGAGGTTTCCACCAGGATCGACGGTATTGATGGCGATTTCAATACTGCAAACGCCGCCTGCTCGGTGCTTGGGCTGTGTAAATGGTGTACCGGGCGAATCTGCCCCAGCACATGGCGGCCAAGCGTCAGGCTGTTATTGATGGTATCGGTCTGTACCAGATCAAACAGCACTGCTGTAGATAATTATCCTGTTGCCGATATTTGCCGCCGGCGACCTCATCGGCGGCGTTTTCGCGTTTCGACAGGTAGCGGGCCATTGCGCCTGCTGGCGCCGCGGTTGGAGAGCGCAAAACACCGAGGCACCGCTGGCGCTGGGGCTGGTGAAGCCGTCGGCATGGATGGAAATGAACAGGTCGGCCTGATGCTGATGGGCAATCTCCACCCGTTGATACAGCGGAATAAATTCATCCTCTTCCCGCGTCAGACGCGCGTCGAGCTGGCGATGCTGCAGGAAACGGCGTACGTGATTGGCTATCTCCAGCACCACGTGTTTTTCCTGCGAACCTTCGTGCCCCACCGCGCCGGAGTCAATGCCGCCGTGGCCGGGGTCGATCATCACCAGTCGTTTACTGCCGGGCGCTTTGGCTGCCGGTTTGCCGTGCGCATTGTGCCGCAGCGCAGCGGGAGAGCCCGCGGCTTGGCTGGCGTGAGGTTTAGCACCCACCAACGCCAGCGCCAAACCGGAAAGCAACAGTTGGCGGCGAGTCGGGGAAACGGCTAACGGTTTAAAATGCCGAAAAGGATTCATCCTATTTTTCATTACGTTGCGCTCCTTCGAAGGGATAGTTTTGCAACGTTATATCGTATTAAAATGCGTTTATCGACTTGATAACTATTTCCATTTATTAACATTGTTACCGCGAATTATCAGTTTGATATTGCGTAAGTGAATAATCACGCGATAATCAGATAAACATCTTAATTAACAGCGGCGAACAACGATGGAAATTCGCGTATTTCGACAAGACGACTTTGAAGAAGTCATCACTCTCTGGGAGCGGTGTGATTTGCTGCGGCCATGGAACGATCCGGAAATGGATATCGAGCGCAAGCTGCATCATGACGCCGACCTGTTTTTGGTGGGCAGAAGTGGGCGGTGAAGTCGTGGGATCGGTGATGGGAGGGTATGACGGCCATCGTGGTTCTGCCTATTACCTCGGCGTGCATCCCGACTACCGTGGGCGCGGCATTGCCAATGCGCTGATCAACCGGTTGGAAAAGAAACTGATGGCGCGCGGTTGCCCGAAGATTCAGCTGATGGTGCGTGAAGATAACGATACCGTGATCGAAATGTACGAAAAGCTGGGCTATGAGATCCAGGGCATTACCAGCCTGGGTAAACGGCTGATTGAAGATCAGGAATATTGAAGGGATGCGGGCGGATTAGCCACCGCCCGCCGCAACGATTACCGTATTTTCTTCAGGCTTTTCACGTCGACTTCGACGTTGCTCCAGTCTTTGTCCACTTTCCCTTCCAACTGAACTTTGTCTTGCGGGGGTGATGGTTTGACCGTTCCAGCGTTTGTTGTCGATCTCGACAGTCAGCGTGCCGCTGGCATCGCGGAAGGTGTAGGTGTCGTCGCCGACGCGTTGTTCAATGTTGCCTTGCAACATCACCCAGGTGTCGTCGCTCATTGATTTCACTTTATCCACCGTGGTCAGCGCCGCGCTTGGGCCAGAAAAGCCGCCTTGCTGGCTGACCGTCGTCTGGGTTTGCTGTGCACCTGGGCCGCTGAAACCACCTTGTTGTGCCAGTACCGGGGTGCTGCACAGGGCGATCAATGCCGCCAGAGTCAGTTTTTTCATCGTTAAGCTTCCTTATCTTGGTCAGTGAATCATTAACCCCGAGCACCGGGGTTGCTTGCTTAGTGGGTTAATTAAAGCACATGGATATTAAGAGCTTCTTAAGCCTGCTCATTGAAAAGCTAAAACAGTGCACCCATCTGTGGAGAATAGACGTATTAACAAGGAAGCGGCAGTGAAGTCAGCCCCGATATTTTCCCCCGACGATTACGATCAGCACGGCCTGCTGCGGTTGCCGCTGTGGTTTTGGGGGGTGTTGATCCTGCAGGCACGTACCTGGCTGCTGTTTGTGATGGCTGGCGCGTCACGCCAGCAGGGAGAGAGCATGTTGCAACTGTTCTATCCCGACACCCAACGCTTTTGGTACGGCATCGCACTGGGGCTGCCGGCGGCGCTGGCATTTTTGCTGAGTGGGCGACGCGCGCAGTGGCCACGGCTGTGGCGTAGCTGGCGTTGGGTATTGATGGCGTCGTTGTTGGCAGCGCTGGGCGGCTCGCTGACAGGCGTCTGGCAGCAGGACGGCAATGCGCCGGGGCTGGACGGCATGCTGGCGTTGTTGGACGTGCTGGCGTTCGCCTACCTGCTGCTGAATGTTCGGTTGAAGGCCTGCTTCGCGCCTGGCGTTGAGCGCGACTGATCTATCGCTTTGCGGCACTTTTCGCATTTTACATACTCCAAGCTGGCAACCGATGGCGAAGTGCGAGCAGTTGTGAGAGGCTGATTGGCAGCACGACGCTTATAAATTGAACCGGCCTATGCCATTAAAGTTAAGGAATTATGAGATGAATATTCGCCCACTGATATTAGGGCTGCCGCTGATCCTGACCGGCTGTTCGACGATGTCCAATTTCTCATGGTCGAGCCTGTCGCCTCTTAACTGGTTTGGCAGCAGCCTTGAAGTGAGCGGCAAGGGCGTTGGTGAGATCAATGCCGGCACGCCGATGTCGGAAAGCGCAGTCAATGACGGCCTGAACGGCGACTATCGTCTGCGCAGCCGGCATGGGAACCAGCAACGGGCAGATCGTCGCGTTCTATCAGGCAATGGACGGCGATGACATCAAACTGGTGATCAGCGGCGAACCGAAAGGGCACGTACAGCGCGTTGACATCATGGATCCTGAAGTTGCCACCGAATGGGGCAGCAAGCTCGGCACGCCGTTCAGCGATATGTACAGCAAGGCCTTCGGTGCCTGTAAACCTGCTACCGGGGATGACGCCGGCAACGTGGAGTGCGTCGCCAGCCAAAGCAAATACGTGACGTACATTTTCAGTGGTAAATGGGCCGGACCGCAGGACATCATCCCGCCTGATGACACCTTGAAAAGCTGGACGGTCAGCAAAATCATCTGGCACGCCAAAGCGCAATAATGCCACCCTGTCGCCCGCCGGGTAAGGCGGGCCTCGCCGATTTTCTTTGCGTTCGGGCAAGGTAATCGAGTCAGCTTACGGTATGATAACCGGGTGTATGTCCACCGTCGTTGCAGTTGCAGCCAGCAACGCAGTCATTCAGTAACCGGCATCTGCGCGTGGGGCGTAGCCGGGCACCCGATCAAGGAATAAGGAAAACAACATGACACAGGTTCAGAGCGGCATCCTGCTGGAACATTGCCGTTTTGCCATTTATATGGAAGCCATGGTTCAGGGCGAGTTCGCCGATTTGCGTCAGGGCTGCAAACAGTTTTGTCAGACGCTGAGCGAACTGCAACAGCAATTCCCCGACGCGCGCCTGGGGGCGGTAATCGCCTTTGGTTATGACGTTTGGCACGATCTTTCCAGCGGTCAGGGTGCGGCGGAACTGAAGCCTTTCACTGCGCTGGGCAAAGGCCTGGCACCGGCCACGCAGCGCGACCTGCTGATCCATATCCAGTCCCTGCGTCATGATGTCAACTTCACGCTGGCGCAGGCGGCGCTGGCGGCGTTCGGCAACACTATCCGGATCGAAGAAGAAACCCACGGTTTCCGCTGGGTTGAAGAACGCGATCTGAGCGGTTTTATCGACGGCACCGAAAACCCGCAGGGCGAACAGCGCGCCGAAGTAGCGGCAATCGCCGAAGGCGATCCGGACGCCGGCGGCAGCTACGTGCTGGTACAGCGTTACGAACACAATCTGCGCCAATGGTCGCGTTTCACCACCGAACAGCAACAACAGATCATCGGCCGCACCAAGCATGACAGCGAAGAGCTGCCGCCGGAGGCGCGCCCTGACACTTCGCACGTCAGTCGCGTCGATCTGAAAGAAGACGGCAAAGGCCTGAAAATCCTGCGCCAGAGCCTGCCATACGGTACCGCCAGCGGCAAACACGGCCTGTATTTCATCGCCTATTGCGCGCGCTTGCACAATATCGAAAAGCAGTTGCTGAGCATGTTCGGCGAACTGGACGGCAAGCGTGATGCGATGCTGCGTTTCAGCCGTGCGGTGACCGGCAGTTATTACTTTGCCCCTTCACTGACGCGTTTACTGTCACTTTAAGGCCGCTTCTCTGTTGATAGCCGCCGTCTCGCCGCGGGGCCGCATTTGCCGGCGCCGCGGCGAACCCCGCCAGCGCGCCGCGCTGCCCCTGCCTTATAGCATTTGATGCTTGAAAATCACTAAACGGTATATAAAAGCGTTACAGGTCTGCACCAAGTTATAAATACACTGGTCATCATCAGGGCGAAGCCCGACGGAATGACTCAGTTAGCGAAGGTGCAGAATGAAACAAACGCGGGTTAAAAAATCTCATGCTGAAAGGTTGGCTGGCCGCTGCGCTGTTGGCCAGCGGTACCGTTTCGGCCGCTGAATTACTCAACAGCTCCTATGACGTTTCCCGCGAACTGTTCACCGCGTTGAATCCTGGCTTCGAGCAGCTGTGGAACCAGCAGCATCCCAACGATAAACTGACCATCAAACAGTCGCATGCCGGCTCGTCCAAGCAGGCGCTGGCCATTCTGCAAGGCTTGCGCGCCGATGTGGTGACCTATAATCAGGTCACCGACGTGCAGATCCTGCACGATCGCGGCAAGTTGATCCCGGCCGACTGGCAGGCGCGTCTGCCGAACAACAGCTCTCCTTTCTATTCCACCATGGCGTTCCTGGTGCGCAAGGACAACCCAAAAGGTATCCACAGCTGGGACGACCTGGTGCGTGATGATGTCAAATTGGTGTTCCCGAATCCGAAAACCTCCGGCAATGGCCGCTATACCTATCTGGCCGCCTGGGGCGCTGCCAGCCAGGCTGACGGCAACGATCAGACCAAAACCCGTCAGTTTATGACCCGCTTTCTGAAAAACGTGGTGGTGTTCGATACCGGCGGCCGTGGCGCCACGACCACCTTCGTCGAACGCGGTCTGGGCGACGTGCTGATAAGCTTTGAATCCGAAGTTAACAATATCCGCCAAACAGTACGGCGAAGATAAATATCAGGTGATCGTACCACCGGTGGATATTCTGGCCGAGTTCCCGGTGGCGTGGGTCGATAAAAACGTCGAGCGCAACGGCACGGCGCAGGCGGCCAAAGATTATCTGAACTACCTGTATAGCCCGGCCGCACAGCAGGTGATCACCAGTTTCTATTACCGGGTTTATGACCAGCAGGCGATGGACGCCGCCAAAGACAAGTTCCCGGCGACCAAACTGTTCCGCGTCGAAGATCAGTTCGGCGGCTGGCCACAGGTGATGAAAACGCACTTCTCGACCGGCGGTGAGCTGGATCGGCTATTAGCAGCAGGGCATAAGTAATGTTGTCGTCGTTGTCCAGTAAACGGGTACTGCCCGGATTTGGTTTGAGCCTGGGAAGCAGCCTGTTTTATACCTGTCTGATCCTGCTGCTGCCACTGAGCGCGCTGGTAATGCAACTGGCGCAGATGAGCCTGGCGCAATATTGGCAGGTGATCTCCAACCCGCAGGTAGTGGCGGCGTATAAGGTCACGCTGCTGGCGGCAGGCGTTGCCAGCGTATTCAACGCGGTGTTCGGCATGCTGATGGCCTGGATCCTGACCCGCTACCGTTTCCCTGGCCGCACGCTGCTGGACGGTCTGATCGACCTGCCGTTCGCCTTGCCGACGGCGGTGGCCGGCCTGACGTTGGCCGGGCTGTTTTCTACTACCGGTTGGTACGGACAGTGGCTGGCGCATTTTGATATCAAGGTGACGTTTACCTGGCTGGGTATCGCCGTTGCCATGGCCTTTACCAGCCTGCCATTCGTGGTGCGCACCGTGCAACCGGTGCTTGAGGAACTGGGACCAGAATACGAAGAGGCGGCTGAAACCCTTGGTGCAACCCGCTGGCAGAGCTTTCGCCGCGTGGTGTTGCCGGAAGTGGCGCCAGCGCTGTTGGCCGGTACGGCGATTTCCTTCACCCGCAGTCTGGGGGAGTTCGGTGCGGTGATCTTCATTGCCGGCAACATCGCGTGGAAAACCGAAGTGACCTCGCTGATGATCTTCGTCCGACTGCAAGAGTTCGATTACCCGGCGGCGAGCGCGATTGCCTCCGTGATTCTGGCGGCGTCGCTACTGTTGCTGTTTAGCATCAACACCGTGCAAAGCCGCTTTGGCAAACGCATTGGGGGGCACTAATGGCTGACATCTTTGCCTTCAACGGCGTTGAGCGCCCGCGGGTGAACTGGGGCAAGTGGACACTGATCGCCATCGGCGCACTGTTCTCGCTGCTGCTGTTGGTGATCCCGATGATTTCCATCTTTGCCAGCGCCTTTTCCGAGGGCTTTGGCGAAATGTGGCGCAATCTGGTCGAGCCGGACATGCTGCACGCCATTTGGCTGACGGTATTGATTGCGCTGATTACCGTGCCGGTAAACCTGATTTTTGGCACCTTGCTGGCCTGGCTGGTAACGCGTTTTACCTTCCCGGGCCGCCAGCTGTTATTGACGCTGATCGATATTCCGTTTGCCGTGTCACCGGTGGTGGCGGGGCTGATTTATCTGCTGTTTTACGGCAGCAATGGCCTGCTGGGTGGTTGGCTGGATGCGCACGATATCCAACTGATGTTTTCCTGGCCCGGCATGGTGCTGGTGACGGTGTTCGTGACCTGTCCGTTTGTGGTGCGCGAGCTGGTGCCGATGATGCTTAGCCAGGGCAGCCAGGAAGACGAAGCGGCGATCCTGCTTGGAGCTTCCGGCTGGCAGATGTTCCGCCGGGTGACGCTGCCGAACATTCGCTGGGCGCTACTGTACGGCGTGGTATTGACCAACGCTCGCGCCATCGGCGAATTTGGCGCGGTGTCGGTGGTATCTGGTTCGATTCGCGGTGAAACCTATAGCCTGCCGTTGCAGGTGGAATTACTGCAACAGGATTACAACACCGTCGGTTCTTTCACCGCCGCCGCGCTGTTGACCATCATGGCGATAGTGACCCTATTTTTGAAAAGCGCTCTGCAATGGCGTCTGGAACGACAGAACGCACGTCTTGAGCGGGAGGAAAATCATGAGCATTGAGATTAACAATATCAACAAGTATTTCGGGCGTACCAAGGTACTGAACGACATCTCGCTCGATATCCCTTCCGGTGAGATGGTGGCGCTGTTGGGGCCATCGGGCTCCGGCAAAACCACGTTACTGCGTATTATCGCCGGGCTGGAAAGTCAGAGCGGCGGGACGCTGGGTTTCCACGGCACCGATGTTAGCCGGGTACACGCCCGCGATCGTCGCGTCGGCTTTGTCTTCCAGCATTATGCGTTGTTCCGCCATATGACGGTATTCGACAACATCGCCTTTGGTCTGACGGTGCTGCCGCGCCGCGAGCGGCCCAACGCGGCGGCAATCAGGCAAAAAGTGGAACAGCTGCTGGAAATGGTGCAGTTGGCGCATCTGGCCAACCGTTATCCGTCGCAGCTGTCCGGCGGCCAGAAGCAACGCGTGGCGTTGGCGCGCGCGTTGGCCGTAGAGCCACAGATTTTACTGCTGGACGAACCGTTCGGCGCGCTGGACGCGCAGGTACGCAAAGAACTGCGTCGCTGGCTACGTCAATTGCATGAAGAGTTGAAGTTCACCAGCGTGTTCGTGACGCACGATCAGGAAGAGGCGATGGAAGTCGCCGATCGCATCGTGGTGATGAGCCAGGGTAATATCGAACAGGTCGGTTCGCCGGAACAAATCATGCGTGAACCGGCCAGCCGCTTTGTGCTGGAATTTATGGGCGAGGTCAATCGCCTGAATGGCGAGATCCGCGGTTCTCAGCTGTTTGTCGGCGCACACCAGTGGCCGTTGGCGTTCCAGCCGATGCATCAGGGCAGTGTCGAGCTGTTCTTGCGTCCGTGGGAAATGGAAGTCAGCAGCGAAAGCAGCGCCCGTTGCCCGCTGCCGGTGCAGGTGTTGGAAGTCAGCCCGCGTGGCCACTTCTGGCAATTGACGGTACAGCCGATTGGCTGGCATCAGGATCCGATTACCGTGGTACTGGCAGAAGGCAATGAAACCCCGGTGCGCGGCGGTCGTTACTATGTCGGTAGCCTGAATGCGCGTCTGTATGCCGGCGATCATCTGCTTCAGCCTGTTGCATTAGCCAAAAGCGCCTGATAATTTTTAGCAGCCAATAAATATTATCCAGAGGCAACCCACGGGTTGCCTTTTTACATTACGCAACGCACACCAACACACAGGCAACGATCGTGACAACGCTGGAACATTACATCGGCAATACCCCACTGGTAAAACTGCAACGTCTGGCCGCCGGGCTTGACAGCGAAATCTGGCTGAAGCTGGAAGGTAACAATCCGGCTGGCTCGGTCAAGGATCGCGCTGCGCTGGCGATGATCGAACAGGCAGAGCTGCGCGGCGAGATAGCACCGGGTGATACGCTGATTGAAGCGACCAGCGGCAACACCGGCATTGCGCTGGCGATGATCGCTGCCATGAAAGGCTATACGCTGAAGCTGCTGATGCCGGAAAACATGAGTCAGGAACGTCAGGCCGCGATGCGCGCCTACGGTGCCGAGCTGATCCTGGTCAGCCGTGAGCAGGGCATGGAGGGCGCGCGCGATCTGGCGCTGGCGATGCAGCAGCAGGGGCAGGGCAAGGTGCTGGACCAGTTCAATAATCTGGACAATCCGTATGCGCATTTTACCACCACCGGGCCGGAAATCTGGCGGCAGACCGAACAGCGCGTTACGCATTTTGTCTCCAGTATGGGCACCACTGGCACCATCACCGGCGTCGGTGGCTACCTGAAGAGTCAGGATCCGCAGATACAAATCATCGGCCTGCAACCGGCGGAAGGCAGCAGTATTCCGGGTATTCGTCGCTGGTCGCCAGCCTATCTGCCGGGGATCTACCGACCGGAACTGATCGATCAGGTATTGGACATCAGCCAGAGCGAGGCCGAAGACACCATGCGCCAGTTGGCGCAGCGTGAAGGTATTTTCTGCGGCGTCAGTTCCGGTGGTGCGGTTTCCGGCGCATTGCGCGTTGCCGCCGCCAACCCGGGTAGCGTGATCGTGGCAATCATCTGCGATCGCGGCGATCGTTACCTGTCGACTGGCGTTTTCAACTAAGCCGTCTCACGGCGCATTATTTGCCCTTTCCCTCCTGGCGCTGCCCTGCGCCGGGAAATCCGACTATTATCTCCATTATCCCGTCGCGATTAACCATCAGTCGTTGTGCTAACGCCTGTGCGCGCTGAATCAGTGCATATGTCTCATTCGCCTGATGCCGACGGCGCAACTGTAAGGATTGAGTAAAACCGGCTGCGAAATGGACAAATAGGCGGGAAAATGGGGCAAATACCTGAAGGGGCGATAAATGAAGATTTTACTGGTCGATGATGACCTTGAACTTGGCACCATGCTGAGTGAATACCTGACGGCGGAAGGGTTCAACGCCTCGCTGGTGCTGACCGGCAAAGCCGGGGTCGAGGGCGCGCTGTCCGGCGAGTATACCGCGATGATCCTGGATATTATGCTGCCGGACATGAGCGGTATTGACGTGTTGCGCGATGTGCGTAAAAAAAGCCGCCTGCCGATCATCATGCTGACCGCCAAGGGCGACAACATTGACCGAGTGATTGGCCTGGAAATGGGCGCCGATGATTATGTGCCAAAACCGTGTTATCCGCGTGAGCTGGTGGCACGCCTGCGCGCGGTGCTGCGCCGTTTTGAAGAACAGCCGGCCGCGGTCGATGACGATGCGCCACTGGTGCTCGGTGAACTGGCGCTCAACCCGTCGACCCGCAGCAGCGAATGGCGTGGCCAGGGGTTCGATCTTACCGCCTCTGAATTCAATCTGCTTGAGCTGCTGTTGCGCGCGCCGGAACGGGTGGTGTCAAAGGACGAACTGTCGGAAAAAGGGCTGGGTCGGCCACGTGAGGCCTACGATCGTAGCGTAGACGTGCATATCAGCAATATCCGCCAAAAACTGGCCGCGCTGACGGGTAATACGCTCAGTATCGAAACGGTGCGCAGCATCGGCTATCGGATCCGCTGATGGTGATGCGCGGAAGGCTATTCTGGAAGATTCTGCTCGGCTATTGGCTGATTTTCATCTTTATGATGCAGGCGCTGTGGGTGTCATTTGCCCTCTACGGCAACCGCGAACCACCGGAAAATACCCTGGCCCGGCGGTTGGTTAACATGCAAATCACCTCGGCAGCCAGCCTGCTGCGCAATGGCGGTATTCAGGCACTGGGCGCGATGAGCGAGAACTGGCCGGACGAAGACCGACGCTTTATGACGGTCACGCCTGCCGCCGCGCCGCCGAGCGGCCAATTGCACGGCGCTCTGCAGCCGGGTCGCATGCCGACTAAAATTGTCGAATGGGTGCAGGGCGCCGATGGACAGGGTTATGTACTGACCTATGACGTCGAGGGGTTGCGTGCACAGTATCGCATGGATAAGCGCTGGCATATTTTCCACATTCCGGCGCCGATGCTGTGGATTGGTGGATTGGGCGGATTGCTGTTCAGCGCGCTGCTGGCGTGGAACCTGACGCGGCCGATGCGCCAGCTGCGCGCAGGCTTCGATCGCGTGGCGCAGGGCGATCTGTCCATTCGCCTGTTCCCGACCATGCGGCGCCGGCATGATGAGCTGTCGGACGTGGCGCGTGACTTTGATACGATGGCCGAACGGCTCGACCTGCTGGTCAGCGCACGCGAGCAGCTGCTGCACGACGTTTCCCATGAGCTGCGCTCACCGTTGGCACGTTTGCAACTGGCGATAGGCCTGGCGCGGCAGAATCCGAATAACGTTGAAAATTCGCTGCAACGCATCGAGCATGAGGCAGGGCGGTTGGATAAGATGATTGGCGAGCTGCTGGCGCTATCGCGGGCGGAAAACAACGCTTTGCCGGACGAAGAGTACTTCGATCTTTATGGGCTGGTGGAGGCGGTAGTGAATGATGCGCGCTATGAAGCGCAGGTGCCTGGCGTCGAAATCGCCTTGCAGGCCAACAGCGAAGTGGAATACACGGTCAAGGGCAATGCCGAACTGATGCGTCGCGCGGTGGACAATATCGTGCGCAACGCGCTGCGATTTTCCAGCGCCGGTCAGCGCGTGACGGTCAGCTTGACGCCTGCCGATCAGCTGTTCCAGATTGTGGTCAGCGATCGGGGGCCGGGGGTAGAAGCGTCTAAACTGTCGAGCATTTTCGATCCGTTCGTGCGGGTGAAATCCCCGTTGTCCGGCAAGGGCTACGGGCTAGGGCTGGCGATCACGCGTAAAGTGGTGCTGGCGCACGGCGGCCAGGTGGAAGCGCGTAACGGCGAGCAGGGGGGGTTGGTGATTACCCTGCGTATCCCGCGTTGGCAATCATAGACTATCTTAGTTGCCATGTTGCACGAGGGCAGTGCTCTCCCTCGTCAGGTACTGCGTGTACGCTCCGAGGACTGCGCGCTGTCCATGTGCAAACTGCCTGCGCCGATAACGCCTATTACTCGCGGTGTAAGCAAAGGATTTTAAACCGCAGCTAGGCAGCAAGCGGGTGAAACTCGAGAGCTTACTCCGCAAGTGACGGGAGCGAGCACTGGCGGCATGAAAGACGATAGGATAAAGAAACGGCGCCGAGTGGCGCCGTTGTTGCTTGTTAGCGTGACGTGCGCATTACTTCTTGATGCGAATGATCGGTGTTTCACCGACGGTAACGCTGCCGGACAGTTTGATCAGCTCTTTGATCTCGTCCATGTTGGAGATAACGACCGGCGTCAGGGTAGACTTGGCCTTTTCTTCCAGCAGTGGCAGGTTGAATTCGATGACCACATCGCCTTTCTTGACGCGCTGGCCTTCTTCGGCGATGCGCTTGAAGCCTTCGCCTTTCAGTTCAACCGTATCGATACCGAAGTGGACGAACAGCTCGATGCCGCTGTCGGATTCGATCGAGAAAGCATGGTTGGTTTCGAAAATTTTACCGATAGTGCCGTCCACCGGGGCAACCATTTTGTTGCCGGCTGGCTTGATGGCAATACCGTCGCCAACGATTTTTTCAGCGAACACTACGTCCGGCACATCTTCGATATTGACGATTTCGCCAGAAAGCGGGGCGACGATTTCGATGGTGCCCGTGTCTTTCTTGTCATCAGAAACCAGAGATTTCAGTTTATCGAACAAACCCATGATCTTCTCCTAAGCATTAAATTGGGCGGCGTTCCAGTGTCGTGGAAGTTTAGCAGAGCGTTTTCTCTTCGATGAACTTATTAACGCAGTTCATCAGATCTTGTGCCGTTGGCTGAGCCAAGGCCTGCGCTGCCAACGCCTTCACATCTTCGAAATTGGTGTTGCGAATAATTTTCTTGATGCGTGGGATTGAAATCGCACTCATGCTGAACTCATCCAGCCCCATGCCCAATAACAACAGTGTAGCACGTTCATCGCCAGCCAGTTCACCGCACATGCCGGTCCACTTGCCTTCTGCGTGAGATGCATCAATAACCTGTTTAATCAGGCCAAGTACTGATGGGGACATCGGGTTATAGAGATGAGAAATCAGCTCGTTGCCGCGATCTACCGCCAGAGTATACTGGGTTAGATCGTTTGTCCCAATACTAAAGAAGTCGACTTCTTTTGCCAGGTGGTGAGCAATGACCGCCGCAGCCGGTGTTTCCACCATCACGCCTACTTCGATTGTTTCGTCAAATGCCTTGCCTTCTTCACGCAGCTGGGCCTTCAGGGTTTCCAGTTCGCCTTTCAGATCGCGCACTTCTTCTACCGAAATGATCATCGGGAACATGATGCGCAGTTTGCCGAAGGCGGAGGCACGCAGGATGGCGCGCAGCTGGGCGTGGAGAATTTCACGGCGATCCATCGCGATACGGATGGCGCGCCAGCCGAGGAACGGGTTTTCTTCCTTCGGCAGATTCATGTACGGCAGATCCTTGTCGCCGCCAATGTCCATGGTACGCACGATAACCGCCTGCGAGCCCATGGCTTCGGCCACGGCCTTGTAAGCCTGGAACTGCTCATCTTCGGTTGGCAGCGATTCGCGGTCCATGAACAGGAATTCGGTACGGTACAGGCCAACGCCTTCTGCGCCGTTGCGTTCGGCGCCTGCGACGTCGCGCACGGTGCCGATGTTGGCGCAGACTTCAACCTGATGCCCGTCGAGGGTAATCGCCGGCAGGTCTTTCAGTTTGGCCAGATCGTTTTTCTCGGTGATGTACTGGTTCTGAGCGGCCTTCAGCTGATCGATAACGTCAGCGGTCGGGTTAACGTAAATCTTGTTGTTAACCGCGTCCAGAATCAGGTAGTCGTCGTTTTTTACCTGCTTGGTCACGTCGGTAGTGCCAACGATGGCCGGAAGTTCAAGCGAACGCGCCATGATCGAGGTGTGGGACGTCCGGCCGCCGAGGTCGGTGATAAAGCCCAGCACCTTGTCCAGGTTCAGCTGCGCAGTCTCGGACGGCGTCAGATCGGAGGCAACCAGGATCACTTCGTCCTGGATCGAGCTCAGATCGACGATGGCCAGACCCAGAATGTTTTGCAGCAGGCGCTTGCCGATGTCGCGTACGTCGGCCGCGCGTTCTTTCAGGTATTCGTCGTCCAGCTCTTCCAGCGCTTTTGCCTGACCTTCGATCACGGTGTAGGCTGCGGCGTCTGCGGATGCCAGATCGTCTTTGATGAGGGCTATGATTTCCTGCTCAAGCTCTTCGTCTTCCAGCAGCATGATGTGGCCTTCGAAGATCGCTTCTTTCTCTTCACCGAAGGTTTCGCCTGCTTTGGTTTTGATCGCTTCCAGTTGCTCGGACGCTTTGGCGCGACCTTCCAGAAAACGCGAGACTTCCTGCTCTACAAGGTCTGCAGAGATTTTCTTCCGGTTGATGACAATCTCATCTTCTTTCAGTAGGAGAGCCTTACCAAAAGCGATACCCGGTGATACTAAAATGCCTGAAATCATAACCCTACCTTACTCTTGACTGGTGTTAACTAAAAAGACGGGCCGATTACTCAAGCTCTGCCATCAGTTTAACCAAGTGCTCAACGGCTTTCTGCTCGTCTTCACCTTCAGCAGAAATGGTTACTACGGTCCCTTGGGTCAGCCCCAGAGTTTGCAGCTTAAACAGGCTTTTGGCGCTGGCGCTTTTGCCGTTAGAGGTCACGGTGATTTCAGACGCGAAGCCTTTGGCTTCTTTAACGAACTGCGCGGCAGGGCGAGTGTGCAGACCATTCGGAGCGGTAATAGTAACTTCTTGCTGGAACATTGATGTTTCCCCAACTTATTGGATTGTTGTGGAGCTAAAGTTTAGCCTACCGGCGGCACTTTAGCTTGTCTGGTTAGCGCCTGACTATGGTACAGGGGCGAGCATTGATGCAACAGAAAACGACGTTTTAGCCATTTCAGATCAAAAAACCGTAGCCAAATGGCGTCGTTTCAATCAGCTCTCCATTATGCCGTGTTTTATGTCCGAGCGACAAATCAGTAAATCGATTCAGCTCAAACAAGGGGTGGAGGGCGATTAATTTTGCGCATCGAAATAATTGTCCGGTTAAATACTAAAGCCCGCAGCTAAAATCAATCTTTCACTGCTATAAACTTTGATCCAGACCACAAAAAAGCACCCCGCAAGGTGCTTTTTTAGCTTTTTGTGCACTGCCTGGCGCTACTGTTGCAATTCCTGTTCTGTAAACAGATCTGCAAACAGGGCAGTACTCAAATAGCGTTCACCGGAAGAAGGCAGGATAACCACTATCGTTTTGTCGGTAAAGTCGGGTTCCTGCGACAGCTTGACCGCCGCTTCGACCGCTGCGCCGGAGGAGATGCCGGCCAGAATGCCTTCTTCTTCCATCAGGCGGCGCGCCATGCTGATGGCCTCGTCGTTGGTGATTTGCACCACGCGGTCGACCAGATCCAGATCCAGGTTGCCGGGAATAAAGCCCGCGCCGATGCCTTGAATCTTGTGCGGACCCGGCTTCAGCTCTTCACCGGCCAATGCCTGGGTGATAACCGGCGAATCGGTAGGTTCAACCGCCACGCTGACGATGGCCTTGCCCTTGATTTTCTTGATGTAACGGCTGACGCCGGTCAGCGTACCGCCGGTACCTACGCCGGAGACAAACACGTCAACGTCGCCATCGGTGTCTTCCCAGATTTCCGGGCCGGTGGTTTTTTCGTGAATTTCCGGGTTGGACGGGTTGCTGAACTGCTGCAGGATAATATAGCGATTCGGATCGGTGGCGACGATTTCTTCCGCCTTGGCAATGGCGCCCTTCATGCCTTTGGCACCTTCGGTCAGCACCAGATTGGCGCCCAGCGCTTTCAGCAGTTTGCGCCGCTCGATGCTCATGGTTTCCGGCATGGTCAGCGTCAGCTTGTAACCGCGAGCTGCCGCCACGTAGGCCAACGCGATGCCGGTGTTGCCGCTGGTCGGTTCAACCAGTTCCTTGCCAGCGGTGAGGATACCGCGTTTTTCTGCGTCCCAAATCATATTGGCACCGATACGGCATTTGACGCTGAAGCTTGGGTTGCGTGATTCAACCTTGGCGAGAATACGTCCGTTGCCGATTCGATTCAGACGAACCAGCGGCGTATGGCCGATTGTTAATGAGTTGTCTTCATATATCTTGCTCATAGCCCGTCCTTTAACTCTATGAAAATGTAGGGAACATCGAAAGCATACGCTAACGGCCCCGGCAGGGAAGTAAGGAATTGGTATATCTATATGTTATTAGGAAATAAGTTTTAAGCACAACAACAAGGGCGCGAAATGCGCGCCCCGTCGAACAAAACAGCGAATATGACGCGATCAATGCTGTACAAACTGACCGCGATAGCGATCGACCCACATGGCGGTCGCGCCGCACACTGCCACCGGCAGAATCACCAGATTGAGGATCGGTATCATGGTAAACAGACTGACCAGCGCGCCGAATTGCAGATTATGGGTTTTGTGCTGACGCAGCGCGCGACGCATATCGGCAAAGCTGACCTTATGGTTGTCGAAAGGGTAGTCGCAATATTGAATCGCCAACATCCAGGCGCTGAACAGGAACCATAGCACCGGCGCGATGGTCTGGCCGACGCCCGGCACAAAATACAGCATAAACAGCACTATCGCTCGCGGCAGGTAATAGGCCAGTTTGCGCCATTCACGTGCCATGATGCGCGGTAGGTCTTTCACCACGCCGAAAATACCGGTGTCCGGCAGCGGTTTGCCGGTCAGGCTGCCTTCCAGCTGTTCGGCCAGCAAGCCGCAAAACGGCGCCGCGATCAGATTGGTGATGGTGCTGAACAGGTAGCCGGCCACCAGCACCACGGAAATAACGGTGATTGGCCACAGAATATAGCTGAGCCACTGCAGCCAGTCCGGTACGTATCCCATCATCAGCGGGATCCAGTCGCCGAGCTTGCTGAACAGCCACCAAAAGGCCGAACCCATCAGTAACACGTTTACCAGCAACGGCAATACCACGTAACGCTTGATCCCCGGGCGCGAAATCAGTCGCCACCCTTCGGCAAAATAGTGCACGCCGCTGGCGGGTCGAGAAGTTTGCTGCGAATAGGACATATCTTAAGTTATCTCTTTGTCAGAACAGGCATCGTTATCATATCGGGATGATTTTCTGCTGGCTAGCGTGCTGTTGGCTGAAAAAACGACAAAAAAAGGCAGTATAATCATCTTTATTGTCATAAAGTTCAGCACGGACTTGCACTTGTCTGCCTGGGCAAATAGAGTTAAAGAGTGAATGTTTGCCGCGGTGGCAATGTATTGGAACAACAGAGATAGCAATGATGCAGGATTTGCGTCTGATATTAATCGTTGTTGGCGCGATCGCCATAATAGCGTTGTTATTACATGGTCTTTGGACCAGTCGTAAAGAACGCTCTTCGCTTTTCCGCGATCGCCCAGCCAAACGTTCTAAAAAAGAACGTGAAACAACCCCGATCGACGATCTCGATGAAGGCGTGGGAGAAGTGCGTGTGCGCTCCGCTCACCCGCAGGACGAGCCGTCGTTTGGTCATCTTGATGCCGCTCGCGAAGAACCCGTGGTTGCGCCAACGCCTGCTCCGGCAGTCGAACCCGCGCCACGAGCCGTTCAACCGGCTGCTCATCAGCCGCCGCCGCTGTCTCAGCGTCCGGACTATGATGACATCCTGTTGGACAACTACGCGCAGGATCAGGAAGAGGAGCAGCCACAGCAACAGCCTGCGCCACGTCGTGAACCGCGCGTTGACGATCTGCCGCCGGTAGAGCCGACCTTCCAGCATGCAGAACCGGCCCCACAGCCGCAGACCACGCCGGAACCACAGCCTGAAGAACCTGTTCAGCCCGTTGCTGCCGAACCGGCCAGGTTGAAGGAAACCGTATTGGTACTGCACGTTGCGGCGCATCAGGGTGGCGTGATTGGCGGCGAAGTTCTGCTGCAAAGCGTGCTGCAAGCGGGCTTCCAGTTTGGTGAAATGGGCATCTTCCATCGCCATATCAGCCCTGCAGGCAGCGGCCCGGTGTTGTTCAGCCTGGCGAACATGGTCAAACCGGGGTCGTTCGATCCTGATACCATGTCCGATTTCTCCACCCCTGGCGTGTCGATGTTCATGATGGTGCCGTCCTACGGCGACGCCAATCAGAACTTCAAACTGATGCTGCAATCGGCCCAGCGTATCGCCGATGACGTGGGTGGTGTGGTGCTGGACGACGAGCGTCGTATGATGACTCCGCAAAAGCTGGAAACCTATAAAGCGCGCATCCGTGAAGTGTTGGAAAACAACGCCTGACGGTTATCGGTAGCGCTGACCGAATAGTCTCTCAAGACCCCCGCTTGCCGGGGGTTTTTCTCTTTGATGGTGAGCCATGGAACCAAACAACAAAAAAATCAATCAACTGCGTACCTCACTGCGCCATCATGAATACCTCTATCATGTGCTCGACGCACCCGAAATTCCGGATGCCGAATACGATCGTCTGATGCGCGAGCTGCGCACGCTCGAAGAGGCGCATCCGGAGCTGATCACCGCCGATTCCCCTACGCAGCGGGTAGGGGCGGCGCCGTTGACGGCCTTCGACCAGGTACGGCATGAAGTGCCGATGCTGTCGCTGGACAACGTGTTCGACGAAGACAGCTACCTGGCGTTTTACAAACGGGTGCAGGACCGGCTGAAAAGCAGCGAGCCGCTGACGTTTTGTTGTGAACTGAAGCTGGATGGTTTGGCGGTCAGCCTGTTGTACGAAGACGGTGAACTGGTACGCGCGGCAACGCGCGGCGACGGTACCACCGGTGAAAACATCACCGCCAACGTGCGCACCATCCGCGCCATTCCGCTGCGCCTGATCGGCGACAACATCCCGCGTCGCGTCGAAGTGCGTGGTGAAGTGTTTATGCCGCAGGCCGGGTTTGAAAAAATGAACGACGAAGCGCGCCGCAAGGACGGCAAGGTATTCGCCAACCCGCGCAACGCCGCCGCCGGCTCGCTGCGTCAGCTCGATCCGCGCATTACGGCGAAACGCCCGCTGACCTTCTTCTGTTACGGCGTCGGTCTGCTGGAGGGCGGCGAACTGCCGCGCAGCCATTACCAACGTCTGATGCAGTTCAAAGCCTGGGGATTGCCGGTCAGCGATCGCGTCCGGTTATGCACCGGCAGTGACCAGGTGCTGGCTTTCTACCGGCAGGTGGAACAGGATCGCAGCCAGCTTGGGTTTGATATTGACGGCGTAGTGGTGAAAATCGACGACATCGACCTGCAGGAGCGTTTGGGCTTTGTGGCGCGTGCGCCGCGTTGGGCCACCGCCTTCAAGTTCCCGGCACAAGAGCAAATCACCGTAGTGCGGGAGGTAGAGTTTCAGGTCGGCCGTACCGGGGCAATTACCCCGGTAGCACGACTGGAGCCGGTGCTGGTGGCTGGCGTAACCGTCAGCAACGCGACCTTGCATAACGCCGACGAGAATCGAACGTCTTGGCCTGCGGATCGGCGATACGGTGATCGTGCGCCGTGCCGGTGATGTGATCCCGCAGGTGGTCGGGGTGGTGGAGGATCGCCGCCCGCCAGATGCGCGTGAAGTGGTGTTCCCGCAGCACTGCCCGGTGTGCGGTTCCGACGTGGAACGGGTTGAAGGCGAAGCGGTAGCACGCTGCACCGGCGGCCTGATCTGCGGTGCCCAGCGCAAAGAGGCGTTAAAGCATTTTGTTTCACGCCGGGCGATGGATGTCGACGGCATGGGCGACAAGATCATCGAACAGCTGGTAGAAAAAGAGTATGTCAAAAATCCGGCGGGTCTGTTCCGCCTGACCGCCGGCATGTTGACCGGGCTGGATCGCATGGGTCCGAAGTCGGCGCAGAATCTGGCCAGTGCGTTGGAAAAGGCTAAGCAGACGACCTTTGCCCGTTTCTTGTACGCGTTGGGCATCCGCGAGGTGGGTGAATCCACCGCCGCCAACCTGGCGGCGCATTTCGGCTCGCTGGACAAGCTGCGTGCAGCGGACGTCGAGGCGCTGAAACAGGTGCCGGACGTGGGGGAAGTGGTCGCCAAACACGTAGTGAACTTCTTCGCCGAAGCGCTAAACCAGCAGGTGATTGACGAACTGGTCAGCGATGATATCGGCATTCACTGGCCAGCACCGGTGGTGGTGGCAGTCGAAGAGATCGACAGCCCGTTTGCCGGCAAGACCGTGGTGTTGACCGGCTCGCTGAGCCAGCTGTCGCGCGATGAAGCCAAAGATCGCCTGACGGCGCTGGGGGCAAAGGTCAGCGGCAGCGTGTCGAAGAAGACCGATCTGGTGATTGCCGGCGAAGCCGCCGGTTCCAAGCTGGTGAAGGCACAAGAACTGGGGATTGCGGTGATCGACGAGGCGGAAATGATCCGCCTGTTGGGGCAATGATGGAAAAGGAAAACCTGATCGAAATTGCCAACACCGTGATGCCGTTTGGCAAATACCAGGGCCGGGTGCTGATCGACTTGCCGGAAGAATATCTGCTGTGGTTCGCTCGTAAGGGGGGAATTCCCCAACGGCAAATTGGGGATGCTGATGGAAATGACGCTGGCGATTAAAATCGAAGGGTTGGACTCGTTGGTCAAGCCGTTAAAGCGCAGTTGAACGCGGTGGGGTGGCCTCCACCGCTGGTCGCGTCAGGCGGTTTGCGCCTGCTGTAGCCGTTGCTGCTTTTTCTGATACCGGCGCGCCAGTACCGCGCAGGTCATCAACTGCACCTGATGGAACACCATCAGCGGCAGCACCATAATGCCCACCGTGGCCGCCGGGAACAGGATGTTGGCCATTGGAATGCCATTGGCCAGGCTCTTTTTCGAACCGCAGAATACGATCGTCACTTCATCCGCCTTGCTGAACCCCAGCCAGCGCGCCATGGCGATATTCATCACCAGCACCATGGTCAGCAGGATGATACTGACGGCGACGATAAATGCCAGCGAACCGATCCCCACCTGCTGCCATATGCCGTGGGTCACCGCCTCGCTGAAGGCGGCATATACCACCAGCAGGATCGAGGTTTGGTCAGTCTTGCCGATCAGCTTACGGTTGCGTTCAATCCACTTGCCAATCAGCGGCCGCGACAGATGGCCGACAACGAACGGCACCAGCAGCTGCAGCACAATGGTACCGACCTGTTGCAGGCTGCCGGTTTCACCATGTACGTTCATCAACAGGCCAACCAACAGCGGCGAAACGAAAATCCCCAACAGGCTGGAAGCCGATGCGCTGCACACCGCTGCCGCGACGTTGCCGCCGGCCAGTGAGGTGAAGGCGATGGCCGACTGCACGGTGGCCGGCAAGATGCACAGATAGATAAAGCCATCGTACAGTTGCGGGCTGACGTCGACCGGCGACCACCATTTGAACAGCACGCCGAGCAGCGGGAAGATAATGAAGGTGCTGAACATCACCCACAGATGCAAACGCCAGTTGCTGCTGCCGGCGAGGATCGCCTCGCGTGACAGCTTGGCCCCATGCATGAAAAACAACAGCGCAATGGCGGCAACCGTCAGGCTGTTCAACCAACCGACAAACTCGCCGCGAGCCGGCAGAAACGATGCCAGCAGCACGGTGGCGATCAGCGTTAGGGTAAAACGATCGGGTAAAAATCTCATCTCGGTGTTCTCGCGATAAATATCATGGGGGATATTCTCGCGCGGCGACATATAATAATAAAATTGATTTATTTAATTCATTTATGAATATTACGCATGAATTATTCACTCAAGCAGCTCAAGGTATTTGTCGCCATTGCTCACCATCGCAGTTTTTAGCCGTGCCGGGGAGGCGATCGGCCTGACGCAGTCGGCCGTCAGCCACAGCGTAAAAGAGCTCGAGGCGGAAATCGGCGTGCGCCTGCTCGATCGTACTACGCGGGAAGTGTTGTTGACCGACGCCGGGCAGCGCTTGGCGAACCGGGTTGAACGCCTGCTGGATGATTTGCAGGCGTCGCTGCTGGATGCGCGCAGTTTTGGTGTGCAGCGCAGCGGTACGGTGCGCGTGGCCTCGAGCCAAACCATTTCGGCGCACCTGATGCCACAATGCATCGCCGCCGGTGAACGGCAGTATCCGGAGATCCGCATTCTGTTGCGCGATCAGGCGCAGCAATCGGTATTGCACAGCGTGCGCAACGCCGAAGTGGATTTTGGCATCGTGGTTGATCCGCTACAGGCGGTGGATCTGCAGTGTGAGCCGATTCTGCACGAGCCATTTTTATTGCTGTGCCGTGACGATCATCCCTTTGCCGACTTGACGTCGGTGCCGTGGACGGCGTTAAACGGCTGCCGGCTGGTGTTGCAGGATTATGCTTCCGGCAGTCGACCGCTGATCGACAGTGCGCTTCGCCAGCAAGGGATTGGCGTTGAGGTGGTGCAGGAAATTGGCCACCCGGCCACGCTGTTCCCGATGGTGGCGGCGGGGATTGGCATCAGTATTTTTCCCGCCCTGGCGTTACCGCTGCCGGAAGGCGGCCGGCTGCGGGTCAAGCGGATGGAGCCGGAGATCAATCGTGCGCTGATGCTGGTACGGCGCAAAAATCGTTCGCTGTCGCCGGCGGCCGATGCCATCTGGCAGGTAGTACATCAACAGGCGGCGTTGTTGCAACAGCTGCGCGGGGAGCCGGCCGGATAAAACATTGGCGACATGAGGGCGCAAGAACGGCCAACCCAGAGCAGGCTTAGTCAATCACCCGTAGCCGAGGCCACAGCTGCAGCCAGCGTTTGGCCGCCAGCCGCTGTTGAAACGCCGCGGCATCGCCGCTTTTGGCATTGAAGGTCACGCTGTCGCTGAACAATGCCTGCAGGCCAAAGGGGGCGATCAACGTGATGCTGTCATCGGCGTTTAGCCGTGCGCCAACCGCCGTTTCTATTTCGATCCAGAAGCTGATGGCGTCTTCGCTGTCGCGATACGGCGCCCGGCCGCAGCGCTGATGCATCCGCGCCTGATTTTTTACCGACCATGGTTGCGGCAGCCATTGCTGCAAGCGGGCCTCCAGCATTCTGTCGCGTTCCGCCTGCGGGCGCGCGGCGTCGAAATGAATCACGTCGATATCATTCAGCGGCGTGGCGGCGGCATGACTGTGTCGCCAGTCCCATACCAGATTGCGCACAAAACCGGCACCCAGACACCAGTCGTTGAGGCCGAGACGGCGTACGGTGCGCAGTGCGGCCATACGTTGCACATCCTGTTGTAACCAATCGATAATCTGTTGTTGCTGGCTCATAGCGCCTCCTTTGCTGGCGCTACTCTACCACGTGATCGGCCTCAGGCTACTGTCCGATATTTTTGGGCAATAAAGAAATCAGCGCCGCCAGCTTGGCAGAGATTTTTGCCACCGGTCGCATCAGATAAATGGCCTGTTCCTCGCCACGCGGACCGCCCATCAGTGCCAGCAGGCGGTTGGCCTGCACGTCGTCGCCAACCACCCAGTTGGGCAGAAAGGCAATGCCCATCCCGCTGAGCGTCGCCTGACGCTGGGCGCTAAAATCATCGCAGCGCAGCACGATGTTGCACTGGTTCAGTAATGGCGCATCGAGAATCTGTGCCCAGCAGGCCGGTTGTTGCTTGTGGAAACGGCCAATCAGCCGATGTTGCGTCAACGCCGCCAGGCTGTCCGGCCGGCCGAAACGCGCGACGTAGTCCGCACTGGCGCACATCATCCAGCGCTGAGTGCCGATGCGGCTGGCGTACAGCGTGCTGTCCTTCTGTTCACCGATGCGTACGGCGGCGTCCAGCAGTTCGCGTTTCGGATCGGTCTGCCGTTCGGTGAGATCCAGTTCTACCGACAGTTTCGGATGGCGCTGGGTCAGCGTCGGCAGCAGTGGTAGCAGGGTGGTTTTGCCGAAGGTCGGTAAACAGCTGAGGCGTAGCACTCCCTGTGGCGCTGTGTTCAGTGACGTCAGTTCGGCCCGCACGGCAATAATGTCCGCCTGCAAGGCAATTGCGCGGTTTTTTCAGCATGTCACCGGCGTCGGTCAATATCAGACCACGGGTGGAGCGGATAAACAGCACCACGCCGAGCTGCTGCTCCAGCGTATCGATATGCCGTACCAGCGACGAGGGCACCATACCCAGTTTGCGGGCGGCGGCAGAAAAGCTGCCTTGCTGAGCGATCTCAAGGAAAATCGGCAAGTGTTCGACGTATTGGGCATCATTCATCTTTGCATTATATGCAAAAGCGTTTCTTATGAATACCAGGTTCTCTGTTTAGCGCACTGGCGATACTCTTTGGCTTGCAAGCGGTCGTTTTTGGCGATTGTCCTGCCGGGTGCACCGTGATGAAAATAGATAAATACCCTGTGCATCCAGTCATTTTTGACCCTGTGTCTTGCACGCGGTCGTGATTGCTCCAACACCAGACATTGCGTTCGAATTGACGGTGGCGTGATAATAATGATTAGCCTTGCTAACTCATTGTTTCTTTTGCCACTGTCCCGGTCCTGATGACCGGTTTTTTGTTGCTATTAGCTGAATCGTTACAACACGAAACATCAACGGCAACATTTTTGCATGCGCGAAGGCAGTCAATTCGCGTTGGTGGAGGAGTATTGCATGAACCAGAACCAAGAGTGTGCCTGTGCGCAGCATCTGGCGCAGGGCTTTGCCAGACAGTCGGCGAGCGTCGGCGAGGGGGAAATTTACCAGATTTCACTGATGAGCGCGCTGATTGGCGGGGTGTACGAGGGAGACGTCACCATTGCCGAACTGTTGCGCCACGGTGATTTCGGCCTCGGTACCTTCAACCATCTGGACGGTGAACTGATCGCTTTCGATCGAGAAATTCACCAACTGCGCGCCGACGGCAGCGCTCGCCCAGCCAGCCCGGATCAAAAAACGCCGTTTTGCGGTGGTGACCTTTTTCACTCCGAGCGTGACCCAACACTTCGACCGACCGATCAGCAAAGCCCAGCTACACCAGTGCATTGACGAACAGGTGGCATCGCCAAACCTGTTCTGTGCACTGCGCGTCGACGGCGAATTCAACCACCTGGAAACCCGCACCGTACCGCGTCAGCAGCGGCCTTACAAACCGATGCTCGAAGCCATTGAAGCGCAGCCGACCTTCGCCTTTCGGCGGCGTCGCGGCACGCTGGTCGGTTTTCGTTCGCCGGACTATATGCAGGGCATTGGCGTAGCCGGTTACCACGAGCACTTCGTCACCGACGATCGCAGCGGTGGCGGACATGTGCTGGACTACCAGCTCGACCACGGTCGCCTGCAATTTGGCGTTATCACGCGTCTCAATCTCCAATTGCCGCACGATGCGGATTTTCTGCGCACCAACCTCTGTCCCGAGGATCTGGATCGCGCCATTCGTTCTGCCGAAGGCTAAACAGGCCCGCCGCCGTGCTGGCGGTCGATTTTACGGTAGTCGATTTTTTTATTGATGAGGTGGAACCATGAGTAAGCTAAATACGGACGAGAACTGGCAATGCGGCGCCGATCTGGTGGTGAAAAATCTTGAGGCACAGGGGGTGAAACACGTTTTTGGCATCCCGGGTGCCAAAATTGACCGAGTGTTTGACTCGCTGGAAGACGCGCCGTCGATTCAGACCGTGGTGGTGCGGCATGAGGCCAACGCTGCGTTTATGGCGGCGGCGGTGGGGCGCCTGACCGGTAAGGCCGGAGTGGCGCTGGTCACTTCCGGGCCGGGCAGTTCCAACCTGATCACCGGGCTGGCGACCGCCACCTCCGAAGGCGATGCGGTGGTGGCATTCGGTGGCGCGGTCAAACGCGCCGATAACCTGAAGCAGACTCACCAGAGCATGGACACCGTCAGCATGTTCCGACCGGTGACCAAATACTGCGCCGAAGTGCATGCCGGTTCGGCGATTTCAGAAGTGATTGCCAACGCGTTTCGTACCGCCGAATTTGGCCGTCCGGGGGCGGCGTTTGTCAGCCTGCCGATGGATATCGTCAATGAACCGGTCAGCGCGCCGGTATTGGCAGGCTGTCGGGTTCCCCACCTGGGGGCGGCAGCGAGTGACGACATTCAGGAGGCGGTAACGCTGATTCAGCAGGCCAAATGCCCGGTGCTGCTGCTTGGCCTGCAGGCCAGCCGGCCGGAAAACAGCGACGCGGTGCGCCAACTGCTATCTCGCACCCGTATGCCGGTGGTCGGTACCTATCAGGCCGCCGGGGTGATCGACGTTAACCACTTTGCGCGTTTTGCCGGTCGTGTCGGGCTGTTCAACAACCAGCCGGCGGACCAGCTGTTGCAGCAGGCGGATTTGGTGATAAGTGTCGGCTATGGCCCGATTGAGTACGATCCCTGCATGTGGAACAGCCAGCGTCGGTTAAAACTGGTGCACATCGACGTGCAACCGGCGGATATCGATAGCTGTTATCGCCCCGACATCGAACTGATCGGCAACATCAGCGCCACCATTAATGCGATGACCGAAAGGTTTGCCGGCGCACTGTTGATTCCGCCGGCGGTAGAAACCATTCTGACCGATCTGGGGCGTCAGCGCACCGAGCTGGCGGAGCGCGCGGCGCGTCGGGACGGTATGCCGATCCATCCGCTGCGCATCGTCAAGGAGCTGCAGGATATCGTCAGCGACGACGTCACGCTGTGCGTCGATATGGGCAGTTTTCATATCTGGATCGCGCGTTATCTTTACAGCTTCCGCGCGCGACAGCTGCTGATTTCCAACGGTCAGCAAACGATGGGCGTCGCGTTACCATGGGCGATTGGCACCGCGCTGGTGCGGCCGGGCGATAAAGTGCTGTCGATTTCCGGTGACGGCGGGTTTATGCAGTCGAGCATGGAGCTGGAAACCGCGGTACGGCTTAATGCCAATATCGTGCACGTTATCTGGGTCGACAATGCCTATAACATGGTTGAAATGCAGGAGTTGAACAAGTATCGGCGCAAATCCGGCGTGGAATTTGGCCCGATCGATTTCAAAGCCTATGCGGAATCCTGTGGTGCGGTAGGCTTTGCGGTGCAGAAGGTTGAGGAACTGCGGCCGATGTTGCGTAAGGCAATGGAAATTCAGGGGCCGGTGGTGGTGGCGATCCCGGTGGATTATGCTGATAACTACCGGCTGATGGAACAAATGAACTTCAGTCAGCTGATATAACCCGCACGATGCCCTCTCCAGCGCGGTGAGGGCATTATCCCGTCTTTTTGCGCAGTTTTGCTTGCTCAATATTTATTCTTTACTTCGCTAACTCCCTGTTTTATTGGTATCCATTGGGATACCACTGGGGAAATGAGATGACGAGCATAAAAGTAAGATTTACCTTGGCTCTGTTGGCGCTGGCGACCGCCGGCAGCATACAGGCCAAAACGCTGGTGTTTTGTTCTGAAGGATCGCCGGAAGGTTTCAATCCGCAGTTGTTTACTTCTGGCACCACGGTAGACGCCAGTTCGGCGGCGATTTACAACCGGCTGGTGGACTTTAAAACCGGCACCGTGGAATTGCAGCCCAGCCTGGCAGAACGTTGGGAGGTCAGTGCTGACGGCAAAAACTACACCTTCCATCTGCGTCAGGGGGTCAAGTTCCACAGCAATAAGTACTTTACGCCGACCCGCGATTTCAACGCCGATGACGTGATCTTTTCGTTCATGCGGCAAAAAGATCCCCAACATCCTTATCACAAGGTATCCAACGGCGCTTACACCAACTTTGAATCGATGGAGTTTGGCAGTCTGATCAACGCGATCGTCAAGGTTGACGAGCATACGGTACGCTTTGAGCTTTCGCGCGCCGAAGCGCCGTTTATTGCCGATTTGGGCATGTATTTTGCCACCATTCTCTCCGCCGAATATGCCGATGCGATGCTAAAGGCCGGCACCCCGCAGCGGGTGGATAACGATCCCATCGGCACCGGGCCGTTCCAGTTGCAGCAATACCAGCATGACGCCAAAATCCTCTATAAAGCGTTTGACGGCTACTGGGAAGGCAGGCCGCAGATCGACCGGTTGGTGTTTTCGATCACCCCGGATGCGGCGGTGCGCTATGCCAAATTGCAGAAGAACGAATGCCAGGTGATGCCGTTCCCAAACCCGGCCGATCTGGCGCGCATGCGGGCGGATAACAACATTACGCTGATGGAAAAGTCAGGGTTGAACATCGGTTTTCTGGCATTTAACACCCAGAAAAAACCGCTGGATAACGTCAAGGTTCGCCAGGCGCTGGCGTTGGCGGTGAACAAACCGGCGATCCTCGAGGCGGTATTCCACGGTGCCGGCCAGCCGGCAAAAAACCTGCTGCCGCCGACCCAGTGGGGCAGCAATACCGCGCTTGAGGATTATCCTTACTCGCCGCAAAAGGCCAGACAACTCCTGCAGGAAGCCGGTTTGGGGCAGGGGTTCGCCATTGATTTATGGGCGATGCCGGTGCAGCGCCCCTACAATCCGAATGCCAAGCGCATGGCGGAGATGATCCAGTCAGACTGGGCGAAAATCGGCGTGCGTGCCACGATTGTGACCTTCGAATGGGGGGAGTATCTGCAGCGTATCAAGAATGGTGAACACCAGACCGCGTTGATGGGCTGGACCACCGCCAACGGTGACCCGGACAACTTCTTCGGCCCGCTGTTTACCTGCGTTTCCGCCAACGGCGGTTCAAACTCGGCCAAATGGTGTTACCCGCCGTTTGATCGGCTGATCTTGCAGGCGCGTAAAGAAACCGACCATGCCAAACGGCTAGCGATGTACCAGCAGGCGCAGGTAATGATGCATCAGCAGATGCCAGCGCTGATGATTGCGCATTCGACCATTTTTGAACCCGTGCGCAACGAGGTGAAAGGGTATGAAATCGATCCGTTCGGCAAGCATATTTTCAAGCAGGTATCGCTGGGGCAGTGAAGCCACCGCGGGTTGACGACGAGCTTGCCAATCGTTGCGCCGCAAGGGGTCACGCCGGTTGTCGGTTATCCTGATGGGGTGCATTAGCCCGTAAAAAAGCCGGTCGGAGGCCCGACCGGCTTTTACTTTTTACCCTTTTCAATCAACCGTCAGAAATGGGTATTGACGCTTAAATAGTAGGTGCGACCCGGTTCGTTATAGGTCGCGGCGCCGGCGCCGGCAATATTGATCGCGCCGGTGGTCGGGTTGCCGACGTTTTGCGCGTTGCCAGCACGGAACTGACGTTTGTCGAACAGGTTTTCGATGCCGGCGGTGACGTCAACGTTTTTGCTCAGCGTATAGGTGGCGCTGGCGCCAACGATGGCATACGGGCTGACCTCTCGGGTTTCCGTGCCGGTGGTCGGTTCCCCTTTATAGTTGTACTTCTTCGGCTTCTGGCGACCGTACCAGGTCAGGGTCGACTGCATCGACAGATCTTCCGTGGCCTGCCAGCTCAGGGTCGAGTTGATGGTGAACTTCGGGATCACCGACAGGTAATCACCGGTGGTTTTGTTCTCGTTCTCGATCATGTAAGTGGCGTTGTTGGTCCAGGCTATGGTATCGCTGACCGGGATGTTCAGCGTACCTTCCAACCCTTGAACTACCGCCTTGGGCACGTTTTCCCAGCGATAGATATCGGTTTTACCGTTGCTGGTCTGGCCGACCGGCGTGTAACCGGCTTCAATCTTGTTGCGGTAGTCGTTACGGAAGTAGGTCACGCCGGCCAGCCAGCCGCCGTTATGGAACTCCAGCCCGATCTCTTTGTTAACGCTGTTTTCCGCTTTCAGGTCATCGTTGCCGACCAGGTAGCAGCCGATGCCCGTGGAACTGTTGGCACAACCCTGACCCTTGCTGTACAACACGTAATTTTCATTAGTCTGGAACAGGTTAGGTGCTTTGTAAGCGCGCGCAATGCCCATTTTCAGCGTGAAGTACTCGCCCAATTCCTGCGACAGGTTGAGTGACGGGCTCCAGTTATCGCCGGAAACCGAGTGACGATCGTAGCGCATGCCTGGCGTCAGCATGGTGGTGTCGGTCAGTTCGATATTGTCTTCGGCAAACAGCGAGAAAATACGCGCAGAAGAGTAGGGGCTACGATCCGCACTGCTGATGCCGTCAATGTCGCCGCCTTGCAGCGCCTGGCTGACTACCGAGCTGCTCTTCATCTTCTGCTGGTTCCACTCGGCACCGAAGGTGGCGGTTTGTGGTACCCACATATCGAAAGGCAGGCTGATTTCACTGTGCAACAGCACATCATCCAGATCGCTGTTGCTATAACCGGCATCACTTTCATTGAAGATCCCCTCGGTACCGCCGGCCAGACCTTCGTTCAAGCGCGAATTACGGGTGTTCTCGTATTGTACGTAGTTGTTTGTGCTGACCCCGTTGTCCCAGGCCCCCTGATATTTCACGGAGTAGGTTTCACGGTACATGCGGTTGGTCTCTTCGCCGTACATGCTTTTTACCAAATTATTGCTATTGGTGTTCTGGGTATCGCCGGCGTACAGGTTGCCCTGACGACCATAGCCGTACTCAAACTCCAGCGATTGCAGGTAGGCGAAATCCCAGTGCAGCAGGGCGTCGATATTTTTGTCGATCACCCCTTCGCGGCCAGCTGGCAGGCTGTCGGAATAAATACCGACGCGCTCGGACTGGGTGACCCTGGTTGATATCCCAGGCGTCGGCCTGCGTTTTGCTGTAGCCGCCGAACAGGCGAAAGCTCAGGGTGTCGCTCAGCGGGCCGGAGAGGCTAAAGTCGGTACGTTTGGTGGAACCTTCCTGCTTGTGTTGCGGCACGTTGAAATAGGCATTCAACGCACCGTGCAACTCCTGAGTCTGTTTCTTGGTGATGATGTTGACCACGCCACCCGCCGCGCCATTACCGTAACGCGCCGCCGCCGGGCCGCGCAGCACTTCGATGCGCTCGATCATTTCCGGCGGCACCCAGGCGGTGTCGCCACGGGTGTCACGCTCGCCGCGCCACCCCTGGCGTACCGAGTTGCGGCTTGAGGCCGGCTTGCCGTCGATCAGGATCAGGGTGTTTTCCGGTCCCATGCCGCGGATATCGATCTGGCGGTTGTTGCCGCGCTGCCCGCTGGTGGAGTTGCCGGTCAGGTTAACGCCCGGCATGGTGCGGATCAGTTCGTTGATGTCGCGCGCCGGGGGACGTTTTTTGATTTCGGCGGCGGTGATGGTGGAAACACCGGGGGCCTGCAGGTTCTGCTTGGCGGCGGTGACCAGAATGGTGTCTTCGGCGGGTTTTGCCTGATTATTGTTGCCGACGCTGGTGGCTTCCGCTTCGGCGCTGGGGCTGGTTTGCTGTGCGGCATGTGCAATTGCGGACGTGCCTAATCCCAACCCGATGACTGTGGCTAGGGAATAACGAGATAACTTGCGAGTCATTTTTAATTTCCTACCGTGTTGTCGCCCCCCGTGCGCCAGCGCTGAAGCCGGCAGGGGGAGCCGGTTGTCGTTTTTATATCGTCATTAATGGTGTGGATCTGACTACGCCGGAGACGCGACCAGCAGCCGATCCGATGCGAATTCAGGTACCCGTCCCTGTTGAAGAATACCTGCCTTCTTTACGAGCCTTTACACACTATTGCAAATGAAAATAATTATCAATAGTATTCGTTCTACCGTTCGTTTGCATTCGGGAGAGCGTCAGCCGCTATCCGCTGCTGCCTCACCCGTTATGCCAACTACCAAGTGAGTGGGTGTCTTGAAAACTGAACAGCAGTCAGCAAGCAGTACGTTATTAGCAAGCAAACAAGCAGGGAGCCATGGCTGGTGGCTGGAGATTGCCCGACGCGGTACGCCGCTGGTGGAGCCGAGCGACAATGGCCGATGGAAGGTAACGTTTTTGTGGCGCGATCCCCAGGGATGCGAGATGACTTCAGCCCACCAGCGCGTCTGGATCAACATCAATTGCCTGACCGATCACCATCAGCCGAATCCGCCGCAGAGTCTGCAACGCCTGAGCGGCAGCGACGTATGGTACTGGCAAACCGAATTGAGCGCCGACTGGCGCGGCAGCTACTGTTTTATTCCCTGTCTGGATCATCGCCCGCTGCGGGCAGAGGGCGGCGATGCGTACGCCATGATGCACGCGATGCGCCACTGGTGGCATCAGGTATTTGCCAGTGCCACGCACGATCTGTTGAATCCCTACCGTTCCTGGTGCAGTGCTGGCGGCAATGTGGTTTCCGGGCTGCATATGCCGTCAGCGCCGCCGCAGTCGGCCTGGCACGATTTCGACAATTATGAGGTAGCCAGCGCCCGCTGCGTGCCGGCGCCGCCGGCGCGTCTGCAGCGTCATACCTGGCATAGCCAGCGTCTCGGCAATAGCCGTAACGTCTGGGTCTACACCACCGGCGACAGCAACCCGGCGCAGCGGCCGCTGGCGATATTGCTCGACGGTCAGTTTTGGGCGCAGCAGATGCCGGTCTGGGATCCGCTGATGAAACTGACGCAGCAGGGCCAGTTGCCGGCCGCGGTATATGTGCTGATCGACATTATCGATTTGCCGCACCGCAGTCGCGAGCTTGGCTGCAATTCGCAGTTCTGGCTGGCGTTGCAGGAAGAGCTGATGCCGCAGCTGGCCGAATGGGCGCCGCACCGCGCGGATGCCGCCAGTACCGTGGTTGCCGGTCAGAGTTTTGGCGGTCTTGCTTCCCTGTATGCCGGGTTGAACTGGCCACAGCGTTTTGGTGCGGTGATCAGCCAGTCCGGTTCTTTCTGGTGGCCGCGACGCGATATGTTGCAACTGCCTACGCCGCCGGAAGACGCCTGCTGGCTGACTCGCCAGGTTGAAAGCGGCCTCGGCAATCATGGCGCGCTGAAGGTGTTTATGGAGGCTGGCGTGCATGAACCGCTGGTGCATCAGGTCAGCGGCCAGATGGCGACGCTGCTGAGCCAGGCTGGGCATCGGGTGCAGTATCGGGCGGTGGCCGGCGGCCACGACGCGCTGTGCTGGCGCGGCGGCTTGCTCGACGGTTTGCAGGCCACTGGCGCGAGCCGTTTGTCACCGGCCATCAGGCCACACCAATTGCCACTTCTGGGATGATGCAAGGAGCCCGTGATGGAAACCCTCAACCCGTTCGATGATCCACAACAATGCTGCCTGATCGTGCGCAACGCCGAACAGCAATACAGCCTATGGCCGGATTTCTGCGCACTGCCGCCCGGCTGGAACAGCGTATTCGGCCCGGCACCGCGCGCGCAGTGCGTCAGCTGGCTGGAAGATAATTGGCAGGACATGCGGCCCGCATCACAGCGTCAGGCGTGACGGGCTGATGCCCGTCGTATCACGGGCTGCCTGCCGGCGTTGCCCCGTTCAGCGACAGTTTGCATCTGGATAAGGATGGCTTTCATTGCCGTCTCGATGCTGCCCGCAGTCGTCAGGGTATACCAACCATAGGAATCAGTACGGTGTCAGAAACATCAACTTTACCGGCCGACCACGCGCTGTGCGTCGACATGCCGTTGGTCGCGGCGCAACCGGGTATTTGGGTTGCCGATCAGATTTCACCGCATGGCAATGCCTATGCGGTAGCGCATTATATTGAGCTTAACGGCGAGCTGGACCCGAACTGTCTGCTGCGCGCCATCGCATTGGGATTGAACGAAGTGGACACCCTGCGACTGCGTTTTGACGAGTGCGACGGGGTACCGCGGCAATCGTTTGATGCGGGCATGGCGATTGACGCGCCGGAATATCTCGATCTGACCGCTTCGGCGGATCCCGCCGCCGCTGCCACAGCGCTGATGCAGCGCGATCTTGCCGGCGAACTGCGCGTCAGCAGTGGAAAACCACTGTATCGTCACCTGCTGATGCGGGTGGCAGAGCGCCGCTGGTACTGGTATCAGCGCTATCACCACCTGCTGGTGGATGGCTTTAGCTTTACCGCCATTGCCCGGCGCATCGCCAATATCTATAGCCGTTTGCGCCATGACCAACCGCTGGAACCTACGCCGTTTACGCCATTTGGCGATGTGGTGGCTGAATACCAGGCTTACCGTCAGTCTGCCGGCTGGCAGCGTGATGCCGATTTCTGGCGTAATAAGGCGCGCCAACTGCCGCCGGCGGCCACGCTGTGCGCGCAACCGCTGGCGGGGCAGGTGCCGACCACCCGCATTCATCGTCTGAGTCAGATCTGCACGGCGGCGGCGTTCGCGCCGCTGGTGGATGCCGGGCGCGAGCAACAGCTGAATGCGGCGGATATGGCGATCGCCCTGTTGGCGCTGTGGGTGTCGCGCCTTAGCGGTCAGCCGAGCTTCAGCGCCGGATTTATCTTTATGCGCCGTACCGGCTCGGCCGCGCTGTGCGCCACCGGGCCGGTGATTAACGTCTTGCCGATGGAACTGCACCTCGATCCGCAAGCCACCTTGGCGGATGCGGCGGCGAAAATCAGTCGCGAACTGAAAACGCTGCGTCGTCACCAGCGTTATGACGCGGAGCAGGTACAGCGCGATCTGGGGCACGTAGGGCGATGCCCAGCCGCTGTATGGCACGGTGTTCAACTTTAAGATGTTCGATTACCAGCTCGACTTTGACGGTATTGCCGGCATCACCCACGATCTGGCTTCCGGGCCGGTACGCGATCTGGAAATTGCCCTGTTTATCGACCAGGACGGCCAATTGAAAGTGGAGTTGCTGGCGAATGCCGAACGTTACCAGCGCGATGAGTTGGCGGCGCATTTGCAGCGACTGCCGCTGCTGATGCGTCAGTTTGGCGAGCAGCCGCAGTTGCCGGTCGGCGAGGCGGATTTGCTGACCGCCGACGATCGTGCGCTGCTGAGCCGCGTCAACGATACCGCACATCCGCTACCGACACAGACGTTGAGCGGCCTGCTGGCGCAACAGGCGCGCCAGACGCCGGACGCACCAGCGCTGTCTGACGCACATTTCCGCTTCAATTACCGTGAAACCCGCCAACAGGTCAGCGCGCTGGCGCGCCAGTTGAGCGCACAGGGCGTGCGGCCGGGCGACATCGTTGCCGTGGCGTTGCCGCGTTCGGTGTTCCTGTCGCTGGCGCTGATGGCGATTGTCGAAGCCGGCGCCGCCTACCTGCCGCTGGATACCGGTTACCCGGACGAGCGTCTGCGCATGATGCTGGAAGACGCCGCGCCGCGGCTGATCGTCACTAATCCGGCACAGCAGGCGCGCTTTACCGGTCAGGGCGAGATCCTGCTGTACGATGCGCCGCTGGCGGCCGACCATGCGGCCGACGTGATGGTGAACGGGCCGACGCCACATCATCCGGCTTATATTATCTTTACCTCGGGGTCTACCGGGCGGCCGAAGGGGGTCTTGGTCGGTCATCAGGCTATCGTCAACCGCCTGTTGTGGATGCAAAACCACTATCCGTTGACGGCGGACGACGTGGTATTGCAGAAAACGCCGTGCAGTTTCGACGTGTCGGTATGGGAATTCTTCTGGCCGCTGATGGTGGGCGCGCAGTTAGTGATGGCGCCGCCGGAAGCGCATCGCGATCCACAAACGCTTGCAGCAGTTGATTGCACGTCATGGCGTCACGACTCTGCATTTCGTACCGTCGATGCTGGCGGCGTTCGTCAGCGCGCTGGACAGTGACCAGGCGGTTGCCCAGTGCGCTCGGCTGCGCCAGGTATTTTGCAGCGGTGAGGCGCTGCCGGCCGAGCTGTGCCGTCTGTGGCAAAGTCGTACCGGCGTGCCGCTGCACAATCTGTATGGCCCGACCGAGGCGGCGGTGGACGTCAGTTGGCACCCGGCCTGGGGCGAGTCCCCTGGCGGCGGTGAGCGGTGCCAACGTGCCGATTGGCCTGCCGGTGTGGAATACCGGTTTGCGCATCCTCGATGCGCGTCTGCGGCCGGTGCCACCTGGCGTGGCTGGCGATCTGTATCTGACCGGCGTGCAGTTGGCGCACGGCTATCTGGGGCGGCCTGAATTGACCGCCAGCCGTTTTTGTCGCCGATCCGTTCGGTGATGGCGGTCGCATGTACCGCACCGGCGACGTGGCCCGCTGGCTGCCGAATGGCGCGGTGGAATATCTGGGCCGTAGCGATGACCAGTTGAAAATCCGCGGACAGCGCATCGAACTCAGCGAGATCGACCATGCGTTGTTGTCGCTGCCGGGGGTACGGCAGGCGGTCGCCCATGCGCTGGTGCTGGACGGTACGCCGACGGATACCGGCGGCGATGCGCGTCAACTGGTAGGCTACCTGGTGGCGCAGCCGGGCGTTAGCCTGGCGCTGGATGCGTTGCGCAGCGCGTTGAGCGAGCGGTTACCCGCGCATATGGTACCGGTTGCGCTGGTAGAGCTGGCCGAATTGCCGCTGAGCGCCAACGGCAAGCTGGATCGCAAGGCGTTGCCACAGCCGCAAAGCGGTTGCCGCAGCGCCGGCCGTGACGCGGAACCGGGGTTGGAAAGCGCCATTGCCGCGGTCTTCGCCCGTTTGCTGCAACGCGAACAGGTTTTTGCCGATGATGATTTCTTCGCATTGGGCGGCCACTCGTTGCTGGCGATGCGTCTGGCGGCGGAATTGCGGCGCGATCTCGGCAAAGCGGTGTCGGTCGGCCAGGTGATGGTGGCGTCGAGAGTGGAACAGCTGGCGCAACTGCTGGCGGAAGAGCGCACGCAGGAAGAGGCCGACCGCTGTGGTTTCGAACGCGTGCTGCCCCTGCGCATTACCGATGGCCCGACGCTGTTCTGTCTGCATCCGGCCTCCGGTTTTTCCTGGCAGTTCAGCGTGCTGCCACGCTATATCGACCAGCACTGGTCACTGGTCGGCATTCAATCGCCACGGCCGGACGGCCCGCTGGCGGTGAGCGAAGACATGGATCAGGTTTGCGATGCGCATCTGGCCACGGTGTTGGCGGTGCAACCACATGGCCCGTACCACTTTATCGGTTATTCGCTGGGGGGCACGCTGGCGCAGGGTATTGCCGCGCGGCTGCAGGCGCGTGGCGAACAAGTGGCATTTCTCGGCCTGCTGGACACCTATCCGCCGGAAACCCAGAACTGGGATGTGATGCTGGACGACAATGTGCTGAAAGAAGTCCAGCGCGAACGCGAGCAGTTCCTGGCGGTATCGCAAGACACGCTGGATCCGGCGCTGGGGGACGCCCGGGTAGCGATGTTTGACAATATCGAGGCCAACTACGCGGATTCGGTGCGCCTGCTGTCCCATACCCATACCGCCAGTTTCAGCGGGCAGGCGACGCTGTTTGTCGCCAAGCGCACTTTGCAGCAGGGGATGGATGTGCAACAAACCTGGGCGCGCTACGTGGATGCGCTGCAGGTACACGAACTGGACTGCGCGCACGTCGACATCGTATCGCCGGCATCGTTCAAGGTGTTGGGGCCGTTGCTCAACCGCGTGCTACGGGCATTATAACGCCCGTACGCGCTGAGTGAAGCGGGTGCCCGCCGACCGGTAAAAAGGGCTGAAGTATATTCAGCCCTTTTTTGCGTCTGTGCTGGCTTATTTGCCCAACGGCACCACCAGCGGCGTGTGCGACACCGGATCGTCAATGATCATGCATTTCAGTCCGTACACGTCTTCGATCAGTTCCGGCGTGACAATGTCTTTTGGCGCGCCTTCTGCGATCACCTTGCCGCCGCGCATGGCAATCAAGTGCGTTGCATAGCGACAGGCGTGGTTCAAATCATGCAGCACGACCACCAGGGTATGGCCATTGTCGCGGTTCAAGCGACGCATCAATTCCAGCAGATCGATCTGATGCGCGATGTCCAGCCAGGTGGTCGGTTCGTCCAGCAACAGCAGTGGCGTCTGTTGGGCCAGCACCATGGCGATCCAGACGCGCTGGCGTTGGCCGCCAGACAGGGTATCGACCGCCAGTTCGGCCAGTTCGGCCACGCCGGTTGCCTGCATCGCCTCGGTGACCGCCTGCTGATCTTCCGCCCGCCAACGCTGAACAGACCGCTGGTGCGGATAACGGCCGCGCGCCACCAGATCGAACACCGTGATATCGCCAGGCGCGATCGAGCTTTGCGGCAGCAATCCCAACTGGCGGGCTACCTCTTTGGTGGCGTACTCGCCAATCAGTTTGCCGTTCAGCCATACAGCGCCAGCCTGTGGTTGCAACAGACGGCTGAGGGTACGCAGCAGCGTGGATTTCCCGCAGGCGTTTGGGCCGATAATCACCGTCAGTTCCCCCTGCGGGATGGACACTGAAAGGTTATGCGCCACGGTTTTTTTGTCATAGCCCAGCGTCAGGTTTTCGGCGCGCAGCGGCGCGGATAAAGGCGTTTCAGCATTCATTTTTTTCGCGACTCACGGATTAATAGCCAAATCAGATAGATGCCGCCGATGCTGACGGTCAGTGCGCCGACCGGCAGTTGATACGGCATAAACAGCCGCTGTGCGGTTACGTCGGCCGCCAGCAGCAGCAGCGCGCCGGTCAGCGCGGTTAACAGCAGCACCTGACGGTTGGCGCACAGGCGGCGGGCAATTTGCGGCGCCACCAGCGCAATAAAGGAGATCGGACCGGCGACGGCGGTGGCCGCAGCGGTCAGCAATACCGCAATCAGCAGCAGTAAAATGCGTGAACGTTCAACCGCCACGCCAAGCGCGCAGGCGGCGTCATCGCCCATTTCCAGCAGGCGCATGCGGCGTGACAACGCCATCAGCAGCAGTGCACAGACGGCGATCACCAACATCACCGGCTGGCTTTTGGCCCAGGTGACGCCGTTAAGCGAACCGGCGCTCCATAATCCGGCGGTCATCGCCGATTCCAGCGAGGCGGTGATAATCAACCAGGTATTGGCGCCCACCAGCAGCGCGCGCACCGCAATGCCGACGATAATCAGCCGGAAGGCCTCGATGCCATTGCGCCATGCCAACAGGTAAATCAGCGCCGCGGTTAACAGGCCACCGATCAACGCGCCGGAGGTGATGCCAAGTACACCACCGTTGAACAGCACCACCGCTACCAGCACGCCGCTGTAGGCACCGGTATTGAAACCGATAACGTCCGGGCTGCCGAGCGGATTGCGCAGCAACGACTGGAAAATGGCGCCGCTGATGCCGAGTGCGGCGCCCAATATCAGCGCCATCGCTACGCGTGGCAAGCGCCATTGGCTGACGATCACCGTTAAATTGGCCGGTCCTTCGCCGCGCAGTGCGTCGATCACCTGTAACGCGCTGAGCGACAGGGTACCGGAACCAAGCGCGTAAATGGCCAGGCTGGCGCAAGCGAACAGCAGCGCCAGCAGGGTCAGCGTCGCGCGTGACAGGCGGGCAGGGTGCGACGGGCGCATCAGACGGGTAGCATGCAGCGACATCAGCAACTCCTGCGGAACATGTGGCGCTGGCGAACCAGGGCGATCAACACCGGGGCGCCGAGCAATGCGGTTACGATCGAGACCCGCAGTTCGCCGGCCACCAGGAAGCGACCGAGCAAGTCGGCGCCGAGAAGCAGAATGGGGGTCAGTACCAGCGTCCACGGCAGGATCCAGTGCAGTTCCGAACCGGCCAGACGGCGCGCGACGTGCGGCATCATCAGGCCGACGAAGGCGATTGGCCCGACGGCGGCGGTGGCGCTGCCGCACAGCAGGGTGATCGCCAGCAGGCCGAGCAATTGGGTGCGCACGATACCGGTGCCCAGCGCGGTGGCCAGTTCGCTACCCATGCTCAGGCTGTTGAGCGCCTTGGTCATCCACAGGGCGATCAGCGTACCGAGCACAATTGGCAGGGTGACGGTGCGTACCACCTGCATGTTCTGGATATCCAGCGAACCGGCCTGCCAGAAGCGCAGTTGATCGAACGTTTGAGGGTTGAGCAGCGCAATGCCGGAGGTCATGCCTTCCAGCACTGCGCCGAGCGCGACGCCTGCCAGCGTCAGGCGAATCGGGTTCAATGTACTACGCCCCAGCGCGCCGACCAGCGCCACCAAGAGCGTCGCGCCCAGCGCGCCGGCAAAGGCGAACCACAGGTATTGGTCGATGTCGGCGGCGCCAAACAGCGTAATGCCGAGCACCACGGCAAAGCCGGCACCGGCATTAACGCCGAGAATGCCAGGGTCGGCCAGCGGGTTGCGCGTCAGGGTTTGCATCAGCGCGCCGGCCAGCCCGAGCGCGATACCGGCCAACAGCCCCACCAGCGTGCGCGGCAGTCGTGCATTGGTGACGATCGTGCAGTCGACGCCGCTGCATTGGCCATTGAGGGCCTGCAGCACGGTAGTGAAGGGAATTGGCTTTGCGCCCAGCGACAGGCTGAGCGCCATCATCAGCAATAGCGTCAGTAATGCCAGTACCAGGCCGTACAGCCTGCGGCGGAAAGCGCGTGTGGTGCCGAATATCAGGCGCTCCTGCGAGGGATGTGAGGAGTGCGAACCATTGTGTGTAAGCCGGAACATGGCAACCCATTATTCAATTGAATATAAATGATATTTATTATCATTATTGATTGTATTCATCTATGGTAGCATGACTCGCTGGCGCAATGCAGCAGCAAGCACGCAATCCCTTTTAAAAGTTGTGGTGATAGACAAATGAGTAAGCCCTCGATTTTGCTTGATTTTGGTCTGCTCAAGACCAATCGGGCGTTCCGTGCCGTGTTCTGCGCACGTTTTATTTCCATTTTGGCGTTGGGATTGATGGCCCATCGCGATACCGGTGCAGATTCAGGCGTTGACCGGCTCAACGCTGCTGGTCGGTCTGGCGGTTACCTTGGCCGGCAGCGGCATGTTTGCCGGGCTGTTGATGGGCGGTGTACTGGCGGATCGCTACGAACGCCGTCGCCTGATCCTGTTTGCGCGTTCAACCTGTGGCATCGGCTTTGTCGGCATGTGCATCAATGCCGCATTGCCAACCCCATCGCTGGTGGCGATCTATCTGTTATCGGTGTGGGATGGCTTCTTTGGCGCCGTCGGCGTGACGGCGCTGCTGGCTGCGACACCGGCGTTGGTTGGGCGGGAAAACATTGTCCAGGCCGGCGCCATCAGTATGCTGACGGTGCGTTTTGGATCGATCCTGTCGCCGGCGGTGGGCGGGGTGGTGATAGCCCATGCCGGCGTGGCGTGGAACTACGGTCTGGCAGCGTTGGGCACCTTGCTGACGCTGGTGCCACTGCTACGTCTGCCGCAGCTGATGCCGCCGCCACAGCCGCGCGAGCACCCGCTGAAAGCGCTGGCAGGTGGCTTTGCCTTTCTGTTCCAGAATAAAGTGATCGGTATGGTGGCGCTGATCGGCGCGCTGCTGACCATGGCCAGTGCGGTGCGTATCCTCTACCCGGCGCTGGCGGGCGACTGGCTGGTCGGCGCTTCCAGCCTGGGCCTGATGTATGCGGCGGTACCGCTCGGCGCGGCGATTGGCGCCTTTACCAGCGGTCGGGTGGCGCATCTGGCACGGCCTGGCTGGATGATGCTGATGACTGCGATAGCGGCGTTCGTCGCCATTGGTTTGTTTGGTTTGATGCCGTGGTACGGGGCGGCGCTGGCGTGCCTGGTGGCATTCGGTTACCTGAGCGCGGTGAATTCGCTGCTGCAATACGGGCTGATCCAGAGCCTGACGCCGGACGCCTTCCTCGGGCGCATCAATGGGCTGTGGACCGCGCAGAACGTGGTGGGTGATGCCCTGGGCGCGTTGCTGCTGGGGGCGATGGGAGCGTATATGTTGCCGGCGATGACCTCGACCAGCTTTGGCTTTGGCGCCGCGGTGCTCGGCGTGCTGCTGGTGTTCGCCATGCGTGGATTACGTCTGGTGACGCTCGACAAACCGCAAGGTGACGCAAGCCTGATGTCAGCGAGCTCAAGCTGCGCCGGATAGCCCGAATCGCCTGACGGCAAGGCGATTCGGGCGCTACCCGCCAGTCTGGCCTAACGTGAGTGGATGAACAGTTTTTCTAATCGCGTCAGCAAGTTGCTGGCGCTGTAGTAATCCAGACGAAAGGTATCATTGCCCAGCGCGTAGACCCGCTTGTTTTGCACCGCAGGCAGGTGCGTCAGGAAGGTATTTGCCATCAAGCGCTCGGCGTCGCCGTCATCGTTGGCGAACAGCAACAGCGTTTGGCCGTTAAGACTACCCGCCAGATTTTCCCCGCTCAGTTGAATAATGTCCTTGCGCACGCCCTGGCTGGTGCTGCCGTGGACGTTGGACGGTGGCTGTGCCAGCGTGAAGCCCAGTTGTTGCAGCATTTCACCCTGCGATGACTCGGCGGTCCACAGGTTGGCGGCCTTGCCGTCGTGGCGAAACACCAATGCGCTGACCGGCTGCGGCGGCAAGGTCATCCGCTGTTTCAGCGCTTGCTCGCGCGCGGCGAAATCGGCGGTCAGCTTGGCAGCCTCGGCGTCGCGCCCCGGTGGCATAGCCCAGGTCTGTAGCCAGTTGCTGCCAGCTTTTGTCATCATAATTGACCACCAGCACCGGCGCGATGGCCGATAACTGATCGTATAAGCGCAGGGCGGAATCGCCGCCGGTGGCGGACATCACGATCAGATCCGGCGCTTCGCCGGCTATCGCTTCGGCGTTGGGTTCGCCGATATACAGGCGTTTGACACCGCGCTGTGCGGCGATATCCCCCCATTGCCGGAAGAAGCCTTGTTGGTCGGCCAGCTTACCGTTGGGGCTGGTGGCGCCACTGGCGATCACCGGCGCGCCAATCGCCAGCAGGGTACCGGTGACCGTAACGCTGGTCGAGACAATGCGCGTTGGTGCCTGTGAGAGAGTGACGACGCCATGGGCAGTGTCAATGGTGCGCGGCCACTGGGGAGAGGCGGCGTGCGCAGCGGTGAAGGCGAATAAGGCCAGCCCCAAAAAGCAGGATATTCTTCATGTCGGCGTGTTCCTGTCGATTAAATACTAATGCTTATCATTTATCTAGCTAATGCCACACTGTTTATACCATGATTGTGATGGGAAAGAAGTGTTTACGTTTATTGACATAGTAAAATCCGGAGGGTAATTTAGCGCCCGTAAACATAAATGATAATCATTATTATATTGGTTATTATTAGCAAACAATAGAGGGCGTACCGATGGATACAGCCATGAATGGTGCCAAAAACATGCAATCGCACAGCAGTGAAGGGGGTTACCTACCGCCGGATCTCGCTGCCGGTTTCTTTTTCACTTCTCCTTTCCGCAGCCTGAGCACTCAGGGGTGTTTTGCCAAAGTCAGTTTGCCGGCGGTGGGTGGCGACGACGTGAACGGCGAATTTCAGCAGGTGGTGCGCCATGCCTTTGACGAAGCTCGGCTGGCGGGCATCAAGCAGCCGGTGCTGTGTGGCGCCATCCCGTTCGATACCCGACAGCCGTCGTCGTTGTTTATCCCTCGCCAAACCCGCTGGTTCGATCGTAATGCCTTTATGGCCGCGCAAGGGATAGAGCACGCTGCGGCACCGGATATCGCGCATAAAACCGAAGTGCCGGCACAGGCAGCATTTATGCAAATGGTCAGCGATGCGGTGACGGCAACCCGTGCAGGCACGCTGGATAAGGTGGTGCTGTCGCGCCTGTTGGAGATTGAAACCTGCCAGCCGGTCGATCGCCATGCGCTGATGACGCGCATCATTGCGCAGAACCCGAACGGTTTTCACTTCCACGTACCGCTGGCAGACGGCGCATTGCTGGGAGCCAGCCCCGAGCTGCTGCTGCGTAAGACCGGCGCGCAATTTTATTCCAATCCGCTGGCCGGCTCCGCCCGCCGCGAGGCCGATCCACAGCGCGATCGCGAGGTCAGCCAGCAGTTACTGAGCTCCACTAAAGACCATAAAGAGCACCGTTTTGTTACCGAAGGCATGCGCGCAGCGTTAAGCGGCCGTTGCCGTTACCTGCATATTCCCAACGCGCCGGAACTGTTGAGTACCACGACGCTGTGGCACCTGTCGACGCCGATTGACGGCGAAGTGGATCCGCGGCAGGAAAACGCGCTGTCGCTGGCCTGTCTGCTGCATCCGACGCCGGCGCTGTGCGGCACGCCGACCCGGGTGGCGCGTGACCTGATTGCCGAGCTGGAGCCGTTTGATCGCGGCGTATTTGGCGGCATCGTTGGCTGGTGTGACGCCGAGGGCAACGGTGAATGGGTGGTGACCATCCGCTGCGGAACCGTCAGCGGCAATCAGGTACGCCTATTTGCCGGTGCCGGCATTGTGCAGGACTCTTCACCGGAGTCCGAATGGCATGAAACCGGCACCAAGCTCAGCACCATTCTGCGCGCCTTTGGCCTGAATCAAGGATAAGAAACATGAGCATTGCTTTTACGCCCTGGCCGGAGGTCTTTGCCCGGCGTTATCGTGAGCGCGGTTATTGGCTTGATCTGCCCCTGACCGACATCCTCGCCCGCCAGGCTGATAACGACGATATCGCGTTGGTGGATGCGGTCGCCAGCCTCAGCTATCGCCAATTGCACCAGCGGTCGGATCGTCTGGCGGCGGCACTGCTGCGCCGTGGCGTACAACCCGGCGAAACCGCGCTGGTGCAGTTGGGCAACGTGGTTGAATTTTACGTCACCTTCTTTGCCCTGCTGAAAATCGGCGTGGCGCCGGTAAATGCGCTGTTCAGCCATCAGCGCAGCGAGCTGCATGCCTATGCGTCGCAGATCAAGCCGGCAGTGTTGATCGCCGATCGCCTGCACGGTCTGTTCGCCAACGATGATTTCCTGGCCGAGTTCCGTCAGCAGCATCCGTCGCTGCGCGTGGTGGCGTTGCGTAATCAGCCGCACGGCGCGCAGGCGTTGTCGCAGATGCTGGCCGAAGACAGCGCAGGCTTTTGCGCCACGCCGTCTGCCGCCGATCGGGTGGCGTTTTTCCAGCTTTCCGGCGGCAGTACCGGCACGCCGAAACTGATCCCGCGTACTCACAACGATTATTACTACAGCATCCGCCGCAGCGTGGAAATCTGCCATTTTGATCGGCACACGCGCTATCTGTGCGCGCTGCCGGTGGCGCACAACTATCCGATGAGTTCACCCGGCGTGCTGGGGGTGTTGTATGCCGGTGGGGTGGCGGTGTTTGCCGCCGATCCGGATGCGGCCCAGTGCTTCACGCTGATTGAACAGCACCGGATCAACGTTACTGCGCTGGTGCCTCCGGCGGTCACGCTGTGGCTGCAGGCGATCGAAGAGTGGGGCGGCAACCAGCAGTTGACCAGCTTGAAACTGTTGCAGGTTGGCGGCGCCAAACTGGGTGAAACGCTGGCGGCACGCATTCCCGCTGAAATCGGCTGCCAGTTGCAGCAGGTGTTCGGCATGGCGGAAGGGCTGGTTAACTACACCCGACTGGATGACGATCGGCAGCACATTCTTACTACCCAGGGCTGCCCGATGTCGCCCGATGATGAGGTCTGGGTGGCGGACGACGACGGCAATCCGTTGCCGGTTGGGCAGACTGGTCGCCTGATGACGCGCGGCCCTTATACCTTCCGCGGCTACTATCAAAGCCCGCAGCACAATGCCGAAGCCTTCGACGAGAACGGTTTTTACTGTTCCGGCGATCTGATTCGCCTGACCGAAGACGGCTATCTTTGCGTCGAAGGTCGGCAGAAGGACCAGATCAATCGCGGCGGCGAGAAAATTGCCGCCGAAGAAATCGAAAACCTGCTGCTACGTCATCCGGCGGTGATTAACGCCGCGCTGGTTTCCATGCCGGATGCGCTGATGGGCGAGAAAAGTTGCGCCTACGTTATTGCCAGCGAGACGCTTAAGCCGGTGGCGCTGCGGCGCCATCTGCGTGCGCAGGGCGTGGCGGAATTTAAATTGCCAGACCGTTTTGTCCAGGTGGAAAGCCTGCCGCTGACGCCGGTCGGCAAAGTAGACAAAAAACTGCTGCGCCAGCGCCTGGAGGCGCAGCAACCGACTCAGGTCCAGGGAGATTGAACGATGGCCATTCCTAAACTTAATGATTATGCGCTGCCAACGGCAGCTGAAATGCCGGCCAACAAGGTCAACTGGGCGTTCGAACCACAACGCGCCGCGCTGCTGATCCACGATATGCAGCAGTATTTCCTGAATTTTTGGGGCGAGGACAGCGCGCTGATCAAGCAGGTGGTGGACAACATCGCCAACCTGCGTCGCTATTGCAAGGCACAAGGTATTCCAGTGTTTTATACCGCACAACCCAATGAGCAGAGCGCCGAAGATCGCGCATTGTTGAATGACATGTGGGGGCCGGGGCTGAACAAACATCCGGAACAGCAGGCGGTGGTGGCCGCGCTGGCGCCAGACGCTGACGATACCGTATTGGTGAAATGGCGTTACAGCGCCTTCCATCGCTCGCCGCTGCAAGACATTTTGCAGGAGTCAGGCCGCGATCAACTGATTATTTGCGGTGTGTATGCGCACATCGGCTGCCTGACAACGGCAATTGACGCCTTTATGCGCAACATCAAGCCATTTATGGTGGCCGATGGGTTGGCGGACTTTTCCCGCGATGAACACTTAATGGCGCTGCGCTACACTGCCGGTCGCTGCGGGCGGGTGGTGGCTACCGCCGATCTGCTGCCGGGCATCGCCAGCAAGGATGCGCTGCGTCAGCAGATACTGCCGCTATTGGACGAAGACAGTGACGATATGGCCAACGACGAAAACCTGATCGACTATGGTCTGGATTCGGTGCGTATCATGGAACTGGCGACCCGCTGGCGCAAGATCCGCAGCGATATCGATTTTATCGCGCTGGCGAAAAGCCCAACCATCGACAGTTGGTGGGCGTTGCTTTCCGGGGAGAAGGCGTGATGAGCGGGTGGGATTTTAACGGCAAACGGGTGTGGGTAACCGGCGCCGGTGCCGGTATCGGTCTGCAAACCGCGCTGGACTTTGTTGCTGCCGGGGCGGAGGTGGTGGGGTTTGACCTGCGGTTTGACCTGCGGGAGTATCCGTTCCGCTGCGAAGTGCTGGATATTGCCGACGGTGAGGCGGTGGATGGCGTTTGTACCCGCCTGTTGGCAGAGCAGGGGGAGTTGGATGTGTTGGTCAACGGCGCGGGTATTTTGCGTATGGGGCTGACCGATGCAACCAGTTCGGCGGACTGGATGGCATGCCTCAATGTCAATGCCGGCGGAGCGTTTAACATGTTCCGCCATGCATTGCCGGTATTTCGCCGTCAGCGGCGCGGCGCGATCGTCAGCATTGCTTCCAATGCGGCGCATGTACCGCGCGTAGGCATGGCGGCATATTGCGCCTCAAAGGCCGCATTGCGCAGCCTGTGCCAAACCGTGGGTCTGGAAATGGCCGAGTTCGGCGTGCGATCGAACATGGTATCGCCGGGTTCGACCAATACGCCGATGCAGCGCGGCATGTGGCAGGGATGAAACCGGCGAGCAGAAGACCATTCAAGGCTTCCCGCAGCAGTTTAAACTCGGTATTCCGCTGGGGAAAATAGCGCAGCCGCAGGAAGTCTCTAACGCGATTCTGTTTCTGGCGTCGGATCTGGCCAGCCATATTACCATGCAGGATATTGTGATTGACGGTGGCGCAACGCTGGCGGCCTGATGCCGGCGTGGTGATGGGATAATCAAGGCGCTGCGTGCAGCGCCTTATTGTTGTCTGGTGTATAAATGAAAAGAAGCGCCTAAAGAGAGCGGTTAGTAGGTCGGCGTTCGAGATTACGCCGAGCTCAAATGCAAAAAAAGCGCCTAAAGGCGCTTTTTTCTTAATTGGTGGGTCGTGCAGGATTCGAACCTGCGACCAATTGATTAAAAGTCAACTGCTCTACCAACTGAGCTAACGACCCGCAGAAGTGGTGGGTGATGACGGGCTCGAACCGCCGACCCCCTCCGTGTAAAGGAGATGCTCTACCAACTGAGCTAATCACCCACTTCAGGACTTCCGGATACTGCATCAGCGAGAGAATGATGGTGGGTGATGACGGGCTCGAACCGCCGACCCCCTCCGTGTAAAGGAGATGCTCTACCAACTGAGCTAATCACCCTCATTTTTCTCACTGCTTAACAAGATGGTGGGCGATGACGGGCTCGAACCGCCGACCCCCTCCGTGTAAAGGAGATGCTCTACCAACTGAGCTAATCGCCCCGTCTTGTTGGAGTCGCATTATAGGGATAGTTGAAAGTGAGTCAACGGTTTTTAAAATGATTTCAATCGTTCGCCGCAAATTTAAACAGGATGCGATATTTATCGCCAGCGCTGCCGTTTCTTTGCCCATTGTTATGTGAAAAACGGCGTAACATTGATGAAATAGCACCGGCTGATGCCGTGTCGGCGTTGAGGAATTAGCACGTGGTGATACAATGTTGCCCACTTTTTTCAATTCCGAGCAATCGTCGGCACCCGCTGACACGCGTTGCGTAATAAGGCAGTGATCCCAATGAAAATCAAAACCCGTTTTGCACCGAGCCCAACCGGCTACCTGCACGTCGGCGGCGCGCGTACTGCGCTTTATTCCTGGCTGTTCAGTCGCCACGCCGGCGGCGAGTTCGTTCTGCGCATCGAAGATACCGATCTGGAGCGTTCCACCCAGGATGCTATCGAAGCCATTATGGATGGGATGAACTGGCTGAACCTGGATTGGGATGAAGGCCCGTATTATCAGACCAAACGTTTCGATCGCTACAACGGCGTGATTGACGAGATGCTCGAGCAGGGCACCGCTTACCGTTGCTACTGCTCCAAAGAGCGTTTGGAAGCGCTGCGCGAAAAACAGATGGAAAACGGCGAAAAGCCGCGTTACGACGGTCACTGCCGCGACAGCCAGTGCAGCCACACCGCCGATGAGCCACACGTGGTGCGTTTCCGTAACCCGCAAGATGGTGCGGTGATTTTCGACGATCAAATCCGCGGGCCAATCGAATTCAGCAACCAGGAACTGGATGATTTGATCATCCGGCGTACCGACGGTTCACCGACCTACAATTTCTGCGTGGTGGTCGACGACTGGGATATGGAAATCACTCACGTGATCCGTGGCGAAGACCATATCAATAACACGCCGCGCCAGATCAACATCCTGAAGGCGCTGGGTGCGCCAGTGCCGGAATACGCGCACGTATCGATGATCCTGGGTGATGACGGCAAAAAGCTGTCCAAACGTCACGGCGCGGTCGGCGTAATGCAATACCGCGATGATGGCTACCTGCCTGAAGCGTTGCTGAACTATCTGGTGCGTCTGGGCTGGTCCCATGGCGATCAGGAAATCTTCACCATTGATGAAATGAAGCAGTTCTTCTCTCTGAATGACATCAGCAAGTCCGCCAGCGCCTTCAACACCGAAAAGCTGCAATGGTTAAACCATCACTACATTAATCATATGCCGGCGGAACAGGTGGCAGTGCATCTGGCATGGCACGTTGAACAGCAGGGCATCGAAACGCGCAACGGACCGGAACTGAAGGATATCGTCAAACTGCTGGGCGAGCGTTGCAAGACGCTGAAGGAAATGGCCGCTGCCTGCCGCTATTTCTACGAAGACTTCAGCGAGTTTGATGCCGATGCGGCGAAGAAACATTTGCGGCCGGTGGCTCGCCAGCCGTTGGAAGCGGTGCGCGTCAATCTGGCTGCCATCACCGAATGGACGCCGGAAAATGTGCATAACGCCATTCAGGGCACGGCAGATCAACTGGGTGTTGGCATGGGCAAAGTGGGCATGCCATTACGCGTGGCTGTCACCGGCGCCGGTCAGTCGCCGGGCATGGACGTTACCGTTCATGCCATCGGCCAGGCGCGCAGCCTGAAGCGTATCGATCAGGCACTGGCCTATATTGCCGAGCGCGAAGCACAGGCCTGATAGCCGTATCTGGTGCCAGGCAGCGACTGGGTTGCCTTTTGCTCAGGCCTTTCGGCCGGGTGAGCTGGCAGTAATCAGACGTCTGGCCTGCGATTGCTCGTCCATACACAGCCCCGCGAGGAGATTCGCGGGGTTTTTTTATGCCGGATGATTGCCGAGTTTTTCAGCGCTTCAGGGGGTTTTGTAGCGATAAACGTGCTGATTTGGCGGCTTTTTCAGCGCTTGATCGAGTAATGCAAATTAGCCGTTGACAGGGTTTGCCGGGTTTCATATTATGCGCCCCGTTCACGGCACAAAGTGTTTGTGGAATGGGGCTATAGCTCAGCTGGGAGAGCGCTTGCATGGCATGCAAGAGGTCGACGGTTCGATCCCGTCTAGCTCCACCAACCTTTATCTCAGTAAGGTTGGTTGATACCGTAACGCCGGTTAATGCGTACCACATTTTGTGGGGCTATAGCTCAGCTGGGAGAGCGCTTGCATGGCATGCAAGAGGTCAGCGGTTCGATCCCGCTTAGCTCCACCACCATTTTAAAAAGCCGACCTCTGGGTCGGCTTTTTGCTTTTCTGCTGTCTGACTCACGACGCTGGCGGAACGCGATGGCATCACGCGCCATTGCCTGCCGAACGGTTCAGGAATCTCAATCCTCTGCGACAGGCATAAAAAATGCCGCTCAGCGTCAACTGAGCGGCATGGGAGGCTTGACGGTGGGCTAGGCTTAGCCCAGAACCAGGCCGGCGATCGACGCGGACAGAATGCTCACCAGCGTAGAGCCGTACACCAGTTTCAGGCCGAAGCGCGAAACCACGTTGCCCTGATGCTCGTTCAAGCCCTTAATCGCACCGGCAACGATACCGATAGAAGAGAAGTTGGCGAAGGACACCAGGAATACCGACAGAATGCCCAGACTGCGTGGCGACAGTTCAGCCGAGACTTTCTGCAATTCCATCATCGCCACGAATTCGTTGGAAACCAGTTTGGTCGCCATGATGCTGCCAACCTGCAGCGCTTCGTGTTTAGGGATGCCCATAATCCAGGCAAATGGATAGAAGAAGTAGCCGAGGATCTCCTGGAAGCTCAGACCGAAGATGGCGCTGAACAGGCCGTTGAGTGCGGCGATCAGGGCGATAAAGCCGATCAGCATTGCGGCAACGATTATTGCAACTTTAAAACCTGCCAGAATATATTCACCCAGCATTTCAAAGAAGCTTTGGCCTTCATGCAGATTGCCGAGGTGCAGTTCTTCTTCGCTACTGGTGTCGTACGGGTTGACCAACGACAGCACGATAAAGGTACTGAACATGTTGAGCACCAGCGCCGCTACCACGAATTTGGCATCCAGCATGGTCATGTAGGCACCGACGATCGACATGGAGACCGTCGACATCGCGGTTGCCGCCATGGTGTACATGCGCTTTTCCGACATCTTGCCCAGAATGTCTTTATAGGCAATAAAGTTTTCCGACTGACCGAGAATCAGTGAGCTGACGGCGTTGAATGACTCCAGCCTGCCCATACCGTTTACCTTGGACAGGACGGTACCGATGATGCGGATCACAAATGGCAGCACCTTGATGTATTGCAGTATGCCAATCAGCGCAGAAATGAACACGATAGGGCACAGTACCTTCAGGGAAGAAGAACGCCAACCCTTTGTCGCCCATACCGCCGAAGACAAAATCAGTCCCTTGTCCTGCAAATCCGAGGAGTTTATCAAACAGGGCGGCGAACCCTTTGACGAAGCCCAGGCCCGCTTCCGAATGCAGGAAAAAGTAGGCCAATAATACTTCGATAACCAATAATTGAATAACATAGCGAATGCGGATGCTTTTGCGATCGCGGCATACCAGCAATGCCAAAATCGTTACCACCACTAACGCCAACGCAAAGTGCGCAATATGGGACATGTTTGCTCCAAATTTGAGGCAGGCTGAATTTCGGTTGTCATTCTATGTAACGCTGCGTTTAAAAACGAGACTTCGATTGCAAATATAGAAACTGATAGTGGGATTCTTCTTAAAGTAGTCCAGTAAAGCACTCCAAATCAAGATGTTAATAATTTTGCCCATTGGTAGCATTTTTGTGCTAATTTGATTATCAGGCGTACTTCGTTCTGTTTCTGGTCAACGCCAGCGGCAAGAAACTTGTTGAAATAGCTGCGATATGTTCGTAAAGCCTTCGTCGCCGTCTATCACAGGGATAAGCATCACCTCTCTAAATGCAATTGATAATTATTATCATTTTGCTATGATTACGGTAAGCTTAATATGAGTAAGGGCTAAACGATATGTTGAACAGCCGTGCGGTTACTTCTACCTCCACCAACCGCCCGTCCAGGAAGATCAAACTTTCTTTGATGGGCCCGGCGTTTATCGCCGCCATCGGCTATATCGATCCCGGTAACTTTGCCACCAACATCCAATCCGGCGCTTCCTTTGGCTACAAACTGTTGTGGGTAGTGGTGTGGGCCAACATCATGGCGATGTTAATCCAGCTATTGTCTGCCAAGCTCGGCATCGCCACTGGCAAGAACCTGGCCGAACATATCCGCGACCGTTTTCCGCGGCCGGCAGTATGGGCCTATTGGGTTCAGGCGGAAATCATCGCCATGGCTACGGATTTGGCCGAATTTATCGGTGCGGCGATCGGCTTTAAACTGCTGCTCGGCGTCACCCTGCTTGAAGGCGCGGTGCTGACCGGTATCGCCACCTTCCTGATCCTGATGCTGCAAAAACGTGGGCAGAAACCGCTGGAACTGGTGATCGGCGGCCTGCTGCTGTTCGTTGCCGCCGCCTACATCGTCGAGCTGGTATTCTCGCAGCCGCAGTTGAGCGGGCTTATCAAAGGCATGGCCATTCCCGACCTGCCTAACGGCGATGCGGTGTTTCTGGCGGCCGGCGTGCTTGGCGCCACCATTATGCCGCACGTGATCTATCTGCACTCTTCGTTGACGCAAACCGCCGGTAAAAATTCGCAGGCGGAACGTTATGCATCAACCAAGGTAGACGTGGCGATTGCCATGACCATCGCCGGTTTTGTCAACCTGGCGATGATGGCTACCGCCGCTGCGGCATTCCACTTTAGCGGCCATAGCGGCATCGCCGATCTTGATCAAGCCTACCTGACCTTGCAACCGTTGCTGGGGCACGCCGCTGCAACGGTATTCGGTCTTAGCCTGGTGGCGGCGGGACTCTCTTCCACCGTGGTTGGCACGTTGGCGGGGCAGGTGGTCATGCAGGGGTTCGTGCGTTTCTATATTCCACTGTGGGTGCGGCGCGTGGTGACCATGCTGCCGTCGTTTATCGTGATCCTGCTGGGTATGGATGCTACGCGTATCCTGGTGCTCAGCCAGGTGTTGTTGAGCTTTGGTATCGCGCTAGCGTTGGTACCACTGCTGCGTTTCACCGGCAACCGGGAACTGATGGGGGATCTGGTTAACAGTAGATCCATACAGAATATCGGGTGGCTGATCGTATTGATCGTGGTGGGGCTGAATGGCTATCTGCTGGTAAGCAGTCTGTTCTAACCGCTTGGCGCTAGCTGAAAGGGCGCGAAATCGCGCCCTTTTGCATTTAATCGTCGTCGTGGTCGTGATGACGGTGCTTGTGTTTATGATGCTTTTTATAATGGTGCTTATCGTATTTGCGATAGCGACCATCATGGTAATAGTAATTTTTGCGCCAGTAGTCGCCGTCACGCCAGCGATAGCCGTCCCAGTAATATCCCCGGCGGCTGCGTTCGCCCTGATAACGCCCACGGTGGTTTTCCCACCAGTCACGATCGCGCCAGTCATGGCCATCCCAATAATTGCCGCGTCGATCCTGATCGCCTATGCGTAATGAAACGCCGGGCATCAAATCAATGTTGAGGCCTTCGGCCTGCGCCTGTTGCGCCAGTGGGGCTGTGGTTGCCACTAAGATAGCGGCCAGTAGCAGAGGTTTAAACATGCTTTCTCCTGTTGGCGGCTCACCGTGCAAAAATTCCCGTATGCCCGTCACGCGTAGCCTGTGCTCGCTTGATGCCCTGCGGGGAGGTAAACCGGCCTTATAGTTAATCTGTCAGCATGTTATCGCTATCGACGTATAAAGAATCTGAGGGAGATTCTGAAAACCACGCTGTGGCAACGAATTAAGATTTATCTAAAGTAAAATCACACCCCGACAGGCGTTGGAACGACGGGGTGTAATCGCTTACAGAAGAATGGCGTCGATTGCGGCGATTTCCTGTGGGCTAAAGTTGCGATTGGCCAGCATGCCGACCGCATCTTCTATTTGGCTGGTTTTACTGGCGCCGATCAACACCGAGGTCACACGATCGTTACGCAGCACCCAGGCCAGCGCCATCTGAGACAGCTTTTGTCCACGCTGCTCGGCCAATGCATTGAGACGGCGCACTTTTGCCAGCTTTTCTTCGGTCAGTTGCTCTGGCTGGAGGAACTTGCTGTCGCCGGCAGCCCGCGAATCTTGCGGTATGCCGTGCAAATAGCGGTCGGTCAGCACGCCGCCCGCCAGCGGAGAAAAGGCAATGGACCCCACGCCATGGTCAGCCAGCGTGTCCAGCAGCTCCGCTTCAATACTGCGCTCGAACATTGAGTATCTGGGCTGGTGGATCACACAGGGCGTGCCAAGCTGTTGCAGCAGGGCGAATGCCTCGCGTGCCCGTTCAGCCGGATAATTCGACAGGCCGACATACAGCGCCTTGCCTTGCCGCACCAGTAAATCCAGCGCCGCCATGGTTTCTTCCAGCGGCGTATCGGGATCCGGTCGGTGATGATAAAAGATATCCACATAATCCAGCCCCAGCCGTTGCAGGCTTTGATCGAGGCTGGCGACCAGGTATTTTTTTGAACCCCAGTCGCCATACGGGCCTGGCCACATGGTGTAACCGGCTTTTGATGACACGATCAGTTCATCGCGATAGGCGCGCAGATCGGCATGCAGGATGCGGCCAAAAACCGCTTCGGCAGAGCCGGGGGGGCGGCCCGTAGTTATTAGCCAGATCAAAATGGGTAATGCCCAGATCGAACGCGCGGCGCACCAGGTTGCGAGCGTTGTCATACAGCGAGTTATCGCCAAAGTTATGCCATAAGCCCAATGATATCGCTGGCAATTTCAGTCCGCTGCGTCCGCAGCGTCGGTATTCCATGGTGTGATAACGGGAAGCATCTGCCTGATAAACCATATCAATCTCTGCCTTGAAGGGAGGGGGACATGTTTTAGTGTATGCGTTTTCACCACGATTGCCTGCGGTCCGGATCACGTTAACTTGCGCGGAGATAACGTGGATTAATGCTCAGGTCGTGCTGCCTGATGCCGGTGCAACCATGTAAAGTAGGGTTTCCAAGTGGTTATTTGCCATAAAGCTCGAAATTTCGCCGGGATATTCAATACTAAATACTAATATTCCTATCATCGGGCAGGTAAATATCATGAGTAAGAATTATACGGTGGCTAACTATCTTCTCGACCGATTGGCGCAGATGGGTATTCGCCATTTGTTTGGCGTGCCCGGTGATTACAATTTACAGTTTCTCGATCATGTGATCGATCATCCGCAGGTGACCTGGGTTGGTTGCGCCAATGAGCTTAATGCGGCATATGCAGCGGATGGTTATGCCCGCTGCAAACCCGCTGCCGCGATGCTGACTACTTTTGGCGTGGGTGAACTCAGCGCGATCAACGGCGTTGCCGGCAGTTATGCGGAATATCTGCCGGTGATTCATATTGTCGGCGCCCCCACGCTGCGTTGCCAGCGCAGTGGGGAACTGTTGCATCATTCGCTGGGTGACGGCGATTTTGGCCATTTTGCCCGCATGGCCAAAGAGGTCACCATTGCGCAGGCCAGCCTGACGGCGGCCAATGCCGAAGCAGAAATCGATCGGCTGCTGACCACCGCGCTGTTTGAGCGTCGGCCGGTGTATCTGCTCTTGCCAAGCGATGTGGCGCAGGCACCGCTGGCTTCACGCCCGGCGCCGTTGATGCTGCGACAGCCCAATCTGTCCGCCGCATCGTTGCAGGCCTTTGTCAAGGCGGCACGCGTACAGTTGCAAGCCGCACAGCGGGTATCGCTGTTGGCGGATTTTCTCGCCGATCGTTTTGGCGCGCAGCAAGCTCTGAGCCAATGGATGCAGGAAGTTTCAATTCCTCATGCCACGCTGCTAATGGGCAAAAGCGTGTTGGATGAAACCCACGCCGCTTTTACCGGCACCTATGCCGGTGCAGCCAGTGCCCCGCCGGTCAAGCAGTTGATCGAAGGCGCTGATGCGATCATCAGTATTGGTGTGCGTTTAACTGACACCATTACCGCCGGATTTAGCCACAGTTTGCCAGCGGACAAATGCATTGATATCCAACCGTTTGAAGCACGCGTCGGCCAGCAGGTATTCAGTCAGATCCCGATGCGCGATGCGGTGATCGCGCTGCATCAGTTAACGCTGCCGCTGTGTCGGCACTGGACATTACCCGTCATTGCGCGCACGCCATTGCCACAATCGCATGGCGGCGGGCTCGATCAGCATGGTTTCTGGCAGCAGGTGCAGGATTTTCTGCGTCCCGGCGATATCGTGCTGGCGGAACAGGGCACCGCCAGTTTTGGCGCTGCGGCACTGACGTTGCCACAGGGTTGCCATTTTATCGTGCAGCCGCTGTGGGGCTCGATCGGCTATACCCTGCCGGCGGCGTTTGGCGTGCAGACTGCGGAGCCGGAGCGTCGAGTAATATTGCTGATAGGCGATGGTTCAGCCCAGTTGACGGCTCAGGAGTTGGGGTCGATGCTGCGTGATGGGCAAAAGCCGATCGTCTTCCTGCTGAATAATGATGGTTACACCGTCGAGCGCGCCATTCATGGGCCAGAGCAGCGTTATAACGATATCGCCGCCTGGAACTGGACGTTGTTACCGCAGGCGATGGGCGATGGACAGCGCGTGAAGACGTTGCGCGTTAGTGAACCAGAGTCGTTACGCGCTGCGCTGAGTGAGGTGAACGACTGCGATCGGCTGGCATTCATCGAGGTGATATTGCCGAAGATGGACATCCCGGAACTGCTCGACAGCGTGTCTCGGGCCATTCAGGTGCGTAATGCCGCCGCCTGATCCTCGGCGCTTTCCTGCAGGCGCTCCAGTAGCCAAAACCCCGCCGGTCCCGGTGGGGTAAGACGTGACCACACCGCGTCGACCGAAATGCGCATTGGCCAGCCGCGCAACGGCAACGGCTGCAAACGCTCCTGACCGTACTGCCTGACCAGCCAGTGCGGCAAAATCGCCCAGCCGAAGCCTTGCTCCGCCATTTCCAGCAGCATCAGATAACTTGGCGCCGACCACACGCGTCCCTGCGGTTTGTTGGCATTGGCAGAATAGGTGTTGAGATACAGCTGGCGGTCGCTGGCCAATTGTTCCTGCGAAACCGTCTCAAGCTGTGCCAAGGGGTGATCGCGAGCGACAAAAATCCCCATTTCGGTTTGCTCTGGCAGGCGGGCTACCGCGATATCCGGCGGGTAGGCCGGCTGTACCGCCAGCATGCCAAGATGCGCCCGGCCGCTCTGTAACAGCTCCAGTACGTCACCGCCTTCGGCAATCATGCACTCCAGCTCAATGTCCTGATAACGACGCTCAAAATGCCGCATCAAACTGTCGTGATGATTGGGTTGATAAGTGTCGGAAAAGACGATCGTCAAGCGGGGTTCAATGCGATCGGCCAGGCGGATACTTAACGCATCCAACCGTTCGCTGGCGGCGAGGATCTCTTGCACGTGACCCAGCACTTTACGCCCGGCGGCGGTAAGCACCGGCTGACGAGCCTGCCTGTCGAACAGCGTCAGGCCAAGGTCAGCTTCCAGATTGGCGATCGCGGTGCTGATGGTGGACTGGCTTTTGCGCAGCTTGCGCGCAGCGGCGGAAAACGACCCCAGCGCGGCTGCTTCGACAAATGCCTGTAATGCTTCCGGTGAATAATGCATGAAGTATCTATTTTATCGATGGAACCTATTTTTAATCTACGGTAAAAGTCGATGATAATCACCTGACTTTTTTCATAAACAATCAATGTCAGGTGATATATGCAATTGCAAAACAAGTCTTTCGCTGAACGCGTGGTGCATGCGGTAGGGTTTGAGGCGATCGCGGTGATGATTTGCGCGCCGATCGGTGCATGGTTGATGAACCGTTCGATGATGCAGGTAGGGGCGCTGGCGGTGATGCTGTCCAGCGTCGCCATGCTGTGGAATATGATTTATAACACCGTCTTTGACCGTCTGTGGCCGGTAAACCGGGTGCTGCGTACTCTGAAGGTGCGTGCATTGCACGCGTTCGGGTTCGAAGCCGGCTTTGTGCTGATTGGCGTGCCGATGGCCGCGTTTATGCTAAACCTGACGCTGGTCCAGGCATTTATGCTGGAACTGGGTTTTTTCCTGTTCTTCCTGCCGTATACCATGGCCTATAACTGGTTGTATGACACTTTGCGTCAGCGTTGGGTCGACACTCGTCTGGCGGTGAAATAAGCTATCGTCAACGCGCTGCCGCGCGGATAAGGTTGGTCACATGTAGCGCGTAGCCGTGAGGAGAAACCAATGAAAGTGCTGGGTTTGCTGGGAGGAATGAGCTGGGAATCCACCATTCCGTACTACCGGATGATCAACGAGCAGGTCAAGCAGCAACTGGGCGGCCTGCATTCAGCCAGGCTGGTGCTGTACAGCGTCGATTTCCATGAGATTGAACGTCTGCAACATCAGGGAGACTGGCAAGGCGCCGGGCAACTGTTGGCGGCGGCGGCAGTCTCGCTGCGTGCTGCTGGCGCAGAAGCCATCGTCATCTGTACCAACACCATGCACAAAGTGGCAGATGTCATTGAGCAGGCCAGCGGCTTACCGCTGATCCACATCGCCGATGCCACCGCATTGCAGGTACGTCAACAAGATATGCGCCGCGTCGGGCTGTTGGGCACGCGCTTTACCATGGAACAGGATTTTTATCGTGGGCGCCTGCAGGCGCGTTTTGGCATCGAGGTGGTGACGCCGGTGTCCGCCGATCGCGACATTATCCACCGTATTATTTACGACGAACTGTGTTTGGGGAAAATCAGCGCCGCTTCGCGTGACGAATACCGGCGGATCATCGGCAATCTGGAGCTTCAGGGCGCACAGGGCATTATCTTCGGCTGTACCGAAATCGGCCTGCTGGTTAATGCACAGGACGCCTCGGTGCCGGTATTCGACACCACGGAAATTCATGCCCGCGCGGCGGCGGATTACGCGCTGGCCTGAGCGTACCTATTCATCGTGCTCGCGCGGCGGGCGCGGCTGCGAGATCAGCATCAGCGGCTTGCCCGCCAGTATCAGCCAGGCGGGCAGCATAACCATGCACAACACCGGCAGCAGATGCAGATCCGGTACCACTGCCGCAGCCATAAACAGGCTGAGCCATCCGTCACGTGAAACCACCAGCACCAGCCCCATAATAGCGCAGGAAACGGTGATGGCCGCCGGCACCGTCGGTACGTGTTGATGCAGCATCAGGCCAAGCGCAACGCCGATAAACACCGCGGGGAAGATCCGTCCGCCGCGAAAACCGCTGGCTGCGGCAATCACCAACGCCGCCAGCTTGGTCAGAGTGACGATCAGCAGCGTGCTGACGGTAACATCGTCGCCGGCCGCCAGACGCTTCATTTCGTCTACCCCTTTGAACAGCGTAACGTCGCCGCCGATCAGTCCCAGCATGCCCAGCAGAAAGCCAGCCAATCCCAGCGCCAATACCGGGTGCTTCAACGAATGGAACATCCGATGCAGATGCGGGAAGCACCATAGCGCCGCCATACCGAGCGCGATGGCGATCAGCGCCACCACTGCGCCGCTGAAGATATCCGCCAGGCGCGTGACGTCATAGGGTGCCAATTGCAGAGAAAAATCGGGGGTGAAGAACAGTTGCGTAGTCACTGCGCCGGCCGCTGCCGCCATTAGCGGGGCGAACAGCCGATCCCACAACGGAACATCGCCGCTGCTGGCCAACATTTGCGAGAAAACCAGCGCCGCCGCCACTGGCGTGCCGAACAGGGCGCCGATAGTGCCGGCCGCCGCCAGGATAATCCAGTCCACCTGCGGGACTTTTGGCAGCAGGCGAGCGCCGAGTGCCGCTGCCAGTGCAATATTGATGGCGGTGATCGGGTTTTCCGGCCCCAGACTGACGCCGCCGGCCAAACCCGCCAGCAACGCCAATAGCAGCCCGGGAATGGCCGACAACGGGATCGGCAAGCCGATCAGCGATTCGGTGGCCGGATCCGGGCCGGCATGGCCGGGCATATAGCGAATAATCAACCCGACGGCAACGCCGGTGAGCGTCAGTACGCCAAGGGTCCACCATGGCGAATGCACATCCACGTTAAGCAGGGCGGGCAGCCGTGACCACAGGGTATTTTGTAGCGCGGCGGCCACTCTCATCACCAGAATAAGCACCAGACTGGCGGCAGAGCCGATAATAATGGCAGGCAGAGCAAAGGTCAGCATTGTCGTGGCGCGCGGATGCAGCATGCAGGGATCCCTTGTCAATAAACCCTGCGTCGCAGGGGGAGATGATTGGGTGATGATTGAGTGCACCAGCCTTCGCTGTGCGCAGCAAGCAGCGTCAGCGGATGGTTATATAGGCTGTTTTCAGGCATTTTGCCAACCCCGGTCGCCGCTGAACAGCCGCCAAGACGCGTTTTTTGCCGCAATTTGTTTCAACGTGCAGGAAAATCGGCCAAACGGCCTGGCTGAAACGTTTTTTGTGATCAAGATCGCTATTGGCCGGTTAGCGTAACGATGACGATTGTTGTTTTCTCGGCGGGATTTTACAGTGGAGTGCAGTTTGCTATTTGCCCTTAAATTTTGCGGAGAAAACACTGATGACCTATGCCCTCGTAGGTGATGTTGGCGGTACCAATGCCCGCCTGGCGCTGTGCACTGTCGCGACGGGTGAAATTACCCAGGCGAAAACCTATTCCGGCCTGGAGTTCGACAGCCTCGAAGCGGTGATTCGCCAATATCTGGTCGAACACCAGGCCGAAGTACAGGATGCCTGCATCGCCATAGCCTGCCCGGTGACCGACGATTGGGTGGCGATGACCAACCATAGCTGGGCGTTTTCCATCAAAGAGATGAAGGCCAATCTGGGGCTGAACCATCTGGAAGTGATCAACGATTTTACCGCAGTCTCCATGGCGATCCCGATGCTGACCGCCGACGACGTGATGCAATTTGGCGGCGGTCAGGCGCAGCAGGACAAGCCGATTGCGGTGTACGGTGCCGGTACCGGGCTGGGCGTGGCGCACCTGGTACAGGTTGACCGCCGTTGGCTGAGCCTGCCGGGTGAGGGCGGCCATGTCGACTTTGCGCCCAACAGCGAAGAGGAAGACATCATTCTGGAGGTATTGCGTGCCGAAGTGGGCCATGTTTCTGCCGAACGGGTGCTGTCTGGACCGGGGCTGGTCAATTTGTACCGCGCGATCGTCAAGGCGGACGATCGTATGCCGGAAAATCTGGCGCCGAAGGACGTGACCGAGCGCGCGTTAGCCGACAGCTGCACGGATTGCCGCCGCGCGTTGTCGCTGTTTTGCGTGATCCTTGGGCGCTTTGGCGGCAACCTGGCATTGAGTCTTGGCACCTTTGGCGGCGTGTATATCGCCGGCGGTATCGTGCCGCGCTTTATGGAATTTTTCAAAGCGTCCGGCTTCCGTACGGCGTTTGAGGATAAGGGGCGCTTTAAGGACTATGTGCACGACATTCCGGTGTTTATGATCACCCACTCACAGCCGGGGTTGCTGGGTGCTGGCGCTCACCTGCGGCAAACGCTGGGGATGCGTCTGTAGTCACAGGGGCTGACAGGTTCCTCCTGGTGTTATCCTCTATCAGCAAACAGCCGGTCAGCATCACTGACCGGCTGTTTGCTGTTGATATGAATCAGGCGTGTTCTGCTTTTGCCAGCTCCGGCGTTGCGGTGTCGTCGGTTGTTGCTGTTGCCGTCTGCGGTGCGCTGATAAACAGCGTAATCAGCAGCGATACCAGCGACAGTACGCCAATCACCATGAAGGTGGCATGGAAGCCGCCAAAGTATTTGGCGATAAACGAACCGGCCAGCGCACCCAGACCAAAGCCCTGATAGATGATGCCGTAGTTTTTGCTGTGGTTTTTCAGACCGAAGAAGTCGCCGACAATCGCTGGGAAGACGGTAATATTGCCGCCGAAACAGAAGGCAACCGCGCCGACGCACAGGAAGAACAGGGTGTGGCTCAGGGTAAAGAAGCTCAGTGCGACAATCGCCAGCACGGTAACCAACATGGTGAAGCTGATAACGCGCATGCGGCCAACTTTATCCGACAGGGTGCCCAGAATGATGCGGCCTGCGGTGTTAAAGATAGCCACGGCGGAAACGGTGTTGGCGGCGGTAGCCAAATCCATCCCCGCCAATTGCACTCCCATGTCCTTGACGATGCCAATCAGATACAGGCCGCTCATGCAGGCAGAGAAGAAAATCGCGAACAGCAGGTAGGCTTCTTTGGTGGCCAGCATCTGGCGCACGCTGTAATCGTTACCCAGGCCGGCGGCGGTATTGGTCGATGTGCTGGCGGCGGGTTCTTTGAGCAACATTGAGCCGAACACGATCAGCGCCATGACGATCGCACCCCAGTAGAAGAAGGCGGCAGACACGCCAACGTCAGCGATCAACGTGGCGTTGACGTATTTGAACAGCAGGCTGCCGCTGCCGAAAGCGCCGACTGAAATACCGGAAATCAACCCTTTGTTGGCCGGGAACCATTTGATCAGATTCGACAGCGTGGAAATATAGGCAATACCGACCGCGAAACCCACCACGACCCCGGCCAGCAGATAAATCATGTCCAGCGAGCTGACGTGAGCGCTGGCAATCAGACCCAGCCCTACCAGGATGCCGGACGCCAGCGTCAGGTTGCGAATGCCGAAGCGTTCCTGCAATTTACCGGCGAACAGAGTGGCAAACGCCAGAAAGAAACTGGTGATGGAGAAGGTGGTGGCGACATCGGCCAGGCCCCAGTGGAACTTATCGACCAGCGGCTGGTTGAATAAACTCCAGGTGTAGATGGTGCCAAGGCCCATTTGGCAAACGATGGTGCCAAAAACGATGAAGCTGCGATTTACCGGTTTGTTGGTCATGGCCGGTTTCTCCTGTGTGCGTTGCCCGTAAATTTGCGGGTATGCTGTGCTCCCGCGGAATGGGCTTAGTATAAGTCTGGCAATATCCCGGGTTGGCGGATTGGGAATGAGTTGCACCAGCAAAGGAATGAAATGCACCAGGAGATGCTTGAGTTGCCGATTTAGCGCCCAAAAGGGGGTGAAATGCCGCGTTTGTAATGTGATCTACATCAAACATCGCGACGATTTTTGTCGACCAGCACGCTGGCGATAGGGGCTACAGGGGGGATTGGCCGCGGGGAGACCAGCGCAGCGTCGAGGCGGCTGCGCCGGCAAACATCAAAGACGCATCAGTTTGCGGAATTCCTTGACCTTGCTGCGGCTGACCGGAACTTCAAATTCCAGATCGCTCAGCCGCAAAATATAGGTGTTGTTAAACCACGGCACGATTTCGCGGATCTTCGACAGATTGACGCAATAGGAACGGTGGCAACGGAAGAAGTGCTCTTCCGGCAACCTGCTGTAAAATTCGGTAATGTTCATCGGCATCACGAACTCTTCGCGGCGAGTGTAGACGCGCGTCACTTTCTCATCGGCGGCGGCGTAGTAAATCTCGTTAATATCGGTGACGATAATCCGCTCGTCTTTGATCAGATTGATGCTGGAATTGCTGCGCCCGGCCGGCGCTGTCTGTTCCGGCGTCGTTACCGCCGCGGGGCGCTGATGCAAGGCTTCGAGTTTTTGCAGCATGGTAATGATGCGCGCTTCGTGATAGGGCTTGAGAATATAGTCAAAGGCCTCGATCTCAAACGCTTCTACCGCGTGTTCCTTGTAGGCGGTGATGAAAATAATCGAGGGGCGGTGCGCGAATTTGCTGATGTTTTGCGCCAGCAGCACACCGTCGAGCGACGGAATGTTGATGTCGAGGAAAATGGCGTCCACCTGGTGATTCTGCAGGTATTTCAGCACGTCCAGCCCGTCCTCGAAGGTCGCTTCGATGCTGATGTTGCTGTGTTTCTTGATCAGATAATGCAGCTCTTCCTGTGCCAGAAACTCATCTTCGACAATTATGGCTTTCATCAATGTTCCCCGGCCGGTAATACGGCAGCGTCGTGATGCAGCTTGTTGCCGTTTTTAGTGATGACAAACGAAATTTCGGTGCCCGGCTCCAGACGCCGGATCTGCAAGCCTTCGCCATACAGCAGCGATACGCGATGATGTACGTTGAGCAGGCCGATATTATGGCCAGGCATTTCGTTGCGCGCCACGCGGTCGATGACCTCCTGACTGATGCCGTTACCGGTATCCTTTACCGAAATCCTGACTCGGTCAGCCAAATCTTTTACCGCAATCACCACCACACCCTTGCCTTTGCAGGGCTGTATGCCGTGCACAATGGCATTTTCCACCAATGGCTGGATCAGCAGGCTGGGGATGCGCACCGCAATATCGTCGTCCACGTCATAAATCACCGTCAGCTTGCTGCCGAAACGCGCCTGCTCGATGGCGATATAATCCTGGATCTGGTGCAGTTCCTTGCGGATATCAATCAGTTCGTCGCTGAGCTCCAGATTGTAACGCAGATAGCGCGACAGGTTGATGATCAACTGACGCGCGATGTCCGGGTTGATGCGAATCGATGACGAAATGGCGTTCAGCGCGTTAAACAGAAAGTGCGGGTTGATCTTGCTTTGCAGTGCGCGCATTTCGGCTTTGTCGGCCATTTGGCGCAGCTGTTCAATGCGTGATACTTCCATTTGGGTCGAGATAATCTGCGATAGCCCGACCGCCATCACCTTCAGCGTGTTGGTGATCTGGTGGGCGTGGCAGTAGTAGATTTTCAACGTGCCGCTGACCTCGCCCTTTTCCCAGAGCGGGATCACCAACTGTGAATGTATCTGCGGCGTCGCCGGGTTCTCCAGGTTGTTTTTTATGATGATCTTGCCGTGGCGCAGGCTTTCACGCGTGACGCGGCTCAGGCTCTCACGGCCAACCGGATAATGTTCTTCGCCAATGCCAACGTAGGCCAGCACGCGTTGGGTATCGGTCATCGCCACCGCATCAGCCTGAATATCGCGGCGGATGATTTCACAGATGGTGGTCAGCGATTCACTGTTGAAATTACGAAAGTACGGCAGCGTTTTACGGGCGATATCCAGCGCCAGCTTGGCCTGCCGCGCGGCGATCACCTCTTTTTCATCTTCGACGCTTTGCACCAGCAGCACGATCAGACCAATACAGACGGTGCCGAGGATCATCGGCAGGGCGATTTTCGCCACGATATCCAGCCCGAGCTCGGTGGGTCTGGCCCACAGCACGATCAACAGCATGGTCAGACTTTCGCACAGCATGCCGCCGAGGATACCCACCCGCCAACGCTGTTGCTTGTTGATCTTCAAGTGAATGTACGCCGCGCAGATACCGGCGATGATGCTGGTGATCAGGCAGGGAACCGAGGTAATGCCGTCGATATCGATCAGATAGCGGTGGGTGCCGGCGATGATGCCGGTGACGATCCCCACCCAGGGGCCGAACAGGATGCCGCCCGCCATGATGGCGATAACGCGCACGTTGACCAGCGATCCTTCGACGTTAATACCGGAATAGGTGCTGAAAATGGCGAACAGCGAAAAGATGGCGGTGACCGCCGCCAGTTCCAGCGGCGTATGGTCCTCTTTTTGCAGCAATTGCCGGAACTGCCGGGTGCGGGTGAGGAAAAACAGGCAAATCAACATCAGCGCGGCGCGATCGAACACCGCTAACAGCATTTCAAAAACTGAGTGCACAACGGGTACTCGCTGCGGCGAAAAGATGCGGCAAGTATATCACAGCGCGGGCGACGCCCAGAACCGCCACGGCCTGTCAGGGCTGAAGCGGCACGTGCCGCAGCGGGTGGATACGCGGCCGGCCGCCAGAGGGGAAAACCGCGCGCCGGCTGGCAGTCAGCGCGCGGGTGCGGTTATTTGAAGCCCAGTTGCGCTCTGCCCAACGGCGTGAGCAATGCCTCGGTTGCCCGACCGACAAAGTCCACCTCGAAATCATCCGGGGCAAAGTCTGGAGGCGTGCGGCCCGCCAGAAAGCTTGGCAACTGGCGTTGCAGATAGGCGTCGTTTTTCTCGCAGCCTGGCGCGGCGGCGATGTACATCACGTTGCTATCGAATTCACCGTTGTGCTGGTTTTCCACCGCATGGATCACGTCACAGTGCCAGAATACCGTATCACCGGGCTCTAAATCGGGAATAGGGGAAATCCCTTGCAGTAAAAGGGGATGCCATTTTTCGGCAATCGACAAGGCACGGCCCGGCGCGGCGTCGCACAGATCGTCGTCGGCGACGTCATCTTGCAGGGCGCGCAGCAAGATATAGGCCATGGCATTGGCGATCGGCACCAGATTCAGCGTGCCGGCATTGGTGCGCTGCGGTGTCAGCGCGGTCCAGCCCTGGAAGGTGCGGAACATCGAACAGACCGCCGGCGAGGCGATTTCACGCACTGCGGTGCGGCCGTCGGCGGCAAACGGATCGTATTGTTGCCAATCGCCGGAAAAAACGTGGCGGTAAACGTAGCGGAAATTTTCATCCAGCCAGCGTTCGATAGTGCCGCTGTCGACGTGCGGCGACAGGCCGAGTGAGGACGAATTGGGTGGGCGGCGGCGCGTGCGATCGGCGTAGGTAACGACGCGCTGCGGATCAAAATGTTGTTTGCCGTTGCTTTCGGTTTCCCACAGGCTGTTGAGGAACACTTGCACCGCATGCATACGTTGATCCTGACGTGCTTCGACCTGCGGCTTCGACCAGTAAATGCCGTAAATTTGCGGTTTACTGGCGGCCAGCTTGCCAAAGTAGTTGTCTTCGGCGGCGTTTTTCAGTCGTTCGACGAAGTTATTGTGCTCGAGATAGTCACCAATGTCGCGGTTCCACCCAGCGGCCTGCTCGCGGGGAAAAACGCCGCGAATAGCGCAGGCGCCGCGTTGCTTGATCAAGGCTATCTGCCGTTGGCTGACGCGCTGTTGCAGAATGTCTTCCGCGTCTAGCTGTGGTACCGGATTCTGCCCGGCGGCCAGTTCACTGCGGATCTGTTCCACCTGTTGGCGGATGTTATCCTCCAGCGTCAGGAAAACTTCGTGATAGTTGGGCAAAGCCTGACGCAATTGCTGTTTGACGTGTTTAATGGCGGTTGGAATATCGTCAATGACCAGTGTTGCCATGATGTTCTCCTCATGTCGCCAGCGACGGCGACAGGTATTGTCGGATACCGGGGTAAAGGGTTATGGTTTTGTTGTTTTGACGTTAACGATTATCTAAATTTAATTGCGGAAAATAAAGGGTTGGCTTTCATTCGTAACTTCCTCTTTTTCGCATTTCGGAGGTATAGCATGAAACTGGAAACAGAACGGCTGACGCTGCACAGCCTGACTGAAGAGGACTGGCCGCTGTTCTTGCAGCTGTATCGTGATCCACAGGTGATTCGTTATTTGGCCGATCCGCTGGATGAGGCGGAAATCCATGCGCGCTTTGCCGGCCGATTACCGGCCTGGAACAAACACAGCCAACACTGGCTGTGTCTGGTGATGCGAGAAAAGGCCAGCGGCGCTGCGCTGGGGCTGACCGGCTTTCGTGCCGAATGGTTGCCGTTTCAGCAGGCGGAGGTGGGCTTTGCCAGCCTGCCGGCGGGTCAGGGCAAAGGCTACGGTAAGGAATCGCTGCGCAAGCTGATGGACTTTGCGTTCAACGCCTGTGGCTTTCACAAACTCAACGCCACGGTAACCGAAGGCAACATGGCGTCACGACGTCTGCTGGAAAGCTGTGGTTTTCAGCTTGAAGGCACGCTGCGTGATAATTTCCGTCTGGCAGGGCAATGGTATAACGACTGGCAACTGGGCTTGCTGGCCAGCGAATACGCCGTTGCCAAAAAGTAAAAAAAATTGCGCAAGGAGACTCGACAGCCTGTCGGCGCTGCGATATGTTCGTCGTCAGGCCAAAAATTGGCCAGCGTCGCTCGGACGGTCCGGGCGCTAACGTATCTTCGAGGATCCTATGGCTGACAATAACAGTCCACGGCCGCTTTACGCGTATTGAACGTCTTCCCCCCCTATGTATTCAACATCACCGCCGAATTAAAGATGGCCGCACGCCGTCGCGGCGAGGATATTATCGATTTCAGCATGGGCAACCCCGATGGCCCGACGCCGCCGCACATCGTTGAGAAACTGTGTACCGTGGCGCAGCGTGACGATACCCATGGTTATTCAACGTCGCGCGGCATTCCGCGTCTGCGCCGTGCTATTTCACGCTGGTATGCCGAACGCTATCAGGTGGGAAATCGATCCGGAAGACGAAGCCATTGTTACCATTGGCTCGAAAGAGGGGCTGGCGCACCTGATGCTGGCGACGCTCGATCACGGCGATACCGTGCTGGTGCCGAACCCAAGCTATCCGATCCATATTTACGGTGCGGTGATCGCCGGCGCGCAGGTGCGTTCGGTGCCGCTGGTTGGGAGGGCGGCGATTTCTTTGGCGAGCTGGAACGCGCGATCCGCGAAAACCATTCCACGGCCAAAAAATGATGATCCTCGGTTTCCCCTCCAACCCGACCGCGCAGTGCGTGGAGCTGGATTTCTTTGAGCGGGTGGTGGAACTGGCGAAGCAGTACAACGTGCTGGTTGATCCACGATCTGGCCTACGCCGACATCGTTTATGACGGTTGGGAAAGCGCCATCGATCATGCAGGTGCCCGGCGCCAAGGACATTGCGGTGGAGTTCTTTACCCTGTCGAAAAGTTACAACATGGCCGGTTGGCGTATCGGCTTTATGGTCGGCAACCCGGAATTGGTGAGCGCGCTGGCGCGTATCAAGAGTTATCACGACTACGGCACCTTTACGCCACTGCAGGTGGCGGCGATTGCCGCGCTGGGAAGGCGATCAGCAATGCGTGCGCGATATTGCCGAACAATATCGTCAGCGTCGCAATGTACTGGTCAAAGGCCTGCACGAAGCGGGCTGGATGGTGGCTAACCCGAAAGCGTCCATGTACGTGTGGGCGAAAATCCCGCAGCCTTATGCGCACCTCGGATCGCTGGAATTTGCCAAGCGCCTGCTGGCGGAGGCCAAAGTCTGCGTATCGCCGGGCATTGGTTTCGGCGACTACGGCGACGATCACGTGCGGTTTGCCCTGATCGAAAATCAGGATCGGATCCGGCAGGCGGTGCGAGGCATCAAAGCGATGTTCCGTGCCGATGGGCTGATTGCGCCATCGGTCAAGGCGGCGAAAAGCGTAGTGAAATAAACCGCCAGGCGGCGGTAAAACAACAAAGGGGCGCATCAGCGCCCCTTTGTCTATGTTCCCGGTACGGTTACCGTTAGGCAACCATCAGCATGAAAGTGCCGACCCATGCAACCAGCATGAATGATACACCCATCAGAAAATATTTCACAAATCACTCCCCTATGGAGTTCCTCGCAAGCCAACGATCCCGATTGTTGTGCTGAGTATTATAAGGAATGCCAATCAGCATCAGCGGGTTGTTTATCAATAACAACAACGGCTTGAATTAGCGGCATCCCGGTCGTCGCGTTTCTCTTGCTGCAGACAGGGCAGCAACCACGACAGGATCGGCGCTAATGTACTCCCAATTCACGCTTGATTTCAATACTGTGTTTTTGATCACACTTTTTGCGCATTATTTAACCACTTCTTGCTGTTTTTAAACGCTTTTTATTTTTATCCGCTTTTTTCAACCACAGGCAATAAAGCCCGCAATGCGGGCTTTGTCATGTTTGCAGATTGGGTGGGGAAGGCTTAGGCGACGGCGTTGAGGCCGACCAGCAGCATGACCCAGAAGACAAGGCACGTCAGCAGAATAACGCACCAGATATTACGGCGGCTCCACTCCATTTTGGCCTTAACTACCTTTATTGTTATTGGGTAGCGATTACATCGGCGTAAAACGGAGAATATTTAGCCCGCCGCGAGAATATTTATTTTCCGCTGATTGCGGTTACCGCCAGCCGGACTTCATGGCCCAGCAGGTACAGCGCTTGCTCCAGCGCTTCCACCTTGGAGGCGTAGCTAATATCCAGCAGGCGATCGATCTGCGCCGCGTTGTAACCCAGTTTGCGCGCCAGATCGGCTTTGGAGGTCGTTTGCGCCAGCATGATATTGTGCAGTTCCAGTTTCAGCGCCACCAGCACCGGCAGATGAATGGCGATCTCGTCGAGCCGTGGGGGGGAGGCAGGCGGTAACGGGCGGCGCTCGGCCATTTCGTTGGCGATGGCGATCAGCAGGCTTTCTTGCGCCTCCAGCTCAATGTCATCATGGCTATAGCAAGCCGCCTGCTGCTGTGGGAAATCGCGAAAGGTAATGTGCCAGGCATCGCTTTCGTCGTCGAAGGCGTAGCTGGCAGGGTAATCATGGGTCATGGCGTATCCAAATGGGAAACTGCGGCTGAAAGGACGGTGCGGCGACCGCGTGACATGTTGGCATTAGGGTACAGGAAGTGATGTAACGATGGGAATGGAATTGATCTTGACCCACCATCTCCGGACAGCTTTTGTATCTTAGGTTAACGATGCACGTTGCCGCCGGTATTCTCTCGGAGAGTGATATCCCAGCGCACTGTGCGGGTGGTTTTCATTGTAATGCGTGAACGCCGCTGCAAGGTTTCGCAGGGCTGTTCTCACATCCGGTTTCGGCATGAACGCGATATAGTCTTCCTTCATCGTCTTCACGAACCGTTCGGCCATGCCATTGCTCTGCGGGCTGCTCACCGCTGTTGTACACGGCTCCAGATTCAGCTCTTTGGCGAACCTCCGCGTTTCATGCGCGGTATATGCTGAACCGTTGTCCGTCAGCCACTGCACTGGTGTTTCCGGCAGCCTGTCGCCGAAGCGCTTTTCCACCGACCTCAGCATCACATCCTGCACCGTCGAACTGTCGTAGCCTCCGGTGCTTGCAGCCCAGTCTATGGCCTCTCTGTCGCAACAGTCCAGCGCGAACGTAACCCGCAGTTTTTCTCCGTTGTCACAGCCGAACTCGAAGCCATCTGAACACCAGCGCATATCGCTTTCTGCCACCGCTATTTTGCCCTTATGTTCACGCTTTGGCCGCTCTGGTTTGTCATGCAATAACAACAGATTATGCTCGCTCATTATCCTGTAAAGCCGTTTGGCGTTCACGGGTGTCAGCCCCTCTGTGCGACGTTGCTTACGCAGGATGCCCCACACACGGCGATAGCCGTAACTGGGCATATCGCTGATGATATCGAGGAGCTCTGACAGTATTTCAGCGTCTGCTTCATCATTACGCCGCTTACAGCGCCTGTCCTGCCAGTCGGCAGAACGGTTAATTCGCAGTGACAGCTGCGCACGCGACACGCCCATGGTGCGGCTGACCAGGGCTATTCCCCGTCCTTTGGCAACAAGGGCGCGTGCGCTATCCATTTTCGCGACTGACCGTACTCCACAGCTTCTTTCAGGATCTCAACTTCCATCGTCTTCTTGCCCAGCAGGCGCTGAAGCTCCCGGACCTGCTTCAGAGCAGCAGTAAGCTCAGAAGCTGGAACGACTTCTTCTCCGGCCGCAACGGCGGTGAGGCTGCCTTCCTGATACTGCTTCTTCCACTTAAACAGCAGGCTGGGCTGGATGCCATGCAGGCGGGCGACATGGGAGACATTCATGCCTGGCTCCATCGTCTGCTGGATAATGGCGATCTTTTCCTGAGGAGTTTTACGTTTACGGACTTCTTGCCCTAACAGGATCCCGGTCATCTCAAAATTGGTGTTAGTGTTAGACATATATTCAAGCCTATCTCTTATCTGGAGATACAGCTACTGTCTGGTGTTTCAGGGGGCTACATCACGATGGGAATGGAATTCAGAAAATGCATAAATACATAAGCTATAGTAGGTAACACGATCGGACAAAGGAATGCGAATAATGTCGAAGTGGCATTGGTTATTTAGCCAGTTAACGCGCAAGTTATGGTTCCGTACCTGCTTATTTGCTCTGCTTGCCGTGATTTCGGCATTAGTTTCCATTGTGCTTAAACCGATTATTCCCGCCAGTATCGGTGGGGTGGTTGGAGCCGATGCGGTTGATAATATTCTCAACATATTGGCGTCCAGTATGCTGGCGGTAACCACGTTCTCACTGAATATCATGGTATCAGCATACAGTTCGGCAACCACCAGCGTTACGCCTCGTGCGACACGTTTGGTGATGGAAGACAGCACCACGCAAAACGTACTGGCGACCTTTATAGGCTCCTTCTTATTCAGCCTGGTGGGCATTATTGCACTCAGCATGGGAGCCTATGGAGAGCAGGGCCGTGTGGTTCTCTTTGTGGTGACACTGGCCGTTATCGCTCTGATCATCATCACGCTATTACGCTGGATCCAGCATCTCTCGCTGCTTGGACGCGTTGGTGAAACGACTTCACGGGTAGAAGATGCTACGCGAAAAGCACTTGAAAGCCGTATAAACATACCGTATCTGGGGGCCAATCCCTGGTCTTCACATATTCACCTCCCTCAGGATGCACTGGCGATATATCCGCAGGACATCGGCTATATACAACATATTGATATGCAGATACTTGATGATTACGTTCAGAGTATTGAAGGTGAACTCTATTTAGCATGTCAGACCGGGGCGTTTGTGCATCCGGGGCAACCGGTGGCTTTGCTGTGCTCGTCTCATCGAAACATCGAGACGGAAGCATTCTTGCGCGCCATCACTATCAGTACGGAGCGTTCATTTGATCAAGATCCCCGCTTTGGTTTGTCGGTGTTGGCCGAAATAGCCTCAAGAGCATTGTCCCCAGCGGTTAATGACCCTGGAACAGCAATTGATGTCATTGGCCGTGCCGTGAGGCTGTTAGCGATGTGGGGTGATAAAACGCCACAACGGGAAGAGGTCATCTATCCGAACATCTACGTAAAGCCGATTTTGACCGCAGACCTGTTCGATGACATTTTTAATCCTGTAGCACGTGACGGGGCGGCGCTTATCGAGGTACAACTCCGCTTGGTAAAAGGCCTGTTGGCTCTTTATCAGATCAATAAAGCGATATTTTCCGCTGACGTACACAGATATGTCTTGATAGTAAAAGCATTGGCAGAGAGTCAGATGGTATCTCAAACGGATGGCGATAAACTCAATGAATGGATACGGCAGTCCGGCCTGCTGGCTACAGATAAGAGTGACTAGGGAGCAGTAAACAGCACAATGTTTGGCGCCCGACGCACAGGCTACTGCGGTTGACTCATGAGCGGCATTTTTTATCGCGGGTCGGCGTGAACGTCAGTGATTACCGGTACTCATTCGACGACCTGTAGTTCTCCGGGGCAGCGCTTGCCGTCAATAAATCCCGCTTGCAATTGATGACTGGTATGGGCCAGAAGACCGTTGCCGCAGGCGGTGGCTCAACAGGGGGAGTCGGCGGCAAAGATTGGTAAAGCAGAAAATGGTGTCCCCGACTGGAATCGAACCAGTAACTAGCCCTTAGGAGGGGCTTGTTATATCCGTTTAACTACGGAGACGCCGCGAGCGGGAGTATTATACCCTTTTTTCGTCGCAGAATAAGCGCTTAGCGGTTCGTTTGCTCAATCCCTCACCAATTGGCCATGTTTTTGCCGCTTGGCGAGGGAGGGCGTCAGGGTTTGTTGGCCGGGTCGGCGTCTCGCTGTGCCTTTGCCCGTTCGGCTTCACGCCTGGCTTTGGCTTTGTTGCTCATGTCGTTACGGATCTGCGCGTGGCTGATCAGCGCAAAGATAAACGATCCGCCGATGATGTTGCCCGCCAGCGTCGGGATCGCGAACGGATAGAAAAAATCCTGCCAGGGGAGAGCGCCGCTGAACACCAGATACAGTATCTCCACCGAGCCCACCACAATGTGCGTCAGATCGGCGATGGCGACCAGATAGGTCATCAGCACGATCACCCCAGATCTTGGCGGCGCCAGACGACGGAAACATCCAGACCATGGTGGCGATGATCCAGCCGGCCAAAATGCCGTTGGCAAACATTTCTTCGGGACTATTTTGCATTACCTCCTTGGCGAGGTCGGTAAACGCCTGACGCGTGGCGTCGTCGAACAGCGGAAGCTGGATAAACGCTTCAGCGGCCAGCCCGGTGCCAATCAGGTTGCCCAGCAGCACCACGCTCCATAACCGGAACAGGATCAGGAAGTTTTTCGGCGTGGGTTTATGCATGATTGGCAACACCGCGGTGACGGTATTTTCAGTGAACAGCTGCTGGCGCGCCATGATCACGATGACAAAACCGAAGGTGTAACCGATATTCTCGATGAAAAATCGACTGGGATCGTCCGGCAATCGGGCGTGGAAGATGCCCTTGGCCATTAACGACGCCCCCATCGACAGTCCGGCCGCCACCGCTGACCATAACAGCGCCAGCCAATCGCGCTCCAGCTCCTTTTCCCCTTCCATGCGGATTTGCTCATGCACGGCCGCAGCGCGTGACGGCAGTTTTTCCTCATCGACTTCTATTTCTGCCTTGCCCTGTTCCTGTTCTTTGCTTTCGACCTTGACCTCACCTTTGTCGCCGCGTTTCTCATCATCCAATCCGAGATTCGGTTTATCGCTCATCTTCAGTTCCCTCAGGCAGCAAAAATCACGTTGATGATTCAAGCGTAGTTGCCGTTGCGTGCGGCTGAAAGTGACAGTCGCTATTTGCAATAAAAAGTAACAAGATTTTAACCGAGGCGTTTTTTTCTACGCATTATTGATCTGGTACAGGATATTACCCCCATTGGAGTAGTTGAGCGGGCTTTGGCAGGCTACGTGCGCTCTGTCGCTTATGCTATGATTCGCATTCCCAACGAAAACTGTCGAGTCACCTGATGCTGGAAGTCAGAAACCTGAGTTGTGTCCGCGATGAACGCGTTCTGTTTAGCGGGCTGAGTTTTTCGCTAAGTTCGGGAGAAATTGTCCAGATTGAAGGTGCCAACGGCGCGGGCAAAACCAGCCTGTTGCGTATTCTCGCCGGGTTGGCGCGGCCTGACGGCGGTGAGGTGCTGTGGCGCGGTGAAAGCACGCTGCGCAGCCGCGAACGTTATCACTGGGAGCTGCTGTATCTGGGGCACCATCCCGGCATCAATGCCATGCTGACGCCGTTTGAAAACCTGCGTTTTTATCAGCAGGTACGGCGCGCTACCGACGGCCAGGCTATCTGGCAGGCGCTGGAGCAGGTCGGCTTGGTGGGGTACGAAGACTTGCCGGTTGGGCAGCTTTCTGCCGGTCAGCAACGGCGAGTCGCGCTGGCGCGACTGTGGTTGAGCGACTGCCCGTTGTGGATCCTCGATGAGCCGCTGACGGCTATCGACAAGCAGGGTGTGACTGAATTGATTCGCCTTTTTGATCAACATGCGCAGCAGGGGGGGCATGGTATTGTTGACCTCCCATCAGGATGTGGTCGGTACTACCCAGGCGGTAGAGAAAATTCGACTGGTTGATGCGGGCGGGGAGCACGTCTGATGTTTTTGACCCTGGTACGCCGCGAATTGAAAATCGCCTTTCGCAAAGGCGCGGAAATAGTCAACCCGCTGTGGTTCTTTTTGATCGTCATTACGCTGTTTCCGCTGGGCGTTGGCCCCGAACCACAGTTGCTGGCGCGGATTGCCCCGGGGATCATCTGGGTGGCGGCATTGCTGGCTTCGCTGCTGTCGCTGGAAAGGCTGTTTCGTGATGACCTGCTGGATGGTTCACTAGAGCAACTGTTGCTGTTGCCGACGCCGCTGCCGATCGCGGTGTTAGGCAAAGTATGTGCTCACTGGGTAGTGACCGGCCTGCCATTGTTGATTTTGTCGCCCTTGGTGGCGTTACTGCTGTCGCTGGACTTCAATAGTTGGCTGGCGGTGGCCTTGACTTTGTTGTTGGGCACCCCGACGCTCAGCCTGATCGGCGCCATTGGCGTAGGCCTGACCGTGGGCTTGCGTAAGGGAGGAGTGCTGCTCAGCCTGCTGGTGCTGCCGTTATATATTCCGGTGCTGATTTTTGCCACCGGCGCTATTGATGCCGCTGCGATGAACATGCCGATTGACGGTTATCTGGCGATCCTCGGTGCGATACTGGCGGGCAGCATGACGTTGGCGCCTTTTGCCACGGCGGCGGCGCTTCGGGTTAGCGTGCACTAGCCAACCGTATGATGCGCTGAATAACGTCGCCAAGAACGTTGCAGCCAAGATGCTTTTTCACCGCTTTGCCGGCGCAAGGCGGACCGGATTTTCATTTATCGTGAGCAATGACAACAATGTGGAAATGGTTACATCAATTTGCCAGGCCTGAGCGGCTCTACCATGTCTGCGGGCGCTTTGTCCCCTGGCTGGGCATGGCCGGCGCGGCATGTCTGCTGATTGGCTGGGTGTGGGGCTTTGGCTTTGCGCCCAAAGACTATCAGCAGGGCGACAGCTTTCGCATCATGTACATTCACGTACCCGCCGCCATGTGGTCGATGGGCATCTATGCCTCAATGGCGGTGGCGGCATTTATTGGCCTGGTATGGCAGATGAAGATGTCGGACAGCGTGGTGGCGGCGATGGCGCCGGTGGGCGCGGTGTTCACCTTTATTGCCCTGGTCACCGGCTCCGCCTGGGGCAAGCCGATGTGGGGCACCTGGTGGGTCTGGGACGCGCGCCTGACCTCGGAACTGGTGTTGCTGTTCCTTTATATGGGTATCATTGCCCTGTATAACGCCTTTGAAGACCGCCGTCTAGCAGGCCGGGCAGCCGGAATCCTGGTGTTGGTCGGCGTGGTCAATATTCCGATTATCCATTTCTCTGTCGAATGGTGGAACACGCTCCACCAGGGTTCGACCAATATGCAGCAAAGCATCGCACCCAGTATGCGTACCCCGCTGCGCTGGGCGATCCTCGGTTATCTGCTGTTCTTCGTGACCCTGACGCTGATGCGCCTGCGTAACCTGATTCTGCTGCAGGAACGCCACCGTCCATGGGTCGCCAACCTGGTGAACAAGGAGCGTCAGCCATGAGTTATAGCGCATTCGATTCCTGGCAGGCCTTCTTCGCCATGGGCGGCTATGCCTTCTACGTCTGGCTGGCGGTGGCCGCCACCCTGATCCCGCTATTGGCGCTGATGCTGCATACCTGGTGGCAGCGTCGGCAACTGCTGGAGGATGTCAGCCGTCGTCAGGCGCGTGAGCGCCGCATTCGCCAATCGCAACAGCAGCATAACAACGCCATCGCGCCATCCGCCAAGCCGCGGGAGAAATCATTGTGAATCCACGTCGTAAAAGTCGCCTGTATCTGGCGATTGTCGTCCTGATCGGCGTTGCGTTGACCGCAGCGCTGGCGCTGTATGCGCTGCGATCGAATATCGATCTGTTTTATACCCCGAGCGAAATTTTGCAGGGCAAGGGTGAAAACCACCAGAAACCGGAGGTCGGCCAGCGCCTGCGTATCGGCGGTATGGTGATGCCGGGCTCGGTTAAACGCGATCAGCAAACGCTACAGGTCAGTTTTAAAATCTACGACGCGCGCGGCGCTATCGACGTCACCTACGTCGGCATCTTGCCGGATCTGTTCCGTGAAGGGCAGGGCGTAGTGGCTCAAGGAGTGCTGGCTGCGGGCAACGTGGTGCAAGCTAAAGAGGTGCTGGCGAAGCATGATGAAAAATACACGCCGCCAGAAGTGGCCGACGCGATGAAAGAAAATCACCAGGGCCCGGCTTCGGCCTACGCCGCTCCCCAGGAGGGCAGCAAGTCATGATGCCGGAAATCGGGAGTTTTTCTGTTATGTCTGGCGCTGGCGGTATCGCTGCTGCTGAGTATTTATCCACAGTGGGGGGCGTCGCGGCAGGATCGGCGCATGATGGCGGTGGCTCGTCCACTGACCTATGGCATGTTTGTCGCCATCGGTCTGGCGTTCTTCTGCCTGGTTTACGCGTTTGTGATGAATGACTTTACCGTCGCCTATGTCGCGGCCAACTCCAACAGCCAGTTGCCGGTGTATTACCGCATCGCCGCCACCTGGGGGGCGCACGAAGGTTCACTGCTATTGTGGGTGCTGCTGCTGAGCTGCTGGTCACTGGCGGTGGCACTGTTCAGCCGTTCGATGCCGCAGGATGCGGTGGCGCGTGTGCTGTCGGTGATGGGGATGATTACCGCCGGTTTCCTGCTGTTTATCATCATGACCTCGAACCCCTTCACGCGCACCTTGCCAGACTTCCCGATTGACGGGCGCGACCTCAATCCGCTGTTGCAGGATATCGGGGCTGATTTTCCACCCGCCGTTGCTGTATATGGGTTACGTCGGTTTCTCGGTGGCGTTCGCCTTTGCCATTGCCTCGCTGATGGCCGGGCGGCTAGACACCGCCTGGGCACGTTGGTCACGTCCGTGGACTACCGCGGCGTGGGTATTCCTGACCCTCGGTATCGTGCTGGGCTCCGCCCTGGGCCTATTACGAACTGGGCTGGGGCGGCTGGTGGTTCTGGGACCCGGTGGAAAACGCCTCGTTCATGCCTTGGCTGGCCGGCACCCGCGCTGATTCACTCGCTGGCGGTGACCGAAAAACGCGGCACCTTCAAGGCCTGGACCGTGCTGCTGGCGATTACCGCATTCTCACTCTGCCTGCTGGGCACCTTCCTGGTACGCTCCGGCGTGCTGGTCTCGGTGCATTCGTTCGCATCGGATCCGGCGCGCGGCATGTTTATCCTTGCCTATCTGGTGATCGTTATTGGCGGTTCGCTGCTGCTGTACGCCTTCAAGGGCGGGCAGGTGCGCAGCCGGGTACAGCATGAGACGTTTTCACGCGAGACCTTCCTGCTGGGCAACAACGTATTGCTGATTGCCGCCAATGCTGGTGGTGCTGCTCGGTACGTTGTTGCCGTTGGTGCACAAGCAACTGGGGCTAGGCAGTATTTCGATCGGCGAACCGTTCTTCAACACCATGTTCACCTGGCTGATGGCGCCGCTGGCGCTACTGCTGGGGATTGGGCCGTTGGTGCGCTGGCGTCGCGATGAGGCCGAGCAAACTGTGGCGCCGCCTGGGCATGGCGCTGCTGGTCACATTGGTGCTGTCGATTCGCGCTGCCGTGGTTGCTGCAGGACAGCATCGCCGGCATGACGGTGGTCGGGCTGATCATGGCCATTTGGGTCATCGTGCTGACGTTGATGGAGTTGCATGAGCGCGCCACTCACCGTCACGGTTTCTGGCGCGGTCTGGCGCAGCTTTCCCGCAGCCACTGGGGGATGGTGCTTGGCCATCTCGGGGTGGCGGTGACGGTGATCGGCATCGCCTTCAGCCAGAATTACAGCGTTGAGCGCGATGTGCGCATGAAGGCTGGCGATAGCGTGGACATCCACAACTACCACTTTGTATTCCGCGATGTGTATGACATTCGCGGGCCGAACTACACGGGTGGCGTCGGTATCATCGATGTCACGCGCAACGGCAAGCCGGAAGCCACGCTGCACGCCGAAAAAACGCTATTACAGCGTGGCGCGCAGCATGATGACCGAGGCGGCAATTGACGGCGGCTTTAGCCGCGATCTGTATGCCGCACTCGGCGAAGAGCTGGACGATGGCTCATGGGCGGTGCGTCTGTACTACAAACCGTTTGTTCGCTGGATCTGGTTCGGCGGGGTGTTTATGGCGATTGGCGGCCTGCTGTGCATTGTCGATCCACGTTACCGCATGAAGAAGAAATTGGCGCGTGAAGGCAAACGGGAGGCGCAGGCATGAAGCGCAAACTGCTGTTTATTCCTCTGATTCTGTTTCTGCTGCTGGTAGCGGCCTTTATGGTGCAGCTAACGCGCAATGCCGGCGGTGAGGACCCGACTATGTTGGAGTCGGCGCTGATCGGTAAGCCGGTGCCGACCTTTACGTTGGAATCGCTCGAGCAGCCAGGCAAAACCTACGATCAGGCGGTGCTGCGCAACGGCAAACCGATGCTGCTGAACGTATGGGCCACCTGGTGCCCGACCTGCCGCGCCGAACATCAGTATCTCAATACGCTGGCCGCCAAGGGTGTGCGGGTGATTGGCTTGAACTACAAGGACGATCGCGCCAAAGCGGTGACCTGGCTGAACACGCTGGGTAACCCGTATGCGCTCAGCCTGTTCGACGGCAACGGCATGCTGGGCCTGGATCTGGGGGTCTACGGCGCACCTGAGACTTTCCTGATCGACGGCGACGGCATCATTCGCTATCGCCACGCCGGTGACATGAATCAACGCGTTTGGCAGCAGGAAGTGTTGCCGCTGTACCGTAAGTACGGAGGGGACGCATGAGGATTGTGATGCTGATATTGGTCGCGTTATTCAGTTACAGCGCCGCGGCGGCCATTGATACCTACAGATTCAATTCGGTAGAGCAGGAGCAGCAGTATCGCGAGTTGACCGAACAGCTGCGCTGCCCGAAGTGCCAGAACAACAGCATTGCCGATTCCAACGCCATCATCGCGGCGGATATGCGTACCAAAGTGTATGAATTGATGATGCAAGGGCAAAGCAAACAGCAAATCATTGATTATATGGTGGCTCGCTATGGCAATTTCGTCACCTATAAACCGCCGGTGACGCCGGCAACGCTGATCCTGTGGCTAGGGCCGTTGCTGTTTGTGCTGATTGGCGGCGCGGTGGTGATTATGCGCAGCCGTCGTCGGGGCGGCGTCGGGAGCAATGAGCAATTCTCCGAGCAGGAGCAACGGCGTCTGGCGGCGCTGCTGAAAGAGACTGATAGGAAGAAACCCTAATGGCTTTTTGGCTGATTATAATTGCACTACTGATCGGCGCCGCGGCGTTGCTGGTGGTGCCGGCGATGCGGCAGGGCAAGGCGGATGCCGTCACCAGCCGTGATGCCTTGAACGCGGTATTTTATCGCGATCGTCTTGGTGAACTGGAAAGAGACGAGCAACAGGGCGTGGTAGCCGAGCGGCCGGAGCTGGTCAAAGAACTGCAGCAGAATTTGCTGGACGACATTCCCGGCCAGCAAGACGCGCAGACGCGGCCGATTAATCGTTGGGCGCTGGTACCGGGCGTGGTGGTATTAGTGGTGGTGGCGGTTGGTTTTTATCTGAAAACCGGCGGGTTGGCGCAGGTGGCTGCCTGGCACCAGGTCGAAGCGCAGATGCCGGAGTTGCGTGAGCGGGTGGCGAATGAGCGCGCCAAGCCGCTGAGCATGGAAGAGATCGCCCGCCTGGGCTTGGGGCTGCGTACCGCGCTGCAACAGGACGATCGCAATATCCATGACTGGATGATGCTCGGTCGGGTCGGCATGGCGCTGAATAACGCTACCACCGCGACGCAGGCATTTGCTCATGCTTACCGGTTGGATCCGAATAATCTGGAAGTACGGCTCGGTTATGCCGAGGTCTTGACGCGCTCCAGCGATCCGGAGGATAACAAACAGGCGACCGCAATGTTACGCAAGATGATCGCCGAAGATCATACCGATCTGCGCGTACTGAGCCTGCTGGCGTTTAATGCCTTTGAACAGGGTGATTATAAACAGGCGATAGGTGCCTGGCAGGTGATGCTCAAATTGATGCCTGCCGACGATCGACGTGTCGAAGTGTTAAAGCGCAGTATTGAACAAGCAAAAATACAGGCAGGCGAGGAAACTGTTAAACTTGCTGTCAATGTGACGTTGTCTCCAGAGGCAGCGAAGGCATTACCACAACAAGGAACGCTGATTATTTCGGTTACCGACGGCAACAGCCCGGTACCGGTTGCCGTAAAACAATTGCCCCTGAGCCGCTTCCCGCTGTCATTCTCGCTGGATGACAGTAATGCCATGATGCCGGAACGTCTGCTTTCGGCGTTGCAGCAGGTGAAGGTACGCGTACGCATCTCTCACGACGGTCTGGCGACGCCGCAGGCCGGAGACTGGTTTGGTGAAAGCGCCGTGCAGGGCTTTAGCGGTAAAGGGCAGGTTGGCGTTCAGATAGACAAGCAAGTTCCTTGATAAGAAGACTGAACGTATTTGTGTTTATGGAGAAAAGTATGAACTTTCGCCTGACTGGGCTGGCTTTCGCAACGGTATTGCTCGTCGGGTGCGCCAGCACCCCTGAGAATGAACCTCAAGGGCGTTCCGATCCTCTGGAAGGGTTCAACCGCACCATGTTCGATTTTAACTACAACGTACTGGATCCTTATCTGCTGCGTCCAGTGGCGGTCGCCTGGCGTGATTACCTGCCGATGCCGGCGCGTAACGGTCTGAGCAACTTCACGTCGAACCTTGAAGAACCGGCCAGTATGGTCAACGAATTCCTGCGTGGCGAACCGTACCGAGCCATGATTCACTTTAACCGCTTCTTCCTCAATACCCTGCTTGGCATGGGTGGGTTGATTGACGTGGCTGGCATGGCCAACCCGAAACTGGCGCGTGAAGAGCCGCGTCGCTTCGGCAGTACGCTGGGTTATTACGACGTTGGTTACGGCCCTTACGTGCAGTTGCCGGGATACGGCAGTTGGACCCTGCGTGAAGACGGCGGCGAATGGGTTGATAAGCTCTATCCGATGCTGAGCTATCTGACCTTCTGGATGTCGGCCGGTAAATGGGTAGTCGAAGGCATCGAAACGCGTGCTCAGCTGTTGGATTCTGACGGCCTGCTGCGCAACTCTTCCGATCCGTACCTGATGATGCGTGAAGCCTACTTCCAGCGTCACGACTTCCTGGCCAACGGCGGCGTACTCAAGCCGGAAGAAAACCCGAACGCCAAGGCGATTCAGGGCGATCTGGATGAAATCGATTCAGCCAATTGAGTGTCGAACGAATAAAGAAAAACCCGCCGATTGGCGGGTTTTTTATGCCGTTCGCGCCAGCGATCAGAAGGTATAGTTGAAGTTGGCGCCGTACAGCCAGGCCTTGCCTTCGGATTCGAAGGTATATGGGCCTTCCTTGACCGTGACATGCTGGCCGTGCATGTAGGACACGCCGACATCAACCGAGGCATTTTTGTTGAACGCGTAGGTGGTACCGGCGCTCAGCCAGAAGCGGTCCTGATCCGGAATGGAAATCGAGCGGTTCTGTGCTGGAACCGGGCTGTCATCGAAGGCAATACCGGTACGGAAGGTCCAGTTATCATCGTAGTAATAAGTGGTACCCAACGCGATGCGGTAAGCGTCTTTGAAGCCTTCATGTTTTTCGAACAGCGTCTGGCCATTGCTGCCGGTAGCGCGCAGCTCCTGGAACTGGCTCCAACTGGTATAGGCCAGGCTGTAGTGGATAGCCCACTGCGGCGCAACCTTGTTATACCCTGAAATTTCCCACATTTCCGGCAGGTGCAGAGTCAGAGAGCCCGGAATGGTATTGCCGTCGGTACCCCACGGCAGGCCGGTTCTGCCCTGCAGCGGATTGTACTGTGAAGGAATGCTGCTTTTGTAATCGCCGTCGAAGTCGATTTTGATTTCAGAGCGGTAGGTGAGGCTATAACGGTTATTGTCGTCAACTTCGTACAACAGGCCAGCGTTCCAACCGTAGCCCCACTCGTCGCCTTTCAGGTGCGAGATCTGGGTATCGGCCGGCATGCCGAGAGCAGGACCGCTTTCACCGGCGTAACGTTCCAGTTTGGCCTTGGCATAAACCGCGTCAAAACCCAGACCGAAGCTGAAGTGCTGATTCAAGCGGTAGGCGGCACTCAGGTTGAGGTTGACCGTGGTCAGATCGGTTTTACCGCCGTACGGGCCTGCGGTATAACCATCGTTGAATTCGGTTGCCAGGCCATAGTTACTGGTCACGGAACCGCCAACTGCCCATTGATCGTTCAATGGGTGAATATAGTGCAGGTTCGGGATCCACTGGGCTGGTGCAATGTTTTTCGAGTTAAGGCTGGCACCGGAAGATGACGTGCCGGAAATATCAACGTCCGGATCGACGAAGATCGCACCGACGGAAAGCGCTGGGCTATCAAACATCATCATGGTAGCAGGGTTGCGGCTTGCCGCCGTGGCATTATCCGCGACTGCGCCTTCGCCAGAGAAAGAACGGCCTAAACCAGATGAAGAGTACTCATTCAGCTGGAATCCTGCGGCATACACGTTTGATGAAATAATTGCCACTGCAGCTGCGAGAGCTGATTTAGTAAATAGGTTTTTCTGGCTCATGACCAAAACCTCATTATGTGTTTATTATTTAAACTATGTTACACAAGGTAACAAGGAGCGCGGGATTGTAGGGTCCGTTATCCATCAGACAAATCAGACCAGTGGCTGAATTATGGTCTGACCTGTGAAAATGTTGCAACTATGTTTTTCAGATATTTCAAAATTGATATCAAAAAAGAGATCTGCTTAACAAAACACCGACGGTAAATAACAAAATTCTGACGCTTCATTAGCAGGCAACCATTTTCGTTTGTGATTTCCATCGCTTAAAACACCTACTAACAGTAAGTGCTAGTGCTGCGCGCCACGGGGGAGTAAAATAGCCCTCAGATTATTGTGATTATGCGCCCGATCAAATTTGGCACTTTAGGCGGTATTGACGCTGCCCGGTGAGGAGAATTGAACATGTCAGATGCAATAAACAAATGCAGTGCGCAAGAAACGGCAGCCTGCTGCTGTGTGGATGTCGGCACCGTGATGGATAACACCGATTGCACCGCATCCTATAGCCAGGTCTTTACAGATCAACAACAGGCACAACAAGCGCTGGCGGCATTGACCGACAAGGCCCGCGCGGTGGAATCCGATCCCTGTGACATCAACAGTAGCATTAATCCGGTTGACGGCGGCTTCCAACTGGATGTCGACTTTATCTTCTGCTGCCAGGCGGAAACCCTGATCTTCCAGCTTGGCTTGCGTTAAACAGCGCGAGTCGACGTCGCTGCGCGGGTCTGCCGCGCAGCTTTTCCTGCCTCCAGCCTCTCCTGGGTTACCGTTAGAAAGTTGCTCCTGCTCGCAGATTTCACCTCTGCCGGTTTGCCAAATATCAACATCTGGTTAACAATGGCCTCATCAGGTCAGACCTGTTTTGATGGTTGCGCTGACGTCTTTTCCTTCAGGAGCGTTTATGAGTAAGGCACTGCCGCTGGTTACCCGACAGGGTGACCGTATTGCAATTGTAAATGGACTGCGTACCCCCTTCGCCAAGCAGGCGACCGCTTATCACGGTATTCCGGCGGTGGATCTTGGCAAAATGGCGGTAAGTGAATTATTGGCGCGCAGCGGTATTGACCCGCAATTAATCGATCAACTGGTGTTTGGCCAGGTGGTGCAAATGCCGGAAGCGCCAAACATCGCGCGTGAAATCGTGCTGGGTACCGGCATGAGCGTGCACACCGACGCCTACAGCGTTTCCCGTGCCTGCGCCACCAGTTTCCAGGCCATAGCCAACGTGGCGGAAAGCATCGTCGCCGGCAGTATCGGTATTGGTATTGCCGGCGGTGCAGACTCCTCTTCGGTGCTGCCGATAGGCGTCAGCAAAGCGCTGGCGCGCACTCTGGTCGATCTCAACAAAGCGCGTACGCTGTCGCAACGCCTCAAGCTGTTCAGCAAGCTCAGATTCCGCGACCTGCTGCCGGTGCCGCCGGCTGTGGCGGAGTATTCTACCGGCCTGCGCATGGGCGATACCGCCGAGCAGATGGCCAAGTCGCATGCCATCAGCCGTGAGGACCAGGACGCGTTGGCGCATCGTTCGCACCAGTTGGCCGCCAGGGCGTGGGAGCAGGGGCTGCTGCGCGCCGAGGTGATGACCGCCTATGTGCCGCCGTACCAGGCGCACATTGCCGAAGACAACAACGTGCGCAAGGATTCCAGCCTGGCGTCATACGCCCGATTGAAGCCGGCGTTCGATCGCCAGCATGGCAGCGTTACCGCCGCCAATAGCACGCCATTGACCGACGGCGCCGCCGCGGTGCTGATGATGAGTGAATCGCGTGCCAAAGAATTGGGGCTGCAGCCGCTGGGTTATTTGCGCAGTTTTGCCTTTGCCGCCATCGATGTCTGGCAGGATATGCTGCTTGGCCCCTCCTATGCCACGCCGCTGGCGCTCGATCGCGCGGGTATTACCCTGGCGGATCTGGCGTTAATCGATATGCATGAAGCCTTTGCGGCGCAGACGCTGGCCAACCTGAAAATGTTCGCCAGCCGCGAGTTCGCCCAGCAAAAACTGGGGCGCAATGAAGCGATTGGCGTGGTCGATATGGATAAATTCAACGTGCTGGGCGGCTCGATTGCTTACGGGCATCCGTTTGCCGCAACCGGCGCACGCATGATTACCCAGACGCTGTACGAGCTGAAGCGCCGCGGCGGTGGTTTGGGGTTGGCTACCGCCTGTGCGGCCGGCGGTTTGGGCGCAGCGATGGTGGTGGAGGTGGAACAATGAGCGTCACAAATGCCTTGCATGAACAGCGTGCCACGCCGTCGGCTTTTCGGCTGACGCTGCGACCGGACCATATTGGTGTGATCACCATCGACGTCCCGGACGAAAAGGTGAATACGCTGAAGGCGGAATTTGTCGATCAGGTCAATGAGGTGCTGAACAAGGCGCAGCAATATGCCGCACTGGAGGGGCTGGTGATCGTGTCAGGCAAGCCGGATTCGTTCATTGCCGGCGCAGATATCACCATGATCGCCGCGTGCAGCAACGCCAAGGAGGCGGAGGATCTGGCGCGCAAAGGTCAAAGTACGCTGGCGAAAATTGCCGCATTCCCGGTGCCGGTGGTGGCGGCCATTCACGGCGCCTGTCTCGGCGGTGGCCTGGAACTGGCGTTGGCATGCCACAGCCGTGTCTGTTCGTTGGACGACAAAACCGCCCTGGGTCTGCCGGAAGTGCAACTGGGGCTGCTGCCCGGCTCTGGTGGTACTCAGCGTTTACCGCGGTTGATTGGCGCCAGCAAGGCGCTGGACATGATGCTGACCGGTAAACACATTCGAGCGCGCCAGGCGTTGCGCATGGGGCTGGTCGATGATGCGGTGCCGCAGGCTATCTTGCTTGATGCGGCGATCGCACGGGTCAAACAGGGCTGGAAGAGCAAGCCGACGCTGCCATGGCAGGAGCGTCTGATGAACGGGCCGCTGGGGCGAAGCCTGCTCTTCAGCGTGGTGCGTAAGAAAACGCTGGCAAAAACCCACGGTAATTACCCGGCGGCGGAGCGCATTATTCAGGTGGTGCGCGCTGGTCTGGAGCAGGGCAGCGGCCATGGCTATCAGGCCGAGGCGCGCGCGTTCGGCGAACTGGCGATGACGCCACAGTCCGCCGCGTTGCGCAGCCTGTTCTTTGCTTCTACCGCGTTGAAAAAAGAGCGTGGCGGCGATGCACAGCCGCGTGAACTGCAGCGCGTAGGTATTTTGGGCGGTGGCTTGATGGGCGGTGGCATTGCCTGCGTTACCGCCATGCGCGGCGGTTTGCCGGTGCGCATCAAGGATATCAACGAGCAGGGCATCAACCATGCGCTGAAGTACAGTTGGCAGGTGCTTGGCAAACGGGTACGCAGCAAGCGCATGCGCTCAGCCGAACGGCAAAAGCAGATGATGCTGATTTCCGGCACCACCGATTACAGCGGTTTTGACCGGGTGGATATCGTGGTGGAAGCGGTGTTCGAGGATCTGGAACTGAAACAGCGCATGGTGGCCGAAGTAGAACAGCACACCGCACCGCACACGGTATTTGCCTCCAATACCTCGTCACTGCCGATTGGCCAGATTGCCGCCAAGGCGCAGCGGCCGCAGCAGGTGGTCGGCCTGCATTATTTCAGTCCGGTGGATAAAATGCCGCTGGTGGAAGTGATCCCGCATGCCGGTACCCGTGAGGAAACCATTGCCACCACCGTTGCCCTGGCGCACAAACAGGGCAAAACGGCGATAGTGGTGGCCGATCGGGCCGGATTTTACGTCAACCGCATTCTGGCGCCCTATATCAATGAAGCTGCCCGTTGCCTGCTGGCCGGCGAGCCGATGGAATCCCTGGATAAGGCGCTGGTGGATTTCGGTTTCCCGGTTGGGCCGATTACGCTGCTTGATGAGGTCGGCATCGATGTCGGCACCAAAATCATCCCGGTGCTGGTCAACGAACTGGGCCCGCGTTTTGCCGCGCCGGCGGCGTTTGATGCGCTATTGAAGGACGGCCGCAAAGGGCGCAAAAATGGGCGTGGTTTTTATCTCTACCCGAGCGAAGGCCAGCAGCGGCAGCGCGGCAAACGCGCCGACAGCGAGGTGTATTCCCTGCTGGGCGTGACGCCAAAGGCGCATCTCGAACCGGCGCTGATTGCCCAGCGCTGCGTGATGATGATGCTGAACGAGGCGGCGCGATGCCTGGACGAAGGGGTGATTCGCAGCGCGCGCGACGGCGATATTGGTGCGGTGTTCGGCATTGGCTTCCCGCCATTCCTTGGCGGGCCGTTCCGTTATATCGATCGGCTTGGCGCGGAAAAGGTGGTGAAAACCCTGCACTATCTGCAACAGCAATACGGCGAACATTTTGCGCCCTGCGAGCGCTTGCAGCGTATGGCACAGCAGGGAGAGCGCTTTTATCCGCGCTAAAATACCCGGCGGTTAACGGCATGGCAGCCCGATTTGCACTACAGTAGCAATAAGGCTGCAATGTGATCCTCATCACTCCTTGCAACAGCGTCAATTCCGGACGCTGTACAGGGAGATTAGGGCGAGGTAACGTAACCGCGTGGTGATGAATGTGGCATCACGATAAAAAAACTTTTATCAGGGGTTGGCTAAAATTCAACCCGTTGAATTGGTTGTCAAGTGAGCGATGGATTCACGCTACGCTGCCGTTGGTGCAAAAAACAGCGTTTTCTTTACGTGAACTTTCAGGCAAAATGCCCGGCCGCCATAGAGAGACGGCGCGTTATCGTTTTGAAGCACTTGTGCTCTTGAGCTATAGGTATTCGGCGATACAGCACGCTCTGCGTTTCTGTATAGCGTTATTTTGTCAACAACAGCGGTGCAATATGCAAGTTTTGATTATGCGTCACGGGAGAGGCGGCACTCGAGGCGGCCAGCGATGCGGTAAGGCCTCTTACCGTTTGTGGCCGTGATGAGTCTCGTCAGATGGCGGCCTGGCTAAATGCCAAGTCAGTGGATATTGAACGCGTGCTGGTCAGCCCTTACCTGCGAGCCGAACAGACGCTGACAACGGTGCGTGAAGCGTTGACGCTGCCGGAAGGCGAAGAAGTGCTGCCGGAACTCACCCCAGGTGGCGATGCCTCACTGGTGGGGAGTTATCTGCAACTGCTGGCGCAACAAGGGGTAGGCGCGGTGTTGATCGTCTCGCATCTGCCGCTGGTGGGCTACCTGGTGGCGGAACTCTGCCCGGGCGAATGCCCGCCAATGTTTGCCACGTCGGCGATTGCCAACGTTGAACTGGCGGCCGACGGCAGCCAGGGGAAACTGGAATGGCAGGTCAGCCCGTCGCAGCTGATGGCGAAAGTCTGACGCGGACAATGCGACGATGAACCCCAAGGGCGATGCTAAACATCGCCCTTTGTCATTCTTGCGCTGAATTATTCAGCCAGCTCGACCAACACCAGCAGCGCCGCGCTGCCACCCCATTCTTTCGGTGCCTGATGGAACGCCAGCACGTCTGGGTGCTGTGCCAGCCATAACGGCGTCTGCTGCTTGAGAATATGCTTACCGTGGCCGTGCATCACACAGGCGCAGTGCACATGCTCGCGTTTACAGGCGGCGATGAGCGCCCCCAGTTCCTGTTTGGCCTGCAGCTGCGTCAAACCGTGCAGATCGAGGAACAGATCCGGCAGGTAATCGCCACGCCGCAGTTTTTTCAATTCAAAATGGCTATAGCCGGGGCGCACGTAGCGCGCTGGGCCTTCGTCATCCAGCTGCGGCTGGAATTCATCAGAAAAATAAAAACTGGCATCGACCTGCTCCTGCATCAGCCGCTGCGGTGCGGCCTGCCTGGCGGTAGGTTTGGGCTGCCGGTGGACGATGGTGTCCTGACGCAGCTTCTTGGCGCCTGTCACCGACTCTCTGAAGAGCTGCAATTCATCTTTGCTCAGAGGGTGTCTGTTTTTCATTAATTCATTCACCGGAAATTATTCATCGCGACAGTTTAGCCTGTGCCCGTGGTCTGGCGAAGCAAAACCGTCATCGGTAGTGACGTAGGCCGATATGCTGCCTGCCATCTCGCCGTTGGCGGCGCATGCGCTCCGCCAGAGCGGCGGCGACAGGGCGTTTGCCTGCCGCCGGATGTTGCGCCAATTATTTAGGGTATCGAAGCTGATTTGTCGCGGGCTTTCATGGCAAACTATGCGGCTATCTCATGAATCACAGCCGCCTGCCGGAGGGCACATTGGACAAAATTTTCGTCGACGAAGCAGTGAACGAACTGCATACCATTCAGGATATGCTGCGTTGGACCGTAAGCCGTTTTAACGCCGCCAATATCTATTATGGTCACGGAACCGATAATCCGTGGGACGAAGCGGTGCAGCTGGTTCTGCCGAGTTTGTACCTGCCGCTGGATATTCCTGAAGACATGCGTTCAGCGCGCCTGACCTCCAGCGAGCGCCACCGTATCGTGAGCGCGTGATTCGCCGCGTCAACGAGCGTATTCCTGTCGCTTATCTGACCAATAAGGCTTGGTTCTGCGGCATGGAGTTTTACGTCGATGAACGCGTATTGGTGCCACGCTCGCCAATCGGCGAATTGATCAACGACCGTTTCAGCGCGTTGATCCCACACCCACCACGCCATATCCTGGATATGTGCACCGGCAGCGGCTGCATCGCCATCGCCTGCGGTTACGCCTTCCCAGAAGCGGAAGTGGACGCGGTTGATATCTCCAGTGAGGTGCTGGCGGTTACCGAGCGCAATATTCAGGCGCACGGCGTCGAGCATCAGGTGATCCCGATCCGCTCCGATCTGTTCCGGGAAGTCCCGCCGATCCAGTACGATCTGATCGTCACCAACCCGCCATACGTCGATGCCGAAGACATGTCCGATCTGCCACAGGAGTTCCGCTTCGAGCCGGAACTGGCCTGGCTGCGGGCAGTGACGGCCTGAAACTGGTGCGTCGCATTCTGGCCTGTGCGCCGGATTTCCTCAGCGACGACGGCGTGCTGATTTGTGAAGTGGGCAACAGCATGGTACATCTGATGGAGCAGTATCCGGATATTCCCTTCACCTGGCTGGAGTTCGAAAACGGCGGTGACGGCGTGTTCATGCTGACCAAACAGCAGTTGGTTGACTGTAAAGACCATTTCAGCATGTACCGCAGCTGATGATTTCCCCAGGCCTGCCCAGCGGGCCTGATAATAAAAATGAGTATCCCTCAGCGTTTTCACGTCGCCGCCGGGCGTCGGGTTTGCCGAACCCACGGACGAGCCTGAACCGCCCCTCGCCAGGCGGCGTGAAAGCGGCAGGGAAGTAAGGAGCCGTGATGGCAGGCAACAGTATTGGACAGTTATTCCGCGTCACTACATTCGGTGAATCGCACGGTGTGGCGCTGGGATGTATCGTTGACGGCGTGCCACCGGGCATTCCGCTGACCGAAGAAGATTTGCAGCATGACCTGGACCGCCGCCGTCCGGGCACCTCGCGCTATACCACCCAACGTCGCGAGCCGGATCGGGTGCGCATTCTTTCCGGCGTGTTCGACGGCGTCACCACCGGCACCAGCATTGGGCTGCTGATCGAAAATACCGACCAACGCTCGCAGGATTACGGTGCTATCAAGGATCTGTTCCGTCCGGGGCATGCGGATTATACCTATGAACAAAAATATGGCGTGCGCGACTATCGTGGCGGCGGCCGTTCTTCGGCACGAGAAACCGCGATGCGCGTGGCGGCAGGGGCGATCGCCAAAAAATACCTCGAACTGAAGTTTGGCGTAAAAGTTCGCGGCTATCTGGCGCAGATCGGTGACGTAACCTGCGAGCTGAAAGATTGGAGCAGGTTGAGCAGAACCCGTTCTTCTGCCCGGACCCGGACAAGCTGGAAGCGTTGGACGAACTGATGCGCGCACTGAAGAAAGAGGGGGACTCCATCGGCGCCAAAGTCAGCGTAATGGCCGAAAACGTGCCTGTCGGCCTTGGCGAGCCGGTGTTTGACCGTCTGGATGCCGATCTGGCGCATGCGCTAATGAGCATCAACGCGGTGAAAGGCGTCGAAATCGGCGACGGGTTTGCCGTGGTCAGCAAGCGCGGCAGTGAAAACCGCGATGAAATTACCCCGCAAGGCTTCCAGAGCAACCATGCCGGCGGCATCCTCGGCGGCATCAGCAGCGGTCAACCGGTTATCGCGCATCTGGCGTTGAAACCCACCTCCAGCATTATGGTGCCGGGCCGCACCATCAACCGCCAGGGTGAAGCGGTCGAAATGGTGACTCGCGGTCGCCACGATCCCTGTGTCGGTATCCGGGCGGTGCCGATCGCCGAGGCGATGATGGCGATCGTGCTGATGGACCATCTGCTGCGCCAGCGGGCGCAAAACGGTGACGTGGTGTCCGACGTACCGCGTTGGTAACACGGGATTTCGCAATCGGGTGACGATAACAATGAAAAAATGGATGTTGGGCCTGGCGGCCCTGATGGCATCGGGGTCCGCGCTGGCCTTGACACCGTGGCAGCAAATCTCGCATCCGGTGGCCGGTTCGGCGCAGGCGATCGGCGGCTTTGCCAATGGGTGCATTATCGGCGCGCAGCCGTTGCCGTTGAACGCGGCGGATTATCAGGTCATGCGTCAGGACCAGCGACGTTATTTCGGTCACCCGGATCTGCTGGCGTTTATCCAGCGTCTCGGTAATCAGGCCAGCCAGCAACGGCTGGGCACGGTATTGATCGGCGACATGGCGATGCCGGCCGGCGGGCGCTTCAGCAGCGGCCATGCCAGCCATCAGTCGGGACTGGACGTCGATATCTGGCTGCAATTGCCACGCCAGCGCTGGAGTTCGCAGCAACTGCTCAAACCGCAACCGATCGATTTGGTGAGCGGTGACGGCAAGCGCGTACGCGACAGCCAGTGGCAGCCGCAAATCGCCTCGTTGATTAAACTGGCGGCGCAGGACAGAGAAGTGACGCGCATCTTCGTCAACCCGGCGATCAAGCAGCGGTTGTGCGACGACGCGGGCAGCGATCGCGCCTGGCTGCACAAAGTGCGTCCGTGGTTCGGCCATCGTGCGCATATGCACGTGCGCTTGAGTTGCCCGCCGGACAGTCTGGAATGCAAGGATCAGGATCCGCCACCGGCCGGAGATGGCTGCGGCGCTGAATTAGCCAGTTGGTTCGAGCCGCATCAGCCAAGCGCGAAGCCGGGTAAACCGGTAGTGCCGCCGTTGCCGCCGTCTTGTCAGGCGTTGTTGGATAATCATTTCGCTGCGGAATAAAAAATGGATTGGTTTATGGTCGGCCCCGAAATGCTCGGGGCGTTGTTTGCCGTGGCATTACTGGCAGGGTTTATTGACTCCATCGCCGGCGGTGGCGGTCTGCTGACCGTACCGGTGTTGCTGGCGGTGGGGGTTCCCCCGGCGGAAGCGCTGGCCACCAATAAATTGCAGTCGGTGGGCGGGTCGTTCTCCGCCAGTTTGTATTTCATCCGCCGCAAAGCGGTCAATCTCAACGATCAGAAACTGACCATTCTGCTGACGCTGCTCGGTTCGATAGCGGGCGCGATCCTGGTACAGCATATGCGTGCCGATCTGCTGCGCCAGATGTTGCCACTGTTGGTGATTGGCATCGGGCTGTATTTCCTGCTGACGCCACGTTTGGGGGAAAGCGATCGTCAGCGCCGCCTGAGTGCGCTGCCGTTTGGGCTGGTGGCGGGCGGCTGCGTCGGTTTTTACGACGGCTTTTTCGGCCCTGGCGCCGGCTCGTTCTACGCGCTGGCTTACGTCACGCTGTGTGGTTTCAATCTGGCGAAATCCACCGCACATGCCAAAGTGCTTAATTTCACCTCCAACTTCGGCAGCCTGATATTTTTTATCATGGGCGGCAAAGTACTGTGGGGGATCGGCCTGGTGATGCTGGTCGGGCAGGTGCTGGGCGCGCGCATTGGCGCACATATGGTACTGACGCGCGGGCAGAAGCTGATTCGACCAATGATCGTTATCGTTTCGCTGATTATGAGCCTGAAATTGCTGTACGATAATCACGGCGTGGAAATCCAGCGCTGGTTGTCGATGCATTTTTAACAAGCCAAAACAGCACTGAAGTGGAATAATTACCACTCTATTTTTGTGGTTATCGGGTTTTACCTATGTCAGACGTACAAAACACACACCAATATACTGACCTGATTGATATTTTTAACCGCTGTTTCAGCGACGATTATCAAACGCGCCTGGTCAAGGGCGACGACGAGCCGATCTATCTGCCGGCGGACCAGCAGTTGCCGTATCACCGTATCGTATTTGCCCACGGCTTTTACGCCAGCGGCCTGCACGAGATTTCCCACTGGTGTATTGCCGGTGACGAGCGGCGCAAACAGGTGGATTTCGGCTATTGGTATTGCCCTGATGGGCGCGACGCGCAGACGCAAAGCGAATTTGAAGCGGTAGAAGTCAAGCCACAGGCATTGGAATGGATGTTCTGCGTCGCCGCAGGCTTTCCGTTCAACGTCAGCTGCGACAATCTGAACGGTGATTGCGAGCCGGATCGGATCGCGTTCCAGCGAAAAGTGCGTCAACGGGTGCTGGAACTGCTGGAAAAAGGCATACCCACACGACCGGCGCGCTTTATTCAGGCGTTACAATCGTTTTACAATACGCCACCGCTGGTGGCAGAGCATTTTCCGTATCCGGAAGATCTCAACTGATGTTGCCGCTTTAATTGAATGAGGAAAAGCAATGATCGCTGAATTCGAAGCGCGCATTTTGGCGCTGATTGATGACATGGTAGACCACGCCAGTGACGATGAACTGTTTGCCGGTGGCTACCTGCGCGGTCATCTGACCCTGGCGGTGGCTGAAGCGGAAGAAAACGGTGAGCATAGCGCCGAAGGGCTGAAAGTCCGGGTGGAGCACAGCCTGCACCAGGCGATTCGTGCCGGTGAGCTTTCGCCACCGGATCAGGCGCTGGTTGAAGGCATGTGGGAAAACCTGTACCAGACCGCGCTGGCCAACGCCTGACCGGCGCTTTCCTCTCACGCCCGGTCTGCCAGGGCGTGAGAGGAAGGGGAGACAATAGCCCTTATACCGGACGCCCCTTCAGTAATTTTCTCACCCACATGCGGTTTGGATTCAACGCCGCCAGCACGTCACCCTCACCCGGCAACGGTTCGCCAAACATCTGCGCCACCAGAATCTCCGCCGCCAGCGGTGCGGAACACAATCCCCGTGAACCCAAAGCGCCCAGCATAAACAGATTTGGGTAGCTCGGTGCTTCGGCAATACTTTCTGCGCGTTGGCGCTGGCGTTGCAAATGCTGATACTGGGTCAGCGTTTGCGCATAATCCGGCACCGCGCCGACCATTGGCAAATGATCGCGTGACGCGCAGCGTACCCCGCAACGTGCCTGTCGATCGCTGACGTCTACCTGTTGCGTCCAGCTTTGTTCGGGCAGACAGCGCAGCAGACGTGCGCGATTTTCCTGTTGTTCCGTTTCACGATAGTCGCTGGCAGTGTCGCCGCGTTGATAACTGGCGCCGATGCAATGTTGCTGATTACGCGGGTTCAGCGGTGTCAGATAGCCCTCATAACACAGTACCTGTTTCAATTGACCGAGCGCTGGCGCAGTGGGGATATGCGACACCTGTCCACGTACGGCGACAACCGGCAGCGCGGCGGTAAACGGCAAATTGGGCAGTTGATGACCGTTGGCCAGGATCACGCTGGCATGCTGCGACGTCACGCCGTTACCGAAGGCCAGTTGCCAGCCGACGCTGGACGGCGTCAGACCGTCGAGCCGGTGGCGATAGTGACACACCAGCCCCTGCTGCTCGGCAAAGGCAATGGCGTTGCGGGTCAGTTCGGCCGGGCACAGCCAGCCGCCTTGCGGATAGTTGATACCGGCAAACCCGCTATCCACGCCGCACAATGCGCTGAGCGTGGCGCGGTCGGCGGCAAATGCCAGTGCGTCTGGCCACTCCGGTCGCCAGCATGTTGGCGATTTTGCCGGCGCTTTTGTCGTCATAGCCCAACTGGGTGACGCCGCACCAGTGATGATCGAATTCAATGCCCTGTTTGGCCAGCATGTCATACAGTCGGCGTGCGAATGGGAAAGCGGCGCTGAAAAAACGCTCCAGTGGGTCATTGCGGCCATTGAGCAATGGGTACAGCGCACCCTGGCGATTGCCGGAGGCGCCTGCCGCCGGCGCGTCGTCGGCGCAGTACAGCGTGACCCTGGCACCGCGGCGTAGCAGGGCCAGCGCGATGAGGGCGCTGGCGATGCCGCCGCCGATCAGCGCAACCTCGTCGACCCTTGCGGCTGCGGGGCGACTGTACCAGGGCGTCGGGTTGCTGGCGGGGGGCGTTTCGGCCGCCAGTGTGCCGATCAGCATTTCGCGTTTTTGGCCAAAGCCCTTGCTGCGCGTCACTTCAAACCCGGCCTGTTGCAAACCGCGGCGCACAAACCCGGCGGCGGTGAACGTGGCGAAACTGCCCTGCGGGCGGGCAAAACGCGCCATGGCATCAAACAGTTGCTCGCTCCACATTTCCGGGTTTTTGGCCGGCGCGAAGCCATCAAGGAACCAGGCGTCTACCTGATTGTCCATGCTGTGGTCAAAATGCGGCAGCAGCGCGTTGACGTCGCCAAACCACAGATCGAGCGTAACGCGGCCGTCGGCCAGCAGCAGCCGGTGACAGCCGGGCAACGGCAGCGGCCACTGGGCGCGCAATTGCTCGGCATACGGCGCCAACTCCGGCCAGCGCGCGTGTGCCGCGGCGAGATCCGCCGGTTGCAGCGGGAACTTTTCAAAACTGATGAAGTGCAGACGTTGCAGCGTGGCGTCCGGCGCGGCGCGGTGGAAGCGGTCAAATGCCTGCCACAGCGTCAGGAAATTAAGCCCGGTGCCAAAGCCGGTTTCCGCAACGATAAACAGCGCGCGCGGGTGCTCGGCGAAACGGGCAGGCAGCCGATTGCCGTTAAGAAAGACGTAACGGGTTTCTTCCAGCCCATCCTGATTGGAAAAATAGACGTCATCAAACTGTTTCGAAACAGGTGTACCTTGTTCGTTCCAGGATAATGCGGCGGTTTGGATGGGGGCGTGGCTCACGGTCAGTTGCTCATAATTCAAGGGGGTGACGCGATTCTAACGGCGCTGGCGCTGCGGCGCAAACTGGATCAGAATTACACTGAAAAACGCTGATCGGACTTGTTCGGCGTACAACTGTACGCTAGAGTGCGATGCAAAATCCCGAAAGCAACAATTGTGGAAGAGGTATTGAATGAAACGTGCAGTGATTACTGGCCTGGGAATCGTCTCCAGCATTGGTAACAACCAGCAGGAGGTCCTGGCGAGCCTGCGGGAAGGACGTTCTGGGATCACTTTCTCCCAGGAACTGAAAGATTCCGGCATGCGTAGTCACGTATGGGGTGATGTTAAACTGGACACGACCGGTCTTATCGATCGTAAAGTGATGCGCTTCATGAGCGATGCGTCAGTTTATGCCTTTCTTTCCATGGAAGAAGCCATCAAGGATTCCGGCCTGGCCGCCGATCAGGTTTCTAACGAACGCACCGGCCTGGTAGTAGGTTCTGGCGGTGGTTCGCCACGTAACCAGGTTGCCGGTTCCGACGGTATGCGCGCCAAGGGGCTGCGCGGCGTGGGGCCGTATATGGTGACCAAGGCCATGGCATCCGGCGTTTCTGCCTGTCTGGCGACGCCGTTCAAAATCCGTGGCGTTAACTACTCGATCAGCTCTGCCTGCGCCACTTCGGCACACTGTATCGGCCATGCGGTTGAGCTGATTCAACTGGGCAAGCAGGACGTGGTGTTTGCCGGCGGCGGTGAAGAACTGTGCTGGGAAATGGCTTGTGAGTTCGATGCGATGGGCGCACTGTCCACCAGCTACAACGACACGCCAGAAAAAGCCTCCCGTACCTACGACGCAGCGCGTGACGGTTTCGTCATCGCCGGCGGCGGCGGCATGGTAGTGGTTGAAGAACTGGAACACGCTCTGGCGCGCGGTGCGCATATCTATGCGGAAATCGTCGGCTATGGCGCGACCTCCGATGGCGCCGACATGGTTGCTCCATCAGGCGAAGGCGCGGTGCGTTGCATGCGCATGGCAATGCAGGATCTGGACACGCCGATCGATTACATCAACGTACACGGCACCTCTACGCCGGTTGGCGATGTCAAGGAACTGGGCGCGATCCGTGAAGTGTTCGGCGACACCACCCCGGCCATCTCGTCCACCAAGGCGATGACCGGTCACTCGCTGGGTGCGGCAGGCGTGCAGGAAGCCATCTACAGCCTGTTGATGGTTGAGCATGGCTTTATTGCGCCTAGCATCAACATCGATAATCTGGACGAAAAAGCGGCTGGCATGGACATCGTGACTCAGCCAACCGAGCGTGCGCTGACTACCGTCATGTCTAACAGCTTCGGTTTTGGTGGTACCAACGCCACGCTGGTGATGCGTAAACTGGCTAAATAAGCCGTTACAGCATCAATTGCCGATCAAGCCCGCGATAACGCGGGCTTTTTACTTTTCCCCCCCGTTGGCGGGCGGTTCAGAGTTTTCCCAAATCACCGCGCTAGCCACATCATCGATTCGTTCCCGTCATATTTGCGCATACAATAGGCAGGTAGCGTGATTATCGCTCGGCGTAGCGTTTACTAGTGATCGAACATTGAGGCAAAAAAGTATGAAAAAGTTAATTGCGGTTGGGTTACTGTCGGCCGTTTTGGCCGGTTGCGCCACCAACTCACCGTGCGTCCCGGTTTATGACGATCAGGGGCGACTGGTGCATACCAACACCTGCATGAAGGGCACCACGCAGGACAACTGGGAAACCGCGGGCGCAATCGCCGGTGGTGCCGCGGCCGTTGCCGGTCTGACGCTGGGTATTATTGCGTTGACCAAATAAGGGCTGTCAGCAGCGTTCAATCCGGCATCGCAGGATTGAACGCTGCGTTATATCGCCACCGCGGCATGTCCATCGTTGCCAAAAAGCGAGATAGACGGCGCGCCAGGCGATATACCAGACTACTGCACCAGGAACGCCTTGAACTGCGGCGTCATCACGGCAGTGAAGCCGTTATCGGTTTTACCGATCAAATACACCGCCAGACCTTTCTCTTGCGCCAGTTTCAGCGCTTTTTCCGTTCCCAGTACCATCAAGCCGGTATCCCAGCCGTCGGCTTCCAGCGCGGTCGGTGCAATCACCGTGGCTGACACCAGTTGATGAACGATTGGCCGGCCGGTAGTCGGATCGATGACGTGCGAATAACGCTGGCCTTTCTGCTCGAAATAGTTGCGGTAACTGCCGGCGGTACTGATGCCGTAACCGTGCAAGTCCACCAGCGCCTGCACCGCGTTTTCGCGATCGGTCGGCTTCTGGATCGCCACCCGCCACGGCTTACCCTGGCCGTTCACCCCGCGAGACGATACCGCACCACCCACGGACACCAGATAATTGGTAATGCCCTTGCGCGCCATCAATTTGACCAACTGGTCAACGCCGTAGCCTTCGCCGAGAGTGGAAAGGTCAACGTAGAGATCCGGCAAATCCTTTTGCAGCCATTCGCCGCGCTGGTCAGCGATCAGTTTCAGGTGTTGCAGCCCGATGTCGTTCTTCGCCGCATCGATTTGCCGTTGGCTGGGGATGGTTACCGGTCGCTTGTCCGGGCCGAAGCCCCACAGATTCACCAGCGGGCCGACGGTGATATCCATTGCACCGCCGGTGTCACGGCCGATACGCTGGGCGGTGAGAATGATGTCGGCCATCCCTCGGGGGATCGGCTGAGGCTCGGCGCTGCGTGACTGGTTAAAGCGCGACAGCACCGAATTGGCACGATAGGTGGAGATGTCGTCGTTGGCCTGTTCCAGCAGGGCGTCGATTTCCTGTTGCAACTGTTGGCGGCTTTCGCTCAACTGACCGCTGATTTTGACGCTGTAAAATGTACCCATCGTTTTGCCGTCAATATCGAGCTGCGGGCGGGTTTCGGTGTCGTTACAGGCAGTCAGCAGGCCAAATGCGACGCTCAATAACAGGCCTTTGGCAAAAAAGTTGGCCATCGGAAAATCCTTTAACGTAAACAAGGGCGCTACAAATAGAGCAAAGCATGGCAAATGAAAAGGGCTGGCGGCAAAAATGTCTTTTGGCATCACCAGCGGTGCCGCCGAGCGTCCTGGACTACCTGGCTGCCAGCAGGCAAATGCTGCGGGTGACCTGATAGGATTTCACGAACGCGTTGACCGGCAGGAATTCGAAGCGCGAATGGAAATTGTGTGCACCGGTAAAGTAGTTCGGTGTCAGCACGCCACGGCTGGACAGCGCCGCGCCGTCGGTACCGCCGCGCATCGGGATCACCTTGGGCGGGATGCCGTGGGCCGCCAACGCGCCAAAATCAGGTTTATCGCCCGTTTATCCTCGCCAATCGAATTGCTGATGTTGCTGTAGATATCGCTAACGGCACAGCTGACTTTGGCGCGCGGGTAATTGGCCGCCACCTGCTGTACTACTGCGGCGAGTTTCGCTTTGCGGGCGTTGAAGGCGATTAAATCAAAGTCGCGGATCGAGACTTTCAGCGTGGCGTGGTTGGCATTGGCGGTAATATCGTTGAACCAGAAATAGCCTTCGCGGCCGTCGGTATGCTCCGGCGTGTCTTTGCTGTCAAAGTGATTGATGATGTCGGTTGCGACGCGGATCGGGTTAATCAGCACGTTTTTGGCCGACATCGGGTGGGCCGGGACCCCTTCGATATCAATCACCGCCGCGGCGGCATTAAAGTTCTCATACACCACTTCACCCAGTTCACAGCAGTCTATGGTATAGGCGAAATCCACTTCAAATCGCGCCAGATCCAACGCCTTGGCACCACGCAGACCGATCTCCTCGTCGGGCACAAACGCCACCACGATATCGCCGTGACGATCGGCGCTGGTCAGATTTGCCAGTAGCGTCATCACTACCGTCACCGCAGCCTTATTGTCGGCACCCAGCACGCTGGTGCCGTCGCTGAAAATGATCTGCTGATCGCGATAGGGCAGAATTTCAGGGTGTTCGGCGGTACGCAGCCAGATGTCCTGCGTGGCGTTGAGGCACAAATCGTCACCGGTGAAGCGCAGCACCTGCGGGTGAATGTCCGGCGACAGGCCGACATCCACGGTATCAATATGCGTAATGAAACCGATGCGCGGCGCGCCGGGCTGATTGCCGGGTTTGCGCGCGGTCACGGTGGCATGCTGGTCGATCTGCACCTGTTCCAACCCCAGTTGCGTCAGTTCTTCCGCCAGCAGCTGCGCCATATGATGCTGACCCGGGCTGCTCGGCAAGGTGGTTGCGGCGGCATCGCTCTGGCTGGAAATGGCCAGATAACGGAAAAAACGTTCGGTCAGTTGGTCGGCAATGGCACGGGTCATGAGAGGTCCTCGCTGTGGATGTATTATGGTTTTAAAGCGAAACGGCGGCGTTGTCCATTCAATCGCGGGGCTTGAGCCGTGCCAGCCGCTCAACCGCGTTACTGATTTCCCCCGGGGTCAGGGCAGCAAAAGCCCAGCAGCCAGCCGTCTCGTCGGTTTGACGGACTGGCGTACAGCTCCGCCAGCCCAGGCGCGATCGCACCGGCTTGCTGCGCCTGGCGGCTCAGGTCGGCTTCTTGCCCGGTCGGTAGCCAGACGCACAGCTGCAACCCGCCAGGCGTGGGTTGCGGCACGGCAAAGTGCACCCAGTGCCGCTGAATCTGCTGTTGCAGACAATCGCGACGGCTACGGTACAGCTGACGCATATAGCGAATATGGGCAGCGAAGTGGCCTTGACGGATAAATTCGGCGGTCGTCGCCTGCGCCAACTGGGCGCAGTGGCCGTCATAAACCGTACGTGCGGTGACGAAGGCATCCACCAGCGCCGGCGGTAGCACCAGATACGCCAGCCGCAGCGAAGGGAACAGCGCTTTGGAAAAGGTTCCGAGATACAACACGTTGCCATGACGATCCAGACCTTGCATGGCGGGCATCGGCTGGCCGTCGTAATGAAACTCGCTGTCGTAGTCGTCCTCGACGATCCACGTCTGCTGCCGTTGCGCCAATGCCAGCAGGGCCAGCCTGCGTTCCAGACTGAGCGCCACGCCGGTCGGGTAGTGGTGCGACGGCGTCAGATAGATCAGGCGCGGCGTCGGTAACCCCGGCGACGGCGCGAGTCCGGCATCGTCAACCGCCACGGGTATCAATTGCGCCCCTGCGCTGACAAAGGCGTTACGCGCCCCGGCATAGCCGGGTTCTTCCATCCACACCCGATCGCCGGCGTCGAGCAGCAGAGTGGCGATCAGCTGCAACGCCTGCTGAGAACTGGTCAGTACCACCACCTGCCGTGCATCGCAGTTCACGCCGCGGGTTTGACTGACGTGACCGGCAATGGCTTCACGCAGCGGCAGATAGCCTTGCGGATCGCCATAGCGCAGCAGTTTTTCCGCCATGCAATCGCAGCTGCTGAGCACTGAGCTGCTGCCACAGTTTCAGCGGAAAGGCGCGCAGGTCGGGCGAACCGGCGGCGAAAGGCAGCGGTTGTTGCGGATCGCGACAGCCACCGGTGTGGAGAATCTGCTCGCCGCGCTGCGATAGTCGAGGGCGACGGTGCGGCAGCCGGGAGGGGGGCGACCGGGTGACGGTAATCGCCACAAAGGTGCCCTGGCCGACGCGGCGTTGCAAATAACCTTCGGCTTCCAGTTGCCCATAGGCCGCTTCGGCGGTAACGCGTGAAATGCCTAAATCGGCGGCCAGCAGGCGCGAGGAGGGCAAGCGCTGGCCGCTGACCAGCGTACCGCCATGAATGGCGCGGCGTAGCGTGCTGCACACCCGATCGCGCAGGGTGGTGGCGGCCTGTTGCGGCTGTTGGAACAGCGTAAGCAGCGTCTGCGGCATAATCGGTCTTGTCCAGATGACGAAATGGGTATCAATTATAAGACCAAATTCGGGCATGATTGTCACCTGACGATACCGACAACAGGATAACGCAATGGTACAGGATTCACAGGTTTTAGCCTTTCCGGCGGCCGATCCGGCCGACAGTCTGGCCTATTTGACGGCCAAGCTCGGCTATTACGCCGATGCATGGGATGTAGCAGAAGATTTACGCCAGGCGATTGATGGTATCGTGGTGATTGATACCCGCTCGGCACAGCAATATGCCGCCGGGCATATCCCCGGTGCGATCAGTTTTCCGCATCGGTTGATGGATGAGGTCAGTACCCGGCAGTTGTCACGTGACAAGGTATATGTCACCTATTGCGACGGTATTGGCTGCAACGGCTCCACCAAGGGGGCTTATAAGCTGGCCAGGCACGGTTTCAGGGTTAAGGAGCTGATTGGCGGGCTGGACTTCTGGTTGCGCGACGGCCATCCGTTGGCCATCGGTGAGTCCAGCGGTTCGTTGCTGGATTGGGCGGCGCCGCAAGATTGCGGCTGCGGCTGAAGTTAAAACATCATCGCCAGCACCAGCAGCAGCACCACGATCAGTGCGGCAAATGCCAGCATGCGTTTACCGAGCGCCGCTTGCCACGGTTGCGGTAGCGCAGCGATCAACGGGTTTGAGCAACGGCGTTGGTGAGTCGTTGTGAATGGCCGGTGCGGCACCGGCTTTTTCCAGCCGGCGGGCCAAACAGCTGGTTAATCAGGTTGTTGATCTGCGTGTGGGTCAGCGGGGCGTTAGCAACGCAGTGAAAGCGCGACTGGCAATAGTCGAACAGCTGCTGCTGCTCTTGCGGGTCCGCCGGCTGTTTTAGCAGTGCCAGCAGGTTGTTCAGCGTTGGTGCGCTTTGCGAGCTGAGCGCCACCCTGGCCTGCAGGTATTGGCTGAGCAGTTGGAAATGCCGTGCCGGCAGTGGCTCACTGGTTTTAACGCCGGTCAAATCAAGCAGGCTCTGCCAGATTTTCGCCGGTGATTCGCCGGTGGCGGCGCTGAGCCGGGTAACCTGCTGTTGCAGGTTTTGGTGCTCGGCCGGCAACAGTGGACGATCGCTGGTGGCACTCTGCTGTGGATGCGGAATGGTCAGTTCGCCGGTTTGCAGCAGGTTAAACACCTGTTGCAGCTGTTCATGGCTAAGCTTGCTCAGCACGGTATGACCAAATTGCTGGCGAATGAAGTCGCTGACCGCCTGGCGATTATTGCCCTGCGGCAGCAGTTCGGTGAGCTGCTGCAACAGTTGGCGATTGGCATGACTGCGCTGCACCTGATCCAGACGATTCTGCAACAGCCGTTCAGCCGGTTCAAAGTGGCGAGCCTGCAACTCCTGGTTGGCCGCAGGGCGGTTTGCCCCAAGATCGTGGCGCAGCGTGGCCCATATTTCGGCCGATTTTGCCGGACTGAGCGCCATGATTTTCACGATCAGTTTTTCCAGCCGGGTGCGTTGTGCCGGCGAGAGTGGCTGATCGTCAGCGGCAGTGGTTTTTCCCCCGGTCGGAGGACGATCGGAAACGTTGTGGGTACCGGGGCCACTCAAAGGTTGCATATCACCCGTCCTTCGCTGTGCAGAAATAAAGTCAAACCCGGCGAAAAGCACAGGTGCAAGAAAACGTACGCTGCCTATGATACCTGTTAATTGATGCCATCAATACCGTCTGTCAGACATTTCTTTACAGGCAAAACGTTGCGAATAATTCCGTTGCCACTAAGATAAGCGCATTACCGAACCGAGGATGCGATGTTCAAACGGCAACGAATTGCAAAATGGTTTTTATGCCTGGCTTGCCTGGTGGTGCTGACCTGCATCACTCAGCGCATGGCGGGCTTGCATGCGTTGCAAATCATGCTTGGCGTTCCCACGGTAAGCGCCGCAGCCAGCAGCGATGATCATGCCGAAGCGCCGGGGAGTTCGCCGTGCGAGCTGAGCGCCAAGTCGTTGTTGGCCGCGCCGCCGGTGATGTTTGAAACCGTGCTGCTAGGGCTGGGTCTGTTACTGGCATTGCTGGCTCCGACGCTCTCCGCCCGGCTGCGCATTCCGCCTCCGCGCGCCATTTCCCCGCCGACCCTCAGGGTACATCTCCGATTATGCGTGTTCCGTGAATGAGCCGATCGCCCGTTTTGGACGATTACTGACTCATTGATGGAGAAACAACATGTTGAATATCATCAGACTGGCCGTGGCCTGTCTGTTACTGCTGTGGCTGCCTGCCGCTCAGGCGGCGGACAGCGGCTGGCTGCAAAATCCGACCAACGATCATGCTAAAGTGCGGCTGCGGGCCGATACTTCGCAAGCTGGCGAAACTCGCCTGCTGCTGTCGGTCGAACTGCAAAACGGCTGGAAAACCTATTGGCGTTCGCCCGGCGAGGGCGGCATTGCGCCGGCAATCCGTTGGCAAGGCAATCCGCCGCCGGCCAAATGGTACTGGCCGACGCCGCAACGGTTTGACGTTGCCGGGATTTCCACCCCAGGGCTATCACCAACAGGTCAGCCTGCCGATCGTCATGCAGGGTGAGGTTCCCACCCGGCTGGCGGGGACGCTGACGCTTTCCACCTGCAGCAACGTCTGCATTCTGACCGACTATCCGTTTAGCCTCGATATGAGTGCGCCAAACGATGCGCAGTTCAACCATGACTTTGCCCAGGCGATGGGGCAGGTGCCGATTGAGCGCGGCCTGGCGGAAAACCTGCGCGCCGGTTACCAGAACGGTGAGCTGCAGATCGGCGCCGAACGTAGCACAGGCTGGCAACAGCCGGCGCTGTTCTTCGACAGCCTGGACGACGTCGATATCGGTAAACCGAGCATCAGCAGCGACGGTACGCAACTGCTGGCGCGAGTGCCGGTCAGCGACGGCTGGGGTGATAGCGCCCCCGATCTGCGAGGCAAAACCCTGACGCTGGTGATCGGCGACGGCGGCGTCGCGCAGCAGGCAACGCTGACCATCGGCGAACCGTTGGCCGCTGCCGATTCGGCCGCTTTCCCGTTGTGGCAGGCGGTGTTGATGGCATTGGTCGGCGGCTTGATCCTGAACCTGATGCCGTGCGTGCTGCCGGTACTGGGCATCAAGCTGAGCGCTATCTTGCAGGTGGAACAACGTGACCGACGCAGCGTGCGGATGCAGTTTTTGCTTTCCAGCGCCGGCATTGTGGCGTCGTTTATGGCGTTGGCGCTATTGATGACCGTGCTGCGGCTGAGCAACCATGCGCTTGGCTGGGGCATCCAGTTTCAGAACCCGTGGTTTATCGGTTTTATGGTGCTGATTACGCTGTTGTTCAGTGCCAATCTGTTTGGCCTGTTTCATCTGCAGCTCTCCTCCGGCCTCAATACCCGCCTGGCGACGCAGGGCGGGCAGGGGATGAGCGGGCATTTCTGGCAGGGGGCCTTTGCCACGCTGCTGGCGACGCCGTGCTCTGCACCGTTCCTTGGCACGGCGGTCGCGTTTGCGCTGGCCGCGCCGCTGCCGGTGCTGTGGGGCATGTTTGTGGCGCTGGGCGTCGGGATGAGCCTGCCGTGGCTGATGATTGCCGCCTGGCCGGCATTGGCGCTGCGCCTGCCGCGTCCGGGCCGCTGGATGAATACGCTACGCCTGGTTCTCGGCCTGCTGATGTTGGCCTCTTCGCTGTGGCTGCTTAGCCTGATGACCAACCATATTGGCGCCGTGCCGACCTGGATTATTGCCGCTGTGCTGTTGTGCTGTTTGTTGCTGGCGGTCTGGTATCGACACGGTGCGCGGCTGGCGGCCATGGTCAGTGCCGGCGTGCTGGTGTTGGCCGGCGTGGCGCTGTTGGCCGGTTCGCTGAGCGCCTCGCTGTGGCGGCAGCCGCTGGTGGATCGCATCAACTGGCAACCCTTGTCGGAACAGGCGATCGAGCAGGCGTTGGCGCAGCATAAACGGGTGTTCGTGGACGTTACCGCAGACTGGTGTGTGACCTGTAAAGCCAATAAATTCAATGTGCTGCTGCGTGATGACGTGCAACAGGCGCTGAGCGCCGATGACGTGGTGGCGCTGCGCGGCGACTGGAGCCGTCCTTCTGCGGAGATTACCGCTTTCCTGCAACGTCGCGGCAGTGTCGCCGTGCCGTTTAACCAGATTTATGGCCCAGCTAAGCCAAACGGTACGGTGCTGTCAGCATTATTGACCCGCGATGCCGTGTTACAAACCCTTAGTGCCGCTCAAGGAACTGAAAAATGAAAAAATTACTGATTGTATTGATGATGCTGGTTTCGCCGGTGTGGGCCGCTGCGCCGTTTACCCCTGAACAGGAGGCGCGCATCAAGGAGATTGTGCGTGAAACCATGGTATCCAACCCGGATATATTGGCACAGGCGGTGGATGCCTGGCAGCAGCAGACCGCCAGCCAGCAGGTCAGTCAGGTTATCGCGGCCAATGCCAAAACGCTGTATGACGATCCGGCCAGCCCGCGCATGGGGGCGAAAAACGCCAAACTGACGCTGGTGACCTTTACCGATTACAACTGCCCTTACTGCAAACGCTTTGATCCGATGCTGGAGAAAATCGTCAAGCAGTATCCGCAGGTGGCGCTGGTGGTGAAACTACTGCCGTTCAAGGGGGAAAGTTCGGTCAGTTCGGCGCGTATTGCGCTGACCGCCTGGCAACAGCACCCGGAACAGTTCTGGGCGCTGCACCAGCGGCTGATGGCGAAAAAGGGTTTCCACGACGATGCCAGCATCGCCGCCGCGCAGCAGAAGACCAACGTCAAGCCGGTTGCGCCAAGCGATCGCAGCATGGAAACGTTGCGTACCAACATGCAGTTGGCGGAACAGTTGGGAGTACAGGGAACGCCTGCCACGCTGATCGGCGATCGGATGCTGGCGGGAGCGGTCTCGTATCAAGAACTTGAAAGCATGGTGAAGCAACAGCTGGCGAAGGCGAACAATGGCTAGGTTAAAGCGCTGGGCGCGCGAAATACTGTTGTTACTGCTGATAACTGGCGGCATCGTGTGGCTGATGGATACGCTGCGCGCGCCGCAGGCACCGGACGCTTTCGCTGAGCAGCAGTTAGCCACGCTCGATGGTTCGGCGGTTTCGCTGGCACAACTCAGCCAGCAACGGCCATTGCTGGTCTATTTTTGGGCTTCGTGGTGTGGTGTCTGCCGTTACACCACCCCCAGCGTGGCCAAACTGGCAGCGCTGGGTGACAACGTGCTGAGCGTGGCGTTGCGTTCCGGTGACGATGTGCAGGTTGCCGAATGGCTGGCGGGCAAGCGATTATCGCTACCGGTAGTCAATGACCCGAACGGGGCGTTGGCGGCGCAGTGGCAGATTGGCGTCACGCCGACCTTGGTCATCATTGATAAGGGCAAGGTGGTGCAGAGCACCACCGGTTGGACCAGCTACTGGGGGATGAAACTGCGCCTGTGGTGGGCGGCCTGGTAGCTGGTCACATCAGGAGAGCGAAGGTCGTCGATATAAGAACACACGATAAAAATCTAATTTATTGCTTGTGTTGAAATTAAATGACCTTGGCTCTCCATTTTAAATATCTTCCGATACTGTTATGACAGTATCGGGCTTTTTATACGATTGCCGCTGTTCCCCTGAGAAATATGAATGCCCTTTTCCTTATTCATTTCATTGTCAGACGGGGATTTTTGGGGCGGTGGCGATTTGCTATTTCTTTATGATGATAAAGACAGGAAGGAAAGCATTGTTCCTACCAAGAACAAGTGATGCGTATGGTTTTTTATGACGTCACACGTGAAAAATAGAATTGGCAGTCGGGTTTGTTTTATTTATCAATTTTATTTTTCCTGATTTTGAACGCCTTATTTGCTGCATATATAAAATTATTTACCTAAAGCAAACGATAAAAAAGGGGCCGGATAATCCGGCCCAGGTGTCAATGCCGCTAATGCTTACTCGACCTTGGCTGCTTCTACCGTATGGCTGCGGCGCTTGCGCAGTTTACGCAGGATTGGTGGCAGCACCAGCACCGCCACCGCCAGCACCAGCAGGCATTGCGCGATAGAACTGCCCCACAGAATGCCGAACTCGCCGTTGCTGATCGACAGTGCGCGACGCAGGTTCTGCTCCAGCATTTCCCCCAGTACGAAGCCGAGGATCAGCGGTGACATCGGGAAGTGCATTTTCCGCAAGATGTAACCGAATATCCCCAGTCCGACCATTAACAGCAGATCAAAGGTGGTGCTGTGCACCGCGTAGACGCCAACCGCCGATACCGCCGCAATGGCCGGCACCAGGAACCATAACGGAATGGTCAGCATGCGGGTGAACAAACCAATCAATGGAATGTTCATGATTAACAGCATCACGTTGGCAATCAGCAGCGCGGCAATCAGCCCCCAGACGATGTCTGGTTGCTCGGTGAACATCGCCGGCCCCGGCGTGATGTTGTACAGCGTCAGTGCGCCCATCATCACCGCGGTGGTGCCGGAACCGGGTACGCCCAGCGTCAGCATTGGAATGAACGATCCGCAGGCCGAAGCGTTGTTGGCCGCCTCTGGTGCCGCAACGCCGCGAATATCGCCCTTGCCGAAGGTATCGCTGTTGCCGCTGATTTTTTTCTCGGTCATATAGGTCAGGGCGCTGGCGATGGTGGCGCCGGCACCGGGCAAAATGCCGACGAAGAAGCCGACCACCGATGAACGCAGGGTTGGACCGACGCACTGCGCCGCTTCCTGGCGATTAAACAGCAGACGGCCGGTCTTGCGTACCAGTTTCTGGCCGGTGCTGGTGCTTTCCAGCATCAACAGAATTTCACTGACCGAGAACAGGCCGATCACCACCACGATAAACTGAATGCCATCGGAGAGGTGCACGCTGTCAAAGGTAAAGCGGTAAACGCCGGTGTTGGCATCCACGCCAACCGTTGCCAGACCCAACCCGATCAGCGCCGCCAACAGCGACTTCAGCGGGTTCTGGCTCATCATGCTGCCCAGACAGGCAATGGCGAACACCATCAGCGCGAAGTATTCCGCTGGACCAAATGCCAGTGACCAGCGTGCCAGCAGCGGGGCAAACAGGATAATGCCGCCGATGGCGATCATTGAGCCGACGAACGAACTGACCGCCGAGATTGACAGCGCCACGCCGGCGCGCCCTTGCTGCGCCATCGGGTAGCCGTCCAGCGCGGTCATGATCGCCGCAGCATCACCCGGCACGTTAAGTAATATTGAAGAGATGCGTCCGCCGTATTCACAGCCGATATACACCGTCGCCAGCAAAATCAGTGCCGATTCAGCCGGCAACTTCAGCGCGAAGGCTAACGGCAGCAGGATCGCCACGCCGTTGATCGGCCCCAACCCCGGCAACAGGCCGACGATGGTGCCGACAAAACAGCCGATCAGGGCGATCACCAGGTTCTGCGGTATTAATGCTACCTCGAACCCTTGAGATAAATACATCCAGGTTTCCATTATCGCCCCCGTTAACTCAGCCAGACGCCGAGCGGCAGTGTGACATCAAGCAAGCGGTCAAAGGCGTAATACAGCGCTACGCCCATCACCACACCGGAAATACCCGCCGCCAGCACGCTTGCCTGGAACAGCAAGGCAATGCTGAAGGTCAGCAGGGCGGTGGCCAGCGGAAAGCCCAGCCATTCAAAACCCCAGGCATACAACACCAGCGCGATCGTCAGGACGATAAGCCGCTGCAGGATTTTGTGATGCGGCCATTCGACCACTTGCGGACGGCGCAGCAGTAACAGCGCGGCGCACAGCGCCATCAGGCTGAGAATGGCCAGTGGGAAGGGGCGAGGCCCCAGCGGTTCATAGCTGTATTCGCTCTGAATGCCCCAGCCGACGATCAGGCCGCCGATGCACAGCAGCAGCCACAGTCCGGCAAAGATACGATCGCTCATGGTATGCCCCCGGGATTACTTGGCCAGACCGAAGGCTTTCGCCTGTTCACGGTATTGATTGACCTGATTTTTCACGTAGCTATCCAGCTCTTTGCCGGTCAGGTTGAATTCAAACAGGCCGCGCATATCCCGCTGCTTTTTGAACTCCTCGGTTTGCATCATCTTGGCGAAGGTGTCTTGCCACCATTGGTACTCTGCGTCGCTGACCTTAGGCCCAACGTAGAACCCACGGATGATTGGCCATACCAGGTTGTAGCCCTGTTCTTTGGCGGTCGGCACGTCGGCCAACTGACCCGGCAGACGCTGGTCGGCGTATACCGCCAGTACGCGAATCTTGTCGCCTTGCAGGTAGGGCACCATTTCGCTCAAGTCGCCGGAAACCGCCTGAATGTGGCTACCCAGCAGCGCCGTCACCGGCTCGCCGCCGCCTTCAAACGCGACGTAGCGCATCTTGTGCGGATCGACCCCGACTTCGCGCGCCAACAGTGCCGTTTTCATCCAGTCCTGACTGCCAATCGAGGCACCGGCGCCGAATACCACGCTGTTCGGATCCTTCTTGAAGGCCTCCATCAGATCTTTCAATGACTTATACGGTGAGTCTGCGCGCACGGCGATCATGCCATAATCGGTGCCGACCGCCGCCAGCCATTTCACGTCGTCGACGCTGTAACGGCCGAATTTGCCCTGCGACAGGTTGAGCAGCGAACCGCCGGAAAACGCCACGACGGTACCGAACTCGGCCGGACGTTGCGCGACGATGGCGTTATAGGCTACCGCGCCGACGCCGCCGGGCATGTAGGTAACGCGCATCGGTTTGTCGATGGCCTTGGTTTCCTGCAGCGAAACCTGGATCAGTTTGCAGGTCAGATCGAAACCGCCGCCGGGCTTGGCCGGGGCGATACATTCGGTACGCTTGGGTGCATCGATGGCAAATGCCTGATTGGCTGCCAGCAGCAGCGCGGTTGCGGTCAGAGTACGGGTAATTATTTTTTTCATTGCCTTCCCCTAGGTATTTGTCTTCAGACGGTGAAACTCCTCGCGGGTGCGAGGTTGCTGAATTGTTAAAACAACAACCTTTCATTTACCTTTCAGCCGGTGGGAAAGTTTGCAGGGTGTGATACGCGTCTCCTGGATTGGACAAATCAGCGGTAAATCCAGCGTGGATTTATCGGCATTAGCACAGAATGTCCGGCGATAACCGCCGGCAAACTCTGCAAATAACATGCGTAATGTCACCTTTGCCACATTCGTCCTGCGATAAAATGGCAAAAACAAAATGATTTCGGGTGCACCACCATGTTTTCTCTGAGTAAGTTATTTGCCGGCAAAGACTGCGCCAGAACCAAGGCGATCAAGATGTTGCCACAGGCTTATGCCGAAATGGTCGGCGACGCCGGCCAGTGTCGCGTCAAACACTTGCGGCCAAGCATCGGCGTCTTTGAACTGCACTTTTGCTCTGCCAGCGGCGTTAGCCATGTCTGCCAGATGACCGCCTGTGTCACCGGGGTGGATCTGGTGTTTGCCACCAACAACCGCAACGTACTGGTTTCTCCGCCGTTCACCCCGGCTAAACTGCGCCCAGTGTTTGCCATTGCCCTGGCGGGCAGTGAGATCGCGTTAAGATAAAACGTTACGCTGCCGTGCGCCGTAATTGTGTGCCAGCTCTCAAAATGGCGGCGGCGCTGCTCTTCTCTCTGTTTCTCTTCCATGCCATTCTTCGTTATAAACTTGTTAACGGTGTCGCAATGACGCCGGGTTGATCGAATCATCAATGGAATGGGCAAATGCGTTTGTTACTGGTTGAAGACCATCCCGAACTGTCACATTGGCTACAAAAGGCGCTGACCGGCGCTGGATTTGCCGTCGACGTTGCTGCGGATGGCGTGGCGGCCGATCATATGCTGCTGAATGAAAACTATGTGCTGGTGGTGCTGGACGTGGCACTGCCGCGTTTGAACGGGCTGGATCTGCTGGCCCGCCTGCGCAAGCGCGGGCAAAATATGCCGGTATTGTTGTTGACGGCCAGAACCGACGTCGCCGATCGCGTCAAGGGGCTGAATCTCGGCGCTGACGACTACCTCACCAAGCCGTTCGAACTGGATGAGCTGGAGGCACGCATCCGGGCGTTGCTGCGCCGCAGCGTGGGCGTGACTCAGCAGGCGTTGCAGTTCGGTGCATTGACCTACCATGACGAAGGCTATTTTCTGCTGGATGACAAACCGCTGGCATTGACACCGCGCGAACTGGCGGTGCTGACCACCCTGATCCACCGACGTGGGCGGCCGGTGGCTAAACAGCAGCTGTTTGAGCAGGTATTTACCCTGTCGGACGAGGCGAACCCGGAAAGCATCGAGCTGTATGTCCACCGGGTGCGTAAAAAACTGCATGGCAGTAATGTGGCGATTGTGACGCTGCGCGGCCTGGGCTACAGCCTGGAGCTGTGCAATGAAATGGTTTAACCCGCCGCGTTCACTGTTCAATCAACTGTTACTGTTCTTTGGTCTGCCGCTGATGGTGCTGGGTGGCATCTCGATTTACACCCACTATTTTAGTGCCATGAGCGCCGCAACGCTGGCCTATGACCGCACCCTGCTAGCGTCGGCGCGTACCGTGGCCGAGCGGCTGATCGTACGCGGCGGCCGGTTGGAAGTGGATGTGCCATATGTGGTGCTCGACAGTTTTGAGCGCAACATGAACGACCAACTGTATTACGAAGTGATTTCGCCCGAGGGCATCAGCATTTCCGGCTATGACGATCTGCCATTGCCGCCGAAGAATATCCCACGTTCCAACCTTTACCCGGCATTGGTGCATTTTTATGACGCCAGCTACTATGGCCGGCCAATCCGCGTTGCGGCGCTGTATCAGCCGATCAATGAATCCGGCGTAATGGGGATGGCGGTGATTCTGGTGGCGGAAACGCTGGAGTCACGCAAGTACCTGGCGCGACAGATGATGCTGGCGGCGTTGGCCAGTCAGGGGACGGTGGTGGTACTGACGCTGTTGCTGGCCTTCGTATTGCTGAAGAAACTGCTCAAACCGCTGCGCAAGCTGTCAAGCCTGATGATGCGGCGCGATCCGGGTGAGCTGACGCCGTTACCGATGGTGTTGCCCTGGTCGGAAATGCAGCCGCTGCTGCTGGCGTTTAACCGCTACATTGAACGGCTGCGGGTGATGGTAGCGCGGCAGGAGCGGTTCAGCGCCGATGCGTCGCACCAGTTGCGTACGCCGTTGGCAGTACTGAAAACCCAGGTTGGCGTTGCTCTGGCCAGTGACCGGCCGGAACAGTGGCGTGAAAGCCTGCTGGCGATGAGTACCACCCTGGACAATACCGTGGCACTCACCGATCGGTTGTTGCATCTGTCGCGCTTGAAAGCGCATGAGCATAGCGCCGAGCGCAGGTTGCAGCCGGTGGACCTGGCGCAACTGCTGCGCGATGCCTGTTTTTCGCGTTTACCCCAGGCGCGTAGCAAGCAGATCGATCTGGGCTATGAGGGACTGGCGGCCTGCTGGATTAACGGCGAAGCGCTGTTATTGACCGAAATGTGTGCCAATTTGCTGGATAACGCGCTGAAATACACGCCGCGTAACGGCGTGGTAACCGCGCGGGTGCTGTGCGATCAAGGGGCAGGCGACTGCCTGCTGGAAATAGAAGACAGCGGACCGGGCATTGCGCAGGAAGATGCCTTGCAGGCGCTGCTACCGTTCCACCGACTCGACAACGTTGGCAGCCAGCCGGGGGCCGGATTGGGACTGGCATTGGTAAAGGATATTTTGGCCTATCACGGCACCCGCCCGCAGCTGTTGCCTTCGTCCGAGCTCGGCGGCCTGCTGGTGCGGGTGCGCTTTACGCCGTCGCCCGGATAGGGCAGGCGGTTATTACTTCTTGAGGTCGGCGTTCGGCACGGTTGCCGGTGCCTTGCGGCCTAGCGGCGTACGCAGGCGCTGCGAGAGTACCACCCCCAATAAGGTGATGCCGCCGCCAATCAGGTGGTAACTGTGCAACTGCTCATGCAGGAACAGCATGGCGATAATGGCGGTAAATACCGGAGCCAGATTCATAAAAATCGATGCGGTATTGGCGCCGAGGCGCATCACGCCCTGGATCCACAGATACGGTGCGATAATGGATGCCGGAATACCGGCAAACAGCACCAGTGGAATATTGTGGCCATTCAGCGCCACGTCCTGCGCCAGCAGGAAATTCGGCAGCAGCAACAGCACGCCGAACAGAATCTGCACGTACAGTGCCTGCCAGTTCGGTATGGCGATTGCCCAGCGCTTGGTCAGCACGCCATACAGCGCGTAGGACGCCGAGGCGGCGAACATCATCAATTCACCTTTGCCGATGCCGTGTTGCAGCAGTTGCCCCGGTTGGCCGCTGCTGACCAGCCATACCAACCCACCCAGCGACAGCAGGCTGCCGATGGCAATGCCGACCGTGGGCGCTACGCGCAGCAGCCAGACACCGAGCAACACCGTCAACAGCGGGATCAGCGAGTTGAGGATGCCCATAAAGAGCGCACTGACGCTGTGGGCGGCGTAATACGCCAGGCTCTGATACAGCACCATGCCCAACAGGCCGAGGATCAGCAACTTCCACCAATGGGTGCGCACCGTTTGCCAGTTGCGGATCACCCCCGGCAATACAAACGGCGTCAGCGTAACCAATGCCAGCAGCCAACGGTAAAAGGAGATCGCCGCCGGATCGATAGCGCTAGCCGAGGCTTTGCTGACTACGGCGTTGATTGACCAAATCAGCACCGCCAGCAGGGGAAACAATACGTTCATGATAATTATTCTCAATAACAAACCGATTGCTGGCTAGTCTACCTGTGTCTGGTTTATTATATATAGCGAAAATCAGACACCCTTTAGCGAAATCAAGACAACCTTAACGATGGCCGAAACGCGTAACTATCCGACCAGCGGCGTGGATGCGCCGCGCACGCTGTTCTTCCGCACTGAAGAAACCAATGCAGATACCGAATATTTGCCGCACAGCCATGCATGGGGCCAGGTGATTTGCGTCAAGAGCGGGGTGGTGGCGCTGAGCATCGCCGGCCAGCGCTTTCTGGCGCCGCCGGAGTTTGCCGTCTGGCTGCCGCCGGGCATCGAACATGCCAGCTATAACCGTAAACCGGCGCTGTTTCGTACCATCAACATCGCCCGCCCTTTGTGTCAGAATCTGCCGCAGCAGGCGTGTCTGCTCAATGTGTCGCCGGTATTCAAAGCTATCGTTGACCAGTGTCTGGCGCGCAAAATGCTGGCCCCGCAGAATAAAACCGAGCTACGGCTGTGCCGGGTACTGATCGATCAACTGCATCAGGCGCCCATCCAGCAAACTTATCTGCCGACCTCGCAGGACAAATTTCTCGGGCCGGTGTTGCAGGCGCTGGAGCGCTGCCCGTCGGACAATACGTCGCTGGCGGTCTGGGCGAGCCGGGTCTACACCACTGAGCGAACGTTGTCACGACGTTGTCAGCAGCAACTGGGGATGTCGTTCAGCGAATGGCGGCAGCGACTGCGCTTTTTGCATGCCATTTCGTTGCTGGAAAAAGGGCACACGGTGCAAGAGGTGGCACTGGAAGTGGGCTACAGCTCGGCGTCGGCCTTTATTGTGATGTTCCAGCAGATCGCCGGCACCACCCCTGAGCGTTTTCGCCGCGCCTAGCGCAGCGGCGGGCTAACAACGTTGGGTTTCTGGTGGATTCGGTGGCAAACTGTGCGCAGTCAAATCGCCGTACGCTGTCGGAGAAAGCTGTGAAAATACTGGTTGATGAAAACATGCCCTATGCGCTTGACCTGTTCAGCCGTTTGGGCGAGGTACAGGCGGTGCCGGGACGCCCTATCCCCGCAGGCCGCGCTGGCGGACGCCGATGCGCTGATGGTGCGTTCGGTGACCAAGGTGAATGAGGCGTTGCTGGCCGGCACCCGCGTCGGGTTTGTCGGCACCGCGACCGCCGGCACCGATCACGTCGACGAGCGCTGGTTGCAGCAGGCCCGGTATCGGCTTTTCTGCCGCACCGGGCTGTAACGCTATTGCGGTAGTGGAATACGTGTTTGCTGCGTTGATGCTGTTGGCGGAGCGCGACGGCTTCCATCTGCGGGATAAAACCGTGGGAATTATTGGCGTTGGTAACGTTGGTTCGCGCCTGGATGCACGCTTGAAAGCGCTGGGAGTGCGTACCCTGCTGTGCGATCCGCCACGCGCCGATCGTGGCGATGCCGGTGAGTTCTGGCCGCTGGAAAAACTGGTGGCGGAAGCTGACGTACTGACCTTCCATACGCCGTTGAATAAAAGCGGTCCTTACGCCTCGCTGCATATGGCGGATGCGCAGCTGTTGGCGGCGTTGCCGGACAACCGCATCCTGATTAACGCCTGCCGCGGCGAGGTGGTGGACAACGCCGCGTTGTTGCAGGCGCTGCAACAGGGGAAAAAACTCAGCACCGTGCTGGACGTGTGGGAACCGGAACCGGATCTGTCACTGCCACTGCTGGCGCGGGTGGACATCGGTACCGCGCACATCGCCGGTTACACGCTGGAAGGCAAGGCGCGCGGCACCACCCAGGTGTTCGAGGCCTACAGTCGGCATTTGGGCAATCCGCAACACATCGAACTGTCCTCGCTGCTGCCGGTACCGGAATTCAGCGAAATCCGACTTAACGGCGTGCTGGACGAAGGCAAGTTAAAACGATTGATGCACTTGGTGTATGATGTGCGCCGCGATGATGCGCCCCTGCGCAAGGTGGCGGGGCAGGCGGGCGAATTCGATCGTCTGCGCAAGCATTATCAGGAACGTCGTGAGTGGTCGTCACTGTGCGTACTGTGCGACGACAGCGCCAGCACAGAGCTGTTGCACCGGTTGGGCTTCAGCGTGCGATAAGCCGCGAGCGTTATCGTTCCTCGGGTCGGTTTTTCCGGCCCGGAATTATCGGGCGGTGGTGACACTGCCCGTCTGCTTTTACATGAAATATTTTGGAGAAACCCAATGTCTGACGGCTGGAATATCGCTCTGCTCGGCGCCACTGGCGCGGTAGGTGAAGCGTTGCTGGAACTTTTGCAGGAACGCCAGTTCCCGGTGGGCGAACTCTATCCTTTGGCCAGCGAGCGCGGTGCCGGCGAGACGGTGCGATTCAATGGCAAATCGCTGATGGTGGAAAACGCGGAACAGTTCGACTGGTCGCAGGCGCAGCTGGCGTTCTTTGTCGCCGGTAGCGAAGCATCCGCTCGCTACGCCGTCGAGGCCGGTGACATGGGGTGTCTGGTGATCGACACCAGCGGCCTGTTTGCACTGGAACCGGACGTGCCACTGGTGGTGCCGGGCGTTAACCCGCAGGTACTGGCGGATTACCGCAACCGTAACATTGTCGCGGTGGCCGACAGTATGGTCAGCCAGTTGCTGACCGCGATCAGACCGTTGACCGAACAGGCCGGGCTGTCGCGTCTGCATGTCACCACGCTGATGTCGGTTTCTTCGCAGGGCAAGGCGGCGGTAGACGATCTGGCCGGTCAAAGTGCGCGTTTGCTGAACGGCATTCCGGCCGAGGCCGGCGTCTTCGCCAAGCAGCTGGCCTTCAACCTGTTGCCGTTGGTGGCAGATGAACAGGGCAGCGTGCGCGAAGAGCGTCTGATTGTCGATCAGGTACGTAAAGTGCTGCAGGACGAAGGCCTGCCGATCTCCGTCAGCTGCGTGCAGTCGCCGGTGTTTTACGGCCATGCGCAGGTGGTGCATCTGGAAGCGCTGCGTCCGATGGCCGCCGAAGAAGCGCGTGCCGAACTGGAACATATCGACGACATCCAGCTTAGCGAAGAAGACGACTACCCGACCCAGGTTACCGACGCTTCCGGCAGCGATGTGCTGAGCATGGGTTGCCTGCGCAACGACTACGGTATTCCGGAAGTGTTGCAGTTCTGGTCGGTAGCGGACAACGTGCGTTTCGGCGGCGCGCTGATGGCGATTGAAACCGCAGAGCGCCTGGTGCAGGAGCAATTTCACTGATGTCCGAGGTTGCAGTACCGGTATTGAAGATCGCACTGGGGGATTGAGTATGACGGCAGCCGTTATTACGGCTGGCAGCGTCAGCAGGAAGTGGCCAGCGTGCAAGGCTGTCTGGAACAGGCATTGAGCAAGGTGGCCGACGCGCCAGTCGTTGTGTTTTGCGCCGGCCGAACCGACGCCGGGGTACATGCTACTGGCCAGGTGGTGCACTTTGAAACCACCGCCCGGCGCAAGGACGCCGCCTGGACCATGGGGGTCAATACCCATTTGCCACCGGACATTGCGGTACGCTGGGTGAGCGAAGTACGCGAGGATTTCCACGCGCGTTTCAGCGCCACGGCTCGCCGCTATCGCTACCTGATTTTCAACCATCGCTACCGTCCGGCGGTGTTGCAGCAGGGGATGACGCATTTCTACCATCCGCTGGATGCCGATCGCATGCAGCGCGCGGCGCAGGCCCTGCTGGGTGAAAACGATTTCACGTCGTTCCGCGCGGTACAGTGTCAGTCGCGCACGCCGTGGCGGAATGTAAAACACGTTAAGGTCACGCGCCACGGGCAATATATCGTGGTAGATATTAAGGCGAATGCCTTTGTGCATCATATGGTTCGCAACATTGTCGGCAGCCTGATGGAAATCGGCTGCGGCAATCAGGATGAAAACTGGATGGCCGAACTGCTGGCGCTGAAGGATCGTAACCTGGCGGCGGCAACGGCAAAGGCGGACGGCCTGTATCTGGTTGCCGTGGATTATCCCGAGCATTTCGGTTTACCACACGCACCGATGGGCCCGCTGTTTTTGGCCGATGACTGAGCGTTATTTTACCGTACTCCCTGATTAATCTGCCGGGTGGGTGAGACACCTGGCGCCAAGAGAGAACTTATGGACATCATCAAGTTTATTATTGATTTCATTCTGCATATCGATGTGCACCTGGCGGAGCTGGTGGCGCAATACGGTATGTGGATTTACGCTATTCTGTTCCTGATTCTGTTTTGTGAAACCGGTTTGGTCGTTACCCCGTTCCTGCCTGGCGATTCTCTGCTGTTCGTCGCCGGTGCGCTGGCGGCGCTGCCGACCAACGATCTGAACGTGCATACCATGGTCGCGTTGATGGTGGTGGCGGCAATTATTGGGGATGCGGTCAACTACACCATCGGCCGGCTGTTCGGCGAGCGGTTGTTCAGCAATCCGAATTCGAAGATTTTCCGCCGCAGCTACCTGGACAAAACCCATCAGTTCTATGAAAAGCACGGTGGGAAAACCATTATTCTGGCGCGTTTTGTGCCGATCGTTCGCACCTTTGCGCCGTTCGTGGCCGGTATGGGGCATATGTCCTATCGCCATTTTGCCGCTTATAACGTGATCGGCGCGCTGCTCTGGGTGCTGCTGTTCACCTATGCGGGTTATCTGTTTGGTAACGTGCCGGTGGTACAGGAAAACCTGAAATTGCTGATTGTTGCTATTATCATTGTGTCAATTTTGCCGGGCATCATTGAAATCTGGCGGCATAAGCGTGCGGCTGCCCGCCAGCAAAAACAGTAAAAACATCGCTTAACCTATCGGTTCGACCAGTTTTTTATCCACAGCGCCGAGCCGATATGGTTTAATGAGCGACATTTATGGTCTGTTCCCTGCGAACAACCCTGAAGCCAGTGCCTCGGTCGCGCGCATGCCGCGCTTGGCTCGGGCACTTTTTCATTGGGTGTTGCTGCGGGAGGATTGTTAAAGCATGAACTGCGGACTGGCGTCTGCCAGGTTCAAACAGAAAGGTCATCGATGAGCTGGATTGAACGAATTCTTAACAAGAGCAATATCACCCAAACCCGTAAGGCGAGCATTCCCGAAGGCGTTTGGACCAAATGTGACAGCTGCGGTCAGGTTCTCTACCGCGCCGAGCTGGAACGTAATCTGGAAGTCTGCCCAAAGTGCGACCACCACATGCGCATGTCTGCGCGTATGCGTCTGCATACTCTGCTGGACGAAGGCAGTGAAGTGGAACTGGGCAGCGAACTGGAACCAAAAGACGTTCTGAAGTTCAAGGATTCCAAGAAGTATAAGGATCGTCTGGTGGCAGCTCAGAAAGCCACTGGCGAAAAAGACGCGCTGGTGGTGATGAAAGGCACGCTGTATGGCATGCCGGTGGTCGCCGCTGCTTTCGAATTCGCCTTTATCGGCGGTTCGATGTCTTCGGTGGTCGGTGCGCGTTTTGTCCGTGCGGTCGAGCAGGCGCTGGAAGACAACTGCCCGCTGGTCTGTTTCTCCGCCAGCGGTGGCGCGCGTATGCAAGAAGCGCTGATGTCGCTGATGCAAATGGCGAAAACCAGCGCGGCGCTGGCCAAGATGCAAGAGCGCGGTCTGCCGTATATTTCGGTGCTGACTGACCCGACCATGGGGGGCGTTTCCGCCAGTCTGGCGATGCTGGGCGACATCAACGTTGCCGAGCCAAAGGCGCTGATCGGCTTTGCCGGCCCCCGCGTTATCGAACAGACCGTACGCGAAAAACTGCCGCCGGGCTTCCAGCGCAGTGAGTTCCTGATCGAAAAAGGCGCGATTGACATGATCGTTCGCCGCCCGGAAATGCGCCAGCGACTGGCCAGTATTCTGTCCAAGCTGACCAATCAGCCGCAGCCGGCCATTGATGACGACGCGCAGACCATCGCGCCGGAAAATCAGCCAGGCGCCTAAGCCGTTGGCCGCGCCGCTGCGGGTATCATCCGTAGCGGCGCTCAACCGTCGCTTTGTGGCTAAGCGATAGTTGGAACGTAGCGCATCGCCTTTACCGCGGTGAGGGTGGTGCCCTGATGGATTAATGAACCCAAGTTCAGTGACGGGACTCATGCAAAACCACCAAATTCCTCAAGCCACCTCGCCCCTGAGCTCGTGGCTTTACTATCTGGAACGTCTGCACAGTCAGGCGATTGAACTCGGTCTGGAACGCGTACAGCGCGTTGCCGCGCACCTTGAGTTACTGACTCCCGCCCCCACGGTATTCACCGTTGCCGGTACTAACGGCAAAGGCACCACCTGTCGCACGCTGGAAGCCATTTTACTGGCGGCCGGCTTGCGCGTCGGCGTCTACAGTTCGCCGCATCTGGTGCGTTACACCGAGCGGGTGCGCGTTCAGGGCGAAGAGCTGAGCGAAGCGGAACACAGCCGAGCCTTTGCCGCTATCGAAGCCGGCCGTGGCGAAACGTCGCTGACCTATTTTGAGTTCGGTACGCTGTCGGCGCTGCATCTGTTTCGCCAGGCCAAACTCGACGTGGTGATTTTGGAAGTCGGCCTCGGCGGGCGTCTGGATGCCACCAACATCGTCAATCCGGACGTGGCGGTGATCACCAGTATCGCACTGGATCATACCGACTGGCTGGGCAATGACCGCGAAAGCATTGGCCGTGAGAAGGCCGGCATTTTCCGCGCCGGCAAACCGGCGGTGGTTGGCGAGCCGGAGATGCCGGCGTCGATCCGCCAGGTGGCCGAAACGCTGGGCGCGCAGCTGTACCGCCGGGGTGATGACTGGAGCTTCAACGAACAGGGCGATCGCTGGCAGTGGCAAAGTGGCGGCACGCTGTTGACTGATTTACCAACGCCAAACGTGCCGCTACCGAATGCCGCAACGGCGCTGGCGGCGCTGCACTACTCGGCGCTGGAAATCGACGAGCGGGCGATATTTACCGGTTTGCAACAGGCGACGCTGCCGGGGCGTTTCCAGGTGGTGCAGCAGCAACCGCTGCTGATACTCGACGTGGCGCATAACCCGCATGCCGCCGGCTATCTCGCCGGCCGGCTGGCGGCCTTGCCCCGCAGCGGCGGCAAGGTACGGGCGGTGGTGGGCATGTTGTCGGACAAGGACATCGCCGGCACGCTGGCCTGTCTGCGCGACCAGGTTGATGAATGGTACTGCGCACCGCTGGATGGCCCGCGTGGCGCCAGCGTTGAACTGTTGGCGCAACATCTGGCGGAACCACGCTGCTTTGCCGATGTCGAAACTGCCTGGCGTCAGGCTATGCAGGATGCAGATATTCAGGATATTGTGATCGTCTGTGGATCGTTCCACACCGTTGCGCAGGTGATGGCGGCGTTAGACGAGATGCGGGGAGTGTGAGTGGCAAGTAAATTTCAGAACCGACTGGTTGGAACCGTGATTCTGGTGGCACTGGGGGTAATTATCCTGCCAGGTCTGCTGGATGGAAAAAAGAAGCATTACGAAGATGAATTCGCCGCGATCCCGCTGGTACCGAAACCGGGCGATGCGCAGGAAAACGACGTTCTGCCGCCGGTAAGTCAGCCGTTGCCGGCCCAGCCGCCGGAAGGGGCTGGCGCCCTGGTTGAACAACAGGCGGCCAACGAAGCGGCAACGCAGCAGGCGGCGCGTCAGTCTGCCCAGCAGCAACAGCAGAATACCGCGATCACGCCGCCGCCGATTGAAAACACCCCGGCGCCGCAGCCAAAACCGAAACCGCAGCCAAAACCTGAGGTGAAACCGCAGCCGACGCCGAAGCAGGAAACCAAACCGGCGGAAGAAAAAACGCCGGCCGGTCAAGCCTATGTGGTGCAGTTGGGGGCGCTGAAAAACGCCGCCAAGGTCAACGAGATTGTCGCGACGCTGCGCCTGTCGGGTTACCGGGCGTTCACCGTGCCGTCCACGCCGGTACAGGGGCAGATCACCCGTATTTATGTCGGACCGGATGCCTCGAAGCAAAAACTGCAATCATCGCTGTCATCACTCAACTCGCTCAGCGGTCTGAACGGGCAGGTGAAGCCGTACAGCGTGCGTTGATCCGATCCGTTCGTCCCGGCAGCGGGGCGAACGGTGGTTCAGCGGCTATGTAGGCGCGGCGATTAAGATTTTTTTATCGCCGCTTTTTATTTGTAACGTGGTAGGGAAATCCCCTACGCAAACGTTTTCTTTTTCTGTTAGAATTCGCCGCGAATTGGATGCGGGGCGGTTCGTTATTGGAATGGTCATGGTCTGGATTGATTACGTCATTATAGCGGTGATTGGATTTTCGGCTCTGGTGAGCCTGATCCGAGGGTTTGTTCGCGAAGCATTGTCACTTGTGACATGGGGATGCGCGTTCTTTGTCGCCAGCCATTTCTACTCTTACCTTGCAGTCTATTTCACACGTTTTGACGATGAACTGGTGCGAAACGGCATCGCGATTGCCATTTTGTTTATCGCGACGCTGATCGTTGGGGCTATTGTTAACTATGTGATCAGCTCGCTGGTCGAAAAAACCGGCCTGTCGGGTACCGACAGGGTGCTGGGTATCTGTTTCGGGGCATTGCGCGGTGTGTTGATTGTCGCAGCGATACTGTTTTTCCTCGACACCTTTACCGGCTTTTCGCAGAGTGAGGACTGGAAACAGTCACAGCTGATCCCCCAGTTCAGTTATATCATCAGGTGGTTCTTTGACTACCTGCAGAGCACGTCGAGTTTCTTACCGACCCATTTACCGGGGCGGTAGCGCTGATGAGGAAAAGACAACATGTGCGGTATTGTCGGTATCGCCGGTTTTATGCCGGTAAACCAGTCGATTTATGATGCGTTGACGGTGCTCCAGCACCGTGGACAGGATGCCGCCGGCATCGTCACCATTGATGCCCATAACGGGTTCCGTCTGCGTAAGGCAAACGGCCTGGTAAAAGATGTATTTGAAGCACGGCATATGCAGCGCTTGCAGGGCAACATGGGGATTGGCCACGTTCGCTACCCGACGGCTGGCAGCTCCAGTGCCTCAGAGGCTCAACCTTTTTATGTCAACTCGCCGTTCGGCATCACGCTGGCCCATAACGGCAACCTGACCAACGCCCATGAACTGCGCCAGTCGCTGTTCGAAAGCGGCCGTCGTCATATCAACACCACCTCCGATTCTGAGATCCTGCTCAACGTGCTGGCCGCCGAGCTGGACCGTTTTCCGCACTATCCGCTGGAATCCGACAACATCTTTACCGCCGTGGCGGCGATGCATCAGCAACTGCGCGGCGCCTATGCCTGCGTGGCGATGATTATCGGCCATGGTCTGGTGGCGTTCCGCGATCCTAACGGCATCCGTCCGCTGGTGATCGGCAAACGCACCCTGGAGGACGGCCGCAACGAATATATGGTGGCCTCCGAGAGCGTAGCGCTCGATACGCTGGGCTTTGAGTTCCTGCGCGACGTGGCGCCGGGCGAAGCGGTATACATCTCTGAAAAGGGCCAGCTGTTCACACGCCAGTGTGCAGAAAACCCGAAAACCAATCCATGCCTGTTCGAATACGTCTATTTTTGCCCGTCCGGATTCCTTTATGGACAAGATTTCGGTCTACAGCGCCCGCGTGCGCATGGGGCAGAAGCTGGGTGAAAAGATCGCTCGCGAATGGGAAGATCTGGACATCGACGTGGTGATCCCGATCCCGGAAACCTCCTGTGACATTGCGTTGGAAATCGCACGCATTCTGGACAAGCCATATCGCCAGGGCTTCGTCAAGAACCGCTACGTTGGCCGCACCTTTATCATGCCGGGCCAGCAGGCGCGTCGCCAGTCGGTACGCCGCAAGCTGAACGCCAACCGTGCGGAGTTCCGCGACAAGAACGTGTTGCTGGTGGATGATTCCATCGTGCGCGGCACCACCTCTGAGCAGATCGTCGAAATGGCGCGTGACGCCGGTGCCAAGCGTGTCTATCTGGCTTCCGCCGCGCCGGAAATCCGCTTCCCTAACGTGTATGGCATTGATATGCCAAGCGCCAATGAGCTGATTGCCCACGGTCGTGAAGTGGACGAAATCCGCCAGATCATCGGCGCTGACGGCCTGATCTTCCAGAATCTGGACGATCTGATCGAAGCGGTGCGTGAAGAGAACCCGGATATCGCCCAGTTTGAATGCTCGGTATTCAATGGTGTCTACGTCACCAAAGACGTCGATCAGAGCTATCTGGAATATCTGGAGTCGCTGCGCAACGACGATGCCAAAGCGATGCGTGGCCAGACCGAAGCTGAAAATCTGGAAATGCACAACGAGGGCTAAGCCCGCGCTGTAACAGAGCACCGCGGCATCTGCTGCGGTGCTTTCCCGCCTGGTTAACTTGCTTATCCGCCCCCGTTGCGGCAAAGTCTGCCTGTTCCCCTAATTTTCTGGCAGAGACTCCCTTATGAAACGACTCATCATCGGCATTTCCGGTGCCAGCGGCGCTATCTACGGCGTGCGTTTGTTGCAGGTTTTGCGCGACGTCGCCGAGGTGGAAACCCATTTGGTGATGAGCAACGCGGCGCGGCAGACCCTGGCACTGGAAACCCGCTACAGCCTGCGTGAAGTCCAGGCGCTGGCCAACGTGGTGCATGATGCGCGCGACATTGCCGCCAGCATCTCCTCCGGCTCGTTCAAAACGCTGGGGATGGCCATTTTACCCTGTTCCATCAAAACGTTATCCGGCATCGTCAACAGTTACAGTGACGGTCTGCTGACCCGTGCCGCCGACGTGGTGTTAAAAGAGCGTCGCCGCCTGGTGCTGTGCGTGCGTGAAACGCCGTTGCACCTCGGCCATTTGCGCTTGATGACCCAGGCGGCGGAAATGGGGGCGCTGATCATGCCGCCGGTGCCGGCGTTTTACCATCAGCCGCAAACGGTGCAAGACATTGTTGACCAGACGGTGAATCGCGTTATCGATCAGTTTGATATACAACTGCCGCAAGATCTGTTTGTCCGCTGGCAAGGCGCTAATTAACAAGCTGACATCCAAAATTGCACATTTGTGCAACACCGCACTGTATTAGGGCGATAGCTGCACCATAATGATCCCTCAACACCACGCACACTGTTTCATGGCGCTGGCACAGTGTTGCCGCCCGTAGCGCGGCCCTGAATGGCCGATTTAATTTTGCGGTTATCGTCCCGGGAAACAGTTTTGCGCAGTGCGGAGTCGTTCCCTCCGCCTGTCGCAAGCAATGTGGCACGATTACTGCAAATTGATTTGGTGGGAATAATGCCCGCAGTGGCATCAAAAAAAATCAATTTGAGGGTAATGTATGAAAAAGCGGTTTTTGGTTGTTCCTTTAGTGATGGCCCTGGCTGCCGCCAGCAGCGCTTTTGCCGCCATTCCGACTACGCTCAAGATCGGCACCGATCCAACCTATGCGCCGTTTGAATCCAAGAACGCCAAGGGCGAACTGGTGGGCTTTGACATCGATCTGGCCACCGAGCTGTGCAAACGCATCAACACCCAATGCACCTTTGTCGAAAGCGATTTCGACGCCCTGATCCCTTCACTGAAAGCCAAGAAAATCGACGCCATCATCTCGTCGCTGTCGATCACTGAAAAACGCCAACAGGAAATTGCCTTCACCGACAAACTGTATGCCGCCAATGCGCGTCTAATCGCACCGAAAGGCGCGAAAATCCTGCCTAGCGTCGACTCGCTGAAGGGCAAGAGCGTGGGCGTATTGCAAGGCACCACCCAGGAAGCCTATGCCAATGCCAACTGGCAGCCGAAAGGGGTGACCGTGGTGCCTTACCAGAACCAGGATCTGGTGTATGCCGATCTGGCTTCCGGCCGTATCGACGCTGCGTTCCAGGATGAAGTGGCGGGCAGCGACGGCTTCCTGAAACAACCGCCGGGCAAGGATTACGCCTTTGCCGGTGAAGCGGTAAAAGACGACAAGTTCTTTGGCGTCGGCACCGGCATGGGTCTGCGCAAGACCGATACCGAGCTGAAGGCGGCGCTGGACAAGGCGTTCGCCGAGATGCGTAAAGACGGTACCTACGACAAGTTTGCGAAAAAATACTTCGATTTTGACGTCTACGGCGGCTAATCCCGCGCACCACCGCATCCATCCTGGGGGCTTGCCCCCAGGTAATGCTCAATGACGACAGGATGAAGTAGATGCTGCAAGGCTATTCCCAACTGATATTCGAGGGCGCTCTGGTTACGCTGGAGCTGGCGCTCAGTTCCGTACTGCTGGCGGTGGTGATTGGCCTGATCGGCGCCGGCGGCAAACTCTCCCATAACCGCGTTATTGCCAGCGTTTTTGGTGCCTACACCACGCTGATTCGTGGCGTGCCCGATCTGGTGTTGATGCTGCTGATTTTCTACGGTCTGCAAATTGCCCTCAACGGCGTGACCGAAGCGCTGGGCGTGGCGCAGTTCGATATTGACCCACTCAGCGCCGGTATAATCACCCTGGGGTTCATTTACGGCGCCTATTTCACCGAAACCTTCCGCGGCGCCTATATGGCGGTTCCGCGTGGGCAGATTGAAGCGGCGACCGCCTTCGGCTTCAGCGGTGGGCAGACTTTTCGTCGCATTCTGTTCCCGGCGATGATGCGTTTTGCCTTGCCGGGCATCGGCAACAACTGGCAGGTGATCCTGAAGGCGACGGCGCTGGTGTCGATTTTGGGCCTGAATGACGTGGTCAAGGCCACCCAGTTGGCCGGCAAGGGCACCTACCAACCGTTCTTTTATGCGATTGTCGCCGGCGCGGTGTACCTGATTTTCACCACCGTTTCCAACGGCGTGCTGCTGTGGCTTGAACGGCGTTATTCATTGGGCGTCAAGAGGGCCGAGCTATGATCGAAATTTTACAACAGTACTGGCAGTCGCTGTTGTGGAGCGACGGTTACCGCTTCACCGGCGTCGCGGTCACATTGTGGCTGCTGATTGCCTCGGTGGTAATGGGCGGCTTGCTGGCGATCCCCATGGCGGTGGCGCGGGTGTCTTCGTTGCGCTGGCTGCGTTTTCCGGTGTGGCTGTATACCTATGTGTTTCGCGGTACGCCTCTGTATGTGCAGCTGCTGGTGTTCTACTCCGGCATGTACAGTCTGGAAATGGTGCGCGGTACCGAGTTGCTTAACGCGTTTTTCCGCAGCGGGCTCAATTGCACCATTTTGGCGCTGACGCTCAATACCTGTGCCTACACCACCGAAATTTTCGCCGGTGCGATTCGTTCGGTGCCGCACGGTGAAATCGAAGCGGCCAACGCCTACGGTTTTTCACGCTTTAAAATGTATCGCTGCATCATTTTACCTTCGGCGTTGCGAAGCGCGCTGCCGGCCTACAGCAACGAAGTGATCCTGATGCTGCACTCCACCGCGCTGGCATTCACCGCCACCGTACCGGATTTGCTGAAGGTCGCTCGTGATATCAATGCGGCAACCTATCAGCCGTTTTATGCCTTCGGTATTGCCGCAGTGCTGTATCTGGCCATTTCGTATGCGCTGATCAGCCTGTTCCGGCTAGCGGAAAAGCGCTGGATGGGACACGTTACCCAACGATGAATGACGGGATTAAAACCATGTCTGAAAACAAATTAGCCGTCACTGAACTGCATAAACGTTATGGTGAACACGAAGTACTGAAAGGGGTCTCACTGGCGGCCAATGCTGGGGATGTGATCAGCATCATCGGATCCTCCGGTTCCGGCAAGAGTACCTTTCTGCGCTGTATCAACTTCTTGGAAAAGCCTAGCGAAGGCTCTATCAGCCTGAACAATGAAAATATCCGCATGGTGCGCGACAAGGACGGGCAGCTCAAGGTGGCCGACAAAAAGCAGCTGCAGCTGCTGCGTACCCGCCTGACCATGGTGTTTCAGCATTTCAACCTGTGGAGCCACATGACGGTGTTGGAAAACGTGATGGAAGCCCCGATCCAGGTCCTGGGGCTGAGCAAGGCCGACGCGCGTGACCGCGCAGTGCGCTATCTGGATAAAGTGGGCATCGATGAACGCGCGCGAGGCAAATACCCGGTGCACCTGTCCGGTGGACAACAGCAGCGCGTATCCATTGCCCGCGCGCTGGCGATGGAGCCGGAAGTGCTGTTGTTCGATGAGCCGACCTCGGCGCTCGATCCTGAGCTGGTGGGTGAAGTGCTGCGCATCATGCAAAAGCTGGCGGAAGAGGGCATCACCATGGTGGTGGTCACGCACGAAATGGAGTTTGCCCGCCACGTTTCCAACCACGTGATTTTCCTGCACCAGGGGCTGATTGAAGAACAGGGACCTCCGGCGGAGGTCTTCGGCAGTCCGAAAAGCCCGCGTTTGCAGCAGTTCCTGTCCGGCGCGTTGAAATGAGGTAACACGACAGGCGGGCGCGTGACGGCGCCCGCGTTTTAGGTCTGGTGGTTAATCACCGCTTCTAGCGCCTGTTCCAGTTCAAAATACTGGAAGCTGAATCCTGCTTCTTCCAGCCGTTTTGGCACCGCTCGCTGCCCGCCGAGCACCAGAACGGCTGCTTCGCCCATCATCAGCGTGATCGCCAAAGCCGGCAGCCGTAGAAATGCCGGCCGATCCAGCACCCTGGCCAGCGTCGCGGCAAACTGTTCGTTATGCACCGGATAGGGCGCGACCATGTTGAAGGGGCCATGCAGCGTGGGGTGTTCGAGCAGGAAGATAATGCCGTTGACCATGTCATCCAGATGGATCCAGGGCAGATACTGCCGGCCATTGCCGATCGGGCCGCCAAGGCCGAATCTGAACGGCGGCAGCATTTTGGCCAACGCGCCACCGTTGGGTGCCAGCACTACGCCGGTTCGCAGCAGGCAGACGCGGGTGGCGTCACTTTGTGCGCGCAGCGCCAGCGATTCCCAGCGCTGGCAGAGCTGGTGGGTGAACTCGTCCTGCGGCGCTTCGTCCTCGGTCACTACCGCCTGATCCTGATCGCCGTAATAGCCAACCGCGGAACCGGAAATCAGCACCGCCGGCGGGGTGGCGCTGGCGTTGATCAAGCTGGCCAATTTTTCGGTCAGTTCCCAACGGCTACGGCATAAACGCTCTTTTTGCGCTTTGCTCCAGCGCTTGTCGGCAATCGGCTCGCCCGCCAGGTTGATAACCGCGTCAATATCATCCAGATTCTGTTTATCCTGCAAGGTTGACCAGTAGCGAATGTCGTTATCGCCGAGTCGACCACGCGCGCGTTCGACGTTACGCGTCAGCACGGTAATCTGGTGAGAAAGGGCCGCTAGCCGCCGTGTCAGGCTGCTTCCTATCAATCCTGTTGCGCCGGTGATCAAGATACGCATGGTCTGGCTCCCTGAAGGCAGGCTCAGCTCTGGCGATAGCTCATGGTCATGGATACCGAGTCGGCATAACGCAGGGCGAGCAGTTTATCTATTTCTACTTCAGCATAGGTTACCCAAGGATGTTGTTTCACGATATCGAGCACATCCTGGGTTAATTTTTCCAATAGCGCGAAGCGGTTATCCTCAACGTGGCGAATAATCGCCTTGGTGATGGTTCGGTAGTTGAGCGCATCGTCGATGTCTTCGCTGTTGCGTGCCCGATCGGCCGGATAGTGAATGGCGACGTTGATCAAAATGTCCTGACGGTTGTTGATTTCTTCTTCCTTGATGCCGATGAAAGTGCGTAACCGCAGGTTTTTGATGCGAATAATGGCGTCGGGTTGATTGAATGACATCCGAGGTTCTCCAGGCTTTTGATTATTTTGCCCAGAATACACGGAAAGTAGGGAAATGATAACGCGCTAACAACAAACGCTGCCGGCAGGCCTTGGGCGCTGCCGGCAGGACGGGTTATGCCGGCTCAGCCAGTTTGTAGGCGCGCTCGGTAGCCGGACGGTTGCTGATACGCTCGAACCAGTTGCGTACCGCCGGATAATCAGCCAGATCGATGCGTTGGCGCGGGTGGGACACCACCCAGGGATAGGTGGCAATGTCGGCGATGCTGTAGTTGTCGCCGCCAAGGTAAGGGTGTTTTTGCAGTTCGGCGTCGAGCACGCCGTACAGCCGCCGGGTTTCCAGGTGGTAACGCTCGATGGCGTACGGAACCGGCTGCGGTGCATAGTGATTGAAGTGATGGTTTTGTCCGAGCATCGGCCCGAAACCGGCCACTTGCCAAAACAGCCACTGCAGCGTGGCGGCGCGCTCGCGTAGCCCCTTGCTCAGCAGCTTGCCGGTTTTTTCCGCCAGATACAGCAGGATTTCCCCGGATTCGAACAGCGCAATGGGCGCACCGCCATCAACCGGCTGTTGGTCGACGATGGCCGGAATTTTATTATTGGGTGAGATGGCGAGGAACTCCGGTTTGAACTGCTCGCCGGCACTGATGTTTACGCGATGGATACGGTAGGGTAAGCCGACCTCCTCCAGAAACAGAGTGATTTTGTGACCATTGGGAGTAGGCGCGTAATACAGGTCAATCATATTGCCTCCTGCCGGTAAAGTGATCTGTAAATCATTACACGTTGTGGCGGTCTGCGCCGCACAAGGTTATTACGATCCAGCTAAAAGGACACCAACAATAGCAGCTAAGAATAGCAGGCAATGTGGGATTCGTCCGATGCTATCAAGGCAAAATATGACGCGCGTCAGTACCCTCGGCCAGGGGCGAGGCTGGCGGCTTGTGGCGTGGCGATTGTGCGATAAAATAACCGTAGTAATGTTAAGGGAGAAAAACCATGAAGCTGATGTTCGCTGCGGATTTGCACGGTTCACTGTCGGCCACCGAGCAGCTGGTGCAACGCTTTGCACAGTCAGGCGCCGATTGGCTGATTCTGTTGGGCGATTTGCTGAATCACGGGCCGCGCAACGCCTTGCCGGATAACTATCAACCGGCGCAGGTTGCCGAACAATTGAATCGCCTTGCCGACAGGATCATCGCCGTTCGAGGCAATTGCGACAGCGAAGTGGATCAGATGCTGCTGTCATTTCCGATCGATACACCATGGCAACAGGCGATCTGGCAAAAAAGACGATTGTTTTTGACCCACGGTCACCTTTATCATCCCTCCGCACCGCCGCCGTTATCTGCCGGGGACGTTTTGGCCTATGGCCACACGCATCTGCCGCAGGCGGAACGGCAGGGCGACATCTACTGCTTTAATCCGGGTTCGATCGGCATGCCCAAGGGCGGCTTTCCGGCAAGCTACGGGCTGCTGCAAGACGACATTTTGCGAGTAATCGCGTTGCAAAGCGGTAAGACTATTGCAGAGGTGGCATTAACACACTAATTTGTACCCACAATAAGAATCATTGAACAAGACTCATTGATCAACCAGCGCGCGACGACCCTCGCGCCAAAATAGAAGGTTTTAGAGGATGGCGGAACAGGATCAGGCTACAGTTACCGAGTGGGTTGATATCGTCAACGAGCAAAACGAAGTGATTGCTCAATCCAGTCGTCAACAGATGCGTGCAGAACGGCTGCGTCATCGTGCGACCTATATTGTGGTGCATGACGGGATGGGAAAAATTCTGGTTCAACGTCGTACCGATACCAAGGATTTCTATCCGGGCTGGCTGGACGCTACCGCTGGCGGCGTGGTGCAGAGCGGTGAAAACGTGCTGGATTCGGCACGACGCGAAGCGGAAGAAGAGCTTGGCATCGCTGGCGTCCCCTTCGCTGAGCATGGCCTGTTTTACTTCGAAGAAGAACAGTGCCGCGTATGGGGCGCGTTGTTCAGCTGCGTATCGCACGGCCCGTTTGCCTTGCAGGAAGAAGAAGTGGTGGAAGTAAACTGGCTGACGCCAGAGGAAATCACCGCCCGCTGCGACGAGTTCACTCCTGATTCGCTGAAAGCGCTGTCGCTGTGGCTGACGCGCAATAATGAGCAGGACTATGGCAAGCCGCTGGCAAGAGAAGGCAAACCCGACGGCGATGCAGACCACGCCTGATGCGGCGCGCTGCGGTTGTCGCTAGCGCCGGCCAATAGATACCATGCCGTTCGGTTAACGCCGAGCGGCATTTTTTTATCGGCCTATCGGCTGGCATTAATCTGAAAAACGCCAGCAGGTGGGCGTAATGTGCTCGACATGCTCGCCGGTGACCACGGCCGACGGCTGCCAGGGTTAACAGCTGCCACGGCGGCACAGGGTGGACGGCAGCGAACCTTCCGGCTGCCATGGCTGGTCATTCAACCGCGCCAGCAGCGCCTTGCCGGCCTGAATACCGATTTCCTTATGCGGCACCGTCATGGTGGTCAACGGCGGCTGGCAGACCTGGCTGACGTCGCTGTTACCGAAACCGACCACCGCCAACTGCTCGGGTACCTTGATACGCCGGCGTTGACACTCATACAGCGCACCGCAGGCCAGTTCATCCGAGGCGCAAACCAGCGCGTCCAGCTCTGGCCAGGCCAGCAGAAACTCCGGTAACTGCTGGGCGCCGGTGGAAAAACTGGCCGGTTGCGCGGCGTTAATCACCCGGTGCGGCGACATGTGGTTGCGCAGCAACGCCTTGTGCCAGCCTTGCAGATGCTGTTGAAAAATCCACTGTTCCTGATTGGCGCACAGCAGACCGACGTTCTGGTAGCCGCTGGCAATCACCGTTTGCGTCAGTTGATACATCGCCGCCACATAGTCGATGCCGATGTTCATATCGATAGGATCGGCGCGCATCGCACCAATTTCCACCACCGGGATCTTGGCGGCCAGCAGCGCCTGACGGGTATTTTGCGAATGTTCGACGCTGAGCAGGACCGCCGCCGCCAGATTATAAGACAGCAACGTTTCCAGCAGTTGCTCTTCCCGCTCCAGGTGATGCTGAGATTCGGCCAGCATGATCTGGTAGCCTGCCGGCTGTAGCACCCGTTGCAGACCGGCAAACATATCGGCGCAGCCGGATTCGGAAAAGCTCGGCACTACCATGGCGATGGTGTAGGACGAGGCCGAAGCCAGGGAACTGGCGGCCAGATTGGGCAAATAGCCCAGTTCATTGACCGCCGCTTCGATTTTCTCTCTTAGCTTGTCTGAAACCTGTTCCGGAGTGCGCAGTGCGCGTGAAACCGTCATGGTACCCACGCCCGCCAGCTGCGCCACGTCGGCCAACGTGACCCTACCGGTGCTGCGTCGTTTCTTACCGATCGACATTGTTAATCCTGACTGAAATGCGCGTCGTGCGCATAAAGTGAAGAGGCAGTGCGAAACCGCATCGGCGGCTTCAACGATCCCAGTATGCATTACATTCTAACTCGTTACCGTTAGTGACGAGAAAAAATCTGTAGCTCACGCCGGGCAGTAGCAAACGTTTTGATAGCGCTATCACAGTTCTGCATGATCGCATTTTGGTAGCGCTATCTTTGTGATAGATCTCACAGTGAGAGTGCGAGGCGTTGATTAAAGTTTATGCCGTTGCCGCAGTGGTTTGCCTCGGCAAGAGATCGTTAGTCATCAGGTCAAGGGGGAAGCGTGCTTAACGACTGGCTAAAATCCGACCATATTCAACTATGCCAATGCGTAGACGACTGGCAGCAGGCGGTAACGCTGAGCGCCCAGCCGTTGTTGCAGCGTGGCATTATCACCGCCGATTATCTGACGGCGATTTTCCGCCAGTATCAGGCGCTTGGTCCGTATTTCGTTTTAGCGCCCGGCATCGCCATGCCGCATGCCAGGCCAGAAGAAGGAGCGAGGGCATTAGGGTTGTCGCTGCTAAAAGTGCATCAGGGCGTGCGTTTTCATTCTGCAGACAACGATCCGGTATTTATTGTGGTGATGCTTTCCGCACCGGACGGCAATAGCCATATTGAATTAATCGCGCAACTGGCAGAATTATTTTCAGACGGTCAGGCAATGAATGCATTATTCACTGCCAACGATCGTCAACAGATAGAGGATATTATTGCCCAATTTTAACTACTGAGGTTTTTTAAATATACCCCATCACGCCAGTTGCAATACTGGCGAGCTAACCTTACGCATAAAATTTGACAGGTGACAATAATGAAAATCATGGCGATTTGCGGTTCCGGCCTCGGCAGCAGTTTTATGGTGGAAATGAACATTAAAAAAGTGCTGAAGAAAATGGCGATAGACGCTGAGGTGGAACATTCCGATCTTTCTTCCGCCACGCCAGGCGCTGCGGATATTTTTGTCATGGCGAAGGATATCGCCGATAGCGCCAGCGTACCGGCAGACCAGCTGGTGGTGATTAGCAATATTATCGATATCAATGAACTGGAAACCAAACTGCGCGCCTATTTCGAAGCGCATTCCATTATCTAGGCAAAACTATTGGCGAGGTGGATATGTTTATCCAGGAAACGCTTAAATTTGTGGTCGATATATTAAAGGTGCCATCGGTATTGGTCGGTTTAATCGCATTGATTGGCCTGCTGGCGCAGAAAAAATCTTTTTCCGATGTCGTTAAGGGTACGGTTAAAACCATTCTCGGCTTTATCGTGCTCGGTGGCGGGGCGACGGTGTTGGTCAGTTCGCTTAACCCACTGGGCGGAATGTTTGAACACGCATTTAATATCCAGGGGATAATACCCAATAATGAAGCGATCGTGTCTATCGCGTTGGAAAAATATGGCGCCTCCACGGCGCTTATCATGGCGTTCGGCATGGTGGCAAACATTATCGTGGCACGCTTCACGCGCTTGAAATATATCTTCCTTACCGGCCACCATACGTTTTATATGGCCTGCATGATCGGCATTATTCTGTCGGTCGCCGGTTTCGAAGGGGTGCAGCTGGTATTTACCGGCGCATTGACGCTGGGCCTGGTGATGGCGTTTTTCCCGGCTATCGCGCAGCGTTATATGCGGCGCATAACCGGTAATGATGACATTGCCTTTGGTCATTTTGGCACGCTGGGCTATGTACTTTCCGGCTGGATTGGCGCGCGTGTCGGTAAAAACTCGCGTTCCACCGAGGAAATGAACCTGCCGAAAAACCTCAGCTTCCTGCGCGATAGCTCGATTTCGATTTCGATGACCATGATTGTTATCTATCTGATCATGGCGATCAGCGCTGGCCAGGCGTACGTGGAAGGCGAACTCAGCGGCGGTCAGAACTACCTGGTGTATGCGATTATTCAAGCGATCACCTTTGCTGCCGGGGTGTTTATCATCCTGCAAGGGGTGCGACTGATTCTGGCGGAAATCGTGCCGGCGTTTACCGGCTTTTCGGAAAAACTGGTGCCGAACGCGCGGCCGGCGCTGGACTGCCCGGTGGTGTATCCGTACGCCCCCAACGCGGTGCTGATTGGTTTCCTGTTCAGCTTCCTCGGTGGTCTGGTTGGTCTGTTCCTGCTCGGCCAGATGAAGCTGGTGCTGATCCTGCCGGGCGTAGTGCCACACTTCTTTACCGGCGCCACCGCCGGGGTGTTCGGCAATGCCACCGGCGGGCGACGCGGCGCCATGCTTGGCGCCTTCGCCAATGGTCTGCTTATCACCTTCCTGCCAATGATGCTGCTGCCGGTGCTGGGTGCGCTGGGCTTTGCCAATACCACTTTCTCCGATGCCGACTTCGGCGTGCTGGGCATTGTGCTGGGCAATATGGCGCGCTTCCTCAATAAGGAAATGATTATGGTGGTGGTGATTGCCATCTTTGCGCTGCTGGTCGCGCACAACTTCCTGGGTAAACGCAAAGGCAGCGCTGCTGCCGGTGATCACGTTGAAAAAATAAGCGAGGACCGTCTAATGACAACTTCAGATATCGGGGAAATACGCCGGCTGGCGCATGACATACGTCTGGAAACGCTAAAGGCGTTAACCGGGCCTGGGCTTTGGCCATTATGGCGGGTGCATGTCCGTGGTGGAAACGCTGGCGGTGCTGTACGGCGGATGTGATGCGCATCGACCCTGCCGATCCGGACTGGCCGGAGCGCGATTACCTGGTGCTGTCGAAGGGCCACGCCGGCCCGGCGCTGTACAGCACGCTGGCGATCAAGGGCTATTTCCCGCTGGCGGAACTGGCCACGCTCAACCAGAACGGCACGCGTTTGCCAAGTCACCCTGATCGGTTGCGTACCCGCGGGGTCGACGCCACCACCGGTTCGCTCGGGCAGGGCGTGTCGATTGCCGCCGGTATGGCGCTGTCGCACCAGCTGGGCGGGCGCCGCAATCGGGTATTCAGCATTTTGGGGGATGGTGAACTGAACGAAGGCCAGTGCTGGGAGGCATTTCAGTTTATCGCTCATCATAATCTCAACAACCTGACGCTGTTTATCGATTACAACAAACAGCAGTTGGACGGCCTGCTGGACGAGGTGATCAAGCCGTTTGACCTGGCCGGAAAATTCCGCGCCTTTGGCTTCGAGGTGGCAACCGTCAAAGGTGACGATATCAACGCCATTTGTGCCGCGGTGGCCCCGGTGCGCAACGGAGAGCAACGGCCGCTGGTGGTGATCCTCGACAGTATCAAAGGGCAGGGCGTGGCCTATCTTGAGCGGTTGGCGAATTCGCACCACCTGCGTTTGACGCCGGACGTTAAGCGGGAAATCGAACAAGCCATCGCCGATATGGAGGCAGCTGATGTTTAACCTGGCAACGCAGTTGGAAAAAGACGACGTAGAAATGCGCAAGGTGTATGCCGCTATGGTACGCCGCCAGATCGAGGCCGAACGGCCGATCATCGCGCTGGAAGCGGATCTGATGAGCTCGATGGCGATGGATTCGGTGCATAAGGACTATCCGCAGCATGTGATCAACTGCGGCATCATGGAGGCCAATGTGATTGGCGTTTCCGCCGGACTGTCGCTGACCGGGCGTATTCCGTTCGTGCACACCTTCACCGCGTTTGCCAGTCGACGCTGTTTTGATCAGCTCTTCATGTCACTGGACTATCAGCGCAACAACGTCAAGGTCATTGCGTCGGATGCCGGGGTGACTGCTTGTCATAACGGCGGCACCCATATGTCGTTCGAAGATATGGGGATTGTGCGCGGCCTGGCGCATTCGGTGGTGCTGGAAGTGACCGACGCGGTAATGTTTGCCGATATCTTGCAGCAGCTGATGGATTTGCAGGGGTTCTATTGGGTGCGCACCATCCGTAAACAGGCGACCAAGATCTACCCGCAGGGGACGCGCTTTACCATTGGCAAGGCCAATGTGCTGCGTGACGGGGCTGACATTACGCTGATCGCCAACGGCATCATGGTGGCGGAAGCGTTGAAAGCGGCGCAAATGCTGGTGCGAGAAGGGATCGATGCGGCGGTCATCGACATGTTTACCCTCAAACCGATAGACCGCGATATCATAAAAGCCTATGCCGCGAAAACCGGGCGTATTGTCACCTGCGAAAATCACAGCATTCATAACGGCCTGGGGTCGGCGGTGGCGGAGGTGCTGGTAGAGGAATGCCCGGTGCCGATGCGCCGCGTCGGGGTGAAAGAACGTTATGGCCAGGTGGGAACGCAGGAGTTTCTGCAACAGGAGTATGGCCTGACGGCTGAGCATATTCTGGAGGCGGCTAAGCAATTGCTGGCATAACCATTTGATATTCAGCCGATAAAAAAGCCGGTCTATGACCGGCTTTTGCTCGTTGACGGTTAAGCGACCTGCGCTTAGGCGTTGGCCGTTGCGTCAGCCTGTGAGGACTGAATGGCCGTCAATGCCACGGTGTAGACGATATCGTCAACCAGCGCGCCACGCGACAGGTCGTTCACCGGTTTGCGCATACCTTGCAGCATTGGCCCGATGGACACCAGATCGGCAGAACGCTGTACCGCTTTGTAGGTGGTGTTGCCGGTGTTCAGATCCGGGAAGATAAATACCGTTGCCTGGCCGGCCACCGGTGAGTTCGGCGCCTTCGACTTGGCAACGTCGGCCATGATGGCGGCGTCGTACTGCAACGGGCCGTCGATGATCAGGTCAGGGCGTTTTTCCTGCGCCAGGCGGGTTGCTTCACGTACTTTTTCTACGTCGCTGCCGGCGCCGGAAGTGCCGGTGGAGTAGGAAATCATCGCTACACGCGGTTCAATACCGAACGCCGCGGCGGAATCCGCCGACTGGATGGCGATCTCAGACAGTTGCTCAGCGCTAGGATCCGGGTTGATCGCGCAGTCGCCGTAGACCAGCACCTGATCGGGCAGCAGCATGAAGAACACCGAAGACACCAGCGAGCTGCCCGGTGCGGTTTTGATCAACTGCAACGGTGGGCGGATGGTATTGGCGGTGGTATGTACCGCACCGGATACCAGTCCGTCGACTTCGCCTTTTTCCAGCATCAGGGTACCGAGCACCACGTTGTCTTCCAGTTGCTCGCGTGCCACTACTTCGGTCATGCCCTTGCTTTTGCGCAGCTCAACCAGACGCGGTACGTAGTTTTCACGCACCTTGACCGGATCGACAATTTCGATGCCCTTGCCCAGCTCAACGCCCTGGGCTGCCGCAACGCGCTGAATTTCATCCGGGTTGCCCAGCAGCACGCATTCGGCAATGCCGCGCTCGGCGCAGATGGCTGCGGCCTTCACGGTACGGGGTTCGTCGCCTTCCGGCAGCACGATGCGTTTACCGGCTTTGCGCGCCAGTTCGGTCAGCTCATAACGAAACGCCGGAGGAGACAGGCGACGTGAGCGTTCAGAGGTGGCGGTCAGGGACTCGATCCAGTCGGCATTGATATGGCTGGCCACGTAGTTCTGCACTTTTTCGATGCGCTGATGGTCGTCAGACGGCACTTCGAGGTTAAAGCTTTGCAGGCTCAGCGAGGTTTGCCAGGTGTTGGTCTCTACCATAAATACCGGCAGCCCGGTGCCGAAGGCGCGGTCGCACAGCTTTCTGATAGGTTCGTCGATTTCGTAGCCGCCGGTCAGCAGAATGGCGCCGATTTCTACGCCGTTCATCGCAGCCAGGCAGGCCGATACCAACACGTCCGGACGGTCTGCGGAGGTTACCAGCAGTGAACCCGGACGGAAGTGTTCCAGCATGTGCGGAATGCTGCGAGCACAGAAGGTCACCGACTTGACGCGGCGCGTCATGATGTCGCCTTCGTTGATCACGCGAGCTTTCAGGTGGCGAGCCATATCGATGGCGCGGGTGGCGATCAGATCGAAGCTCCACGGCACGCAGCCCAGTACCGGCAGCGGGCTGTTGGCAAACAGCTGCGCAGGATCGACGTTGGCAACGCTGGCCTTGGTGGAGTCGTCAAAGATTTCGGACAGATCGGGACGCGTGCGGCCCTGTTCATCAACCGGGGCGTTCAGCTTGTTGATGATCACGCCGGTGATGTTCTTGTTCTTGCTGCCGCCGAAGCTGCTGCGCGCCAGTTCGATGCGCTCTTTCAACTGGGCCGGAGAATCATTGCCCAGCGCCAGTACAAAGACGATTTCGGCGTTCAGGGTCTTGGCGATTTCGTAGTTCAGCGCGTTGGCGAACTGATGCTTGCGGGTCGGCACCAGGCCTTCGATCAGCACCACTTCTGCATCTTTGGTGTTCTCGTGGTAGCGGGCCACGATCTCTTCCATCAGCACGTCCTGCTGGTTGGAGCTCAGCAGCCCCTCGACGTAGCTCATGCGCAGCGGTTCGGCTGCGGGGATGGTGGAGTTGCTGCGGATGATGGTGGTGGTCTGATCGAGGGTATCACCGCCGGTACGCGGCTGGGCGATAGGTTTGAATACGCTCAGGCGAACGCCTTTTTGCTCCATGGAGCGAATGACACCCAGGCTGACGCTGGTCAGGCCGACGCTGGTGCCTGTCGGGATCAACATGATTGTACGTGACACAGAATAGTCCTCTTCACGATTGATGTGAGGCTAAAACGACACCGCCAGCCGGAGCTGACGGTGTGCAGAGCATTATGCGGTCAGACGGGCCGCGTCTTGCGCGATGACCAACTCTTCGTTGGTCGGGATAACCAGCGCCAGGCGGCTGCCGTCTTTGGTGATGGCGCCGGATTTGCCGAAGCGGGCTGCCAGGTTACGCTCATGGTCGACTTCAAAGCCCAGCAGAGCCAGTTTGTCCAGGGTCATTTCGCGCACCATGCCGGCGTTTTCGCCGATGCCGCCGGTGAAGATCACCGCGTCCAGGCGGCCGTCCATCAATGCGCTATAGGCACCGATATACTTGGCCAGGCGGTGGCAGAATACGTCCATGGCACGTTTGGCATCGGCCTTGGTACTGTAGTTGTCTTCGACATAACGGCAGTCGCTGGTGACTTCGGTCAGACCCAGCAGGCCGGATTCCTTGGTCAGCATCTTGTTGATTTGATCAACGCTCATGCCGAGCGCATCGTGCAGGTGGAAGATGATGGCAGGGTCGATATCGCCGCTGCGGGTGCCCATCACCAGGCCTTCCAGTGGGGTCAGACCCATGGAGGTATCGACGCACTTGCCGTTGCGCACTGCGGTTACGGAGCCGCCGTTGCCCAGGTGGCAGGTAATGACGTTGAGCTGTTCCACCGGCTTGTTCAGCATTTTTGCCGCTTCTTGCGTGACATAGAAGTGGCTGGTGCCGTGCGCGCCGTAGCGACGCACGCCGTGGTCACGATACAGGCTGTACGGCAGGGCGTACAGGTAGGATTCTTCCGGCATGGTCTGATGGAATGCCGTGTCGAAGACCGCCACGTTTTTGTCTGCCAGGTTCGGGAAGGATTTCAGTGCTTCGGCGATGCCGATCAGGTGCGCCGGGTTATGCAGTGGTGCAAAAGGCACCGAATCTTTGATACCCTGAAGCACTTCATCGTTGATAAGCGCAGAAGCGGTGAACTTCTCGCCGCCGTGTACGATGCGGTGGCCAATGGCGGTCAGCTGTGCGGAAAGTTCCGGCTTTTGTGCCAGAATGGTATTAACGATAAAGTTCAGCGCTTCGCTGTGGGCTGCACCGGCACCGAGTGCCGCTTCTTGTTTGCCGCCGTCCATTTTCCACTTGATGCGGGCTTCAGGCAGGTGGAAGCATTCGGCCAAACCGGAAAGGTGTTCTTCACCGTTGGCAGCATCAATGATGGCGAATTTCAGGGAAGAACTGCCGCAGTTAAGAACCAGTACTAGCTTACTCGACATGGAAGTACCTACTTAATATGTTCGTGTTGTTAAAGGAAGACCAAACACGTGGTGAATTAATCGTCAATCAGACAACAAGCGTAGCGCATAATGCCGTTGACATTTATGATTAACATCATGTGAGAGACATAAATTACATGATGATGAAAAAACCGATGTTTTCTCTCGGCTTAAATAATCTTGATTTTTATAGGGCTAAAAGTTGACAGTTTTACCGTCATCTTCTAGCGGCCAAAAGGCCGGCTTAGGATACCGATAGCCCGCAGCAAACACAAAATAAATTTAAAGCTTCAACTTTTTTAGTAGTGTGTTTGTCTGAGATCCCATTTTCTGTGACGTTGAGGTACGCGATGACGAGCAAACCGTCCGGTTCCGTAAGTTGGTTTCAGGTATTCCAACGCGGGCAGCATTATATGAAAACCTGGCCGGCAGATAAGCGTCTGGCCCCGGTGTTTCCGGAGAATCGCGTTGCGCGCGCCACCCGTTTTGCCATTCGTTTCATGCCGCCGTTGGCGATCTTCACCCTGACCTGGCAAATCGCGCTGGGTGGGCAACTCGGGCCAGCTATCGCCACCGCGCTGTTCGCCTGTAGCCTGCCAATGCAGGGGTTGTGGTGGCTGGGCCGTCGGTCGGTGACGCCGTTACCGCCGACGCTGCTGTCGTGGTTCCACGAGGTACGCAACAAGCTGGCGGAAGCCGGGCAGGCGCTGGCACCGGTTGAAGGCACGCCGACTTACCAGTCGCTGGCGGATTTGCTCAAGCGCGCCTTCAAGCAGTTGGATAAAGCCTTTCTTGACGATCTGTAAAGCCGGACGGGCCGTTTTATCGCGGCCCGTTACGCGTTTCGGCCAATAACCCCGGTTTAAATCAAAGAACGGTCGAGTTGTGATTTCCTGCAATTTTGCGCTGTGCGATGCTCTCGCCATCATACAGAAACGAGGAAATCCTGATGGAAATGACCAACGCCCAACGTTTGATCCTGTCAAACCAATACAAGATGATGACCATGCTCGATCCGGACAACGCGGAGCGCTATCGTCGTTTGCAAACCATTATCGAGCGCGGCTTCGGTCTGCAATTGCGCGAACTGGACCGTGATTTTGGTGAAATGAGCGAAGAGGTCTGCCGCACCATCATCAACATCATGGAAATGCATCACGCATTGCAGGTGTCGTGGGAAAATCTGAAAGAGAAGCAGGGGCTCGAGCTGCGCCGTATGGCGTTTCTTGGCTTCGACGCCGCCACCGAAGCGCGTTACCTGAGTTATGTGCGTTTCCTGGTCAGCACCGAAGGACGTTATACTCATTTCGACTCCGGCAGCCACGGCTTCAATGCCCAAACCAAAATGTGGGATAAGTACCAGCGTATGCTGGCGGTCTGGCTGTCTTGCCCACGGCAGTATCACTTGAGCGCCGTTGAGATTGCGCAAATTATTAACGCTTGATTAAAAAGAGGTTTCCTGTGGAGTGTAAAGGTTTTCTGTTTGACCTGGATGGTACGTTAGTCGATTCATTGCCGGCCGTGGAGCGCGCCTGGACCCAGTGGGCCATGCGGCGTGGGGTGAACCCGCAGGACGTACTGGCATTTATTCACGGTAAACAGGCGATTACTTCTTTACGCCATTTCATGCCCGGCGCACGCGAAGCAGAAATCCAGCACGAACATGACCTGCTGGAGCAGGTGGAAGCACAGGATACCGAAGGCGTGCGGGCATTGCCGGGCGCGGTGGCGCTGCTGGCGCGCTTGAACCAGTTGGGCATGCCATGGGCCATCGTGACGTCCGGTTCGATTCCGGTCGCCACCGCCCGCCGCGCTGCAGCAGGCTTGCCGCAGCCGGAAGTGTTCATTACCGCCGAGCAGGTCGAACACGGCAAACCGCAGCCAGACGCATATTTACTGGGTGCCGAACGCCTCGGTCTGGCGCCGCAGCACTGCATAGTGGTTGAAGATGCCGCCGCCGGTATCCTGTCCGGGCTGGCGGCAGGCTGTCAGGTGATCGCCGTCAATGCACCGGCAGATGCGCCGCAGCTCGATCGCGTAAGCCTGCGCCTGACGTCGCTGGAACAGATTGCGGTGAACAGGACGGAACAGGGCGCACGCATTGAAACGATCGGCTAATTGCCGTTTTCTGCCGGCAAATTGATTCGACCCCGCATGCGCGGGGTTTTTTTATGCTAATTTTTAACTCCCTGAATCCCTGACCAAAGAGGCCGTTTTGAACAGCGAATTACTGTGGGTGCTGTGCCTGTTGCTGGTTGCCATCGTCCTGTTCACTACCAATAAATTACGCATGGATGTCGTGGCGTTGTTGGTGATCATCGCCTTTGTGCTGAGCGGCACCTTGAACCTGCAGGAGGCGACGGTCGGTTTTAGCGATCCGAACGTGATTTTGATCGCCGCGCTGTTTGTCATTGGCGAAGGGCTGGTGCGAACCGGCGTGGCCTATCAGGTCGGTGACTGGCTGGTGAAGGTGGCTGGCAGCAGCGAAACCAGAATGCTGGCGCTGCTGATGGTGACCGTTGCCGGGCTGGGGGCCTTTATGAGTTCGACCGGCGTGGTGGCGATTTTTATCCCAGTGGTGCTGAGCGTGGCGGCGCGCATGAAAACCGCTCCGGGGCGGCTGATGATGCCGCTGAGTTTTGCCGGGTTGATCAGCGGCATGATGACCCTGGTGGCGACGCCGCCGAACATGGTGGTCAACAGCGAGCTGGTGCGGGAGGGCATTCACGGTTTCGGCTTTTTTGGCGTTACGCCGATCGGCATTATCGTTCTGGCGCTGGGCGTGGGCTATATGCTGGTGGCGCGCCGCTGGCTCGGCGATGCCGGCGCCGGCAGCAACAAAGAGGGCTGGCAGCGGCGCACCCTGCGGGATTTGATTCGTGACTACAGGTTGACCGGTCGCGCGCGGCGGCTGGCGATCCGCAGCGGCTCGCCGTTGATTGGCCGCGCGCTGGACGAGCTGCATTTGCGTGCGCGTTACGGCGCCAATGTGGTGGGTATCGAACGTTGGAAGCGCTTTCGGCGAGTGATGGTCAGCGCGTCGGGCAGCACCGAGCTGCGCGAGCGCGACGTGCTGTTGATCGACATGTCCGACAGCGAAGTGGATCTGCGCGAGTTTTGCAGCGAGCAACAGCTGGAGCCGATGGTGCTGCGCGGCGATTACTTTTCTGAACAGTCACGTAACGTCGGTATGGCGGAAGTGTCGCTGATCCCCGATTCCGCGCTGCTGGGGCAAAGCCTGCGCGACGCGGCGTTTCGCAGCCGTTATGACCTCAACGTGGTGGGCATTCGGCGCAACGGTGAAACCCTGTCGGGTAAATTGGTGGATGAGCCGTTGGCGCTGGGGGATATTCTGCTGGTGATCGGCGACTGGAAGGCGATTCGCCAACTCCAGTCCAAAACCCGTGATTTCATCGTGTTCAACCTGCCGGCCGAGGTCGATGAAGTGGCTCCCGCGGTCACACAGGCACCGCACGCGCTATTTTGTCTGGCCCTGATGGTGGCGATGATGTTGACCGATGAAATTCCCAACCCGATTGCGGCGCTGATCGCCTGCCTGCTGATGGGCAAGTTCCGCTGTATCGACATGGAAAGCGCTTATAAATCCATCCATTGGCCGAGCATTATCCTGATTGTCGGTATGATGCCCTTTGCCCAGGCGCTGCAAAAGACCGGCGGGGTGGATCTGATCGTCCGTGGGTTGATGGATGTCGCCGGCGGCATGGGGCCACGCGTGATGCTGGTCTGTCTGTTCGTGTTGTGTGCCGGTATCGGCCTGTTTATTTCCAATACCGCCACTGCGGTATTGATGGCACCGATCGCCATCGCCGCTGCGCGCGAGATGGGGGTGTCTCCCTATCCCTTCGCGATGATTATTGCCATTGCCGCATCGGCCGCCTTTATGACGCCGGTTTCTTCACCGGTCAACACGCTGGTGCTGGGGCCGGGGAATTACCGATTCGGCGATTTTGTTCGCATGGGGGTGCCGTTCACCCTGTTGGTGATGCTGGTCAGCGTGGTGGTGGTGCCCTGGCTGTATGCGTTCTGAACCGGCCAGGGGCGTTTGATCAAAGCGTTGAATCCAGGCTGATTTCATCCAGCGACAGGCTGAAGCTCGGGATGAACACCGCCATAAAGTATTCCATTTCCGGGCTGTTGCGCAGCTGCAAGGTCTTTTCCAGGCGGGCCTTTGCCAGTTTGAATTCGTTGTTGCCGGCGGACAGCTCTTCCAGACATTTGAGATAGGCGCACAAGGCATCCGCCTGCTTCACTACCTGTTTCTCATCCTCGGTATAATAGTGTTCGTCGAGGATCGAGCGAAAATCGTTACGCAGTTCCGCCGGGATCATATCCAGCAGCTTTTGCTGGGCTACCTTTTCTATTTTTTTGTATTCGTGGGCGATCTGCGGGTTGTAATACTTGATCGGCGTCGGCATGTCGCCGGTGATCACTTCGCTGGCGTCGTGATACATGGCCAGCAACGCCACGCGATCGGCGCTGAGATTGCCGTTGAACTTGCGGTTTTTAATCACCGCCAGGGCATGGGCGACAAACGCCACCTGCAAGCTGTGTTCGGATACGTTTTCGGTACGTACATTGCGCATCAGCGGCCAGCGGTTGATCAATTTCAGACGGGACAGATGGGCAAAAAAATGGCTCTGGCTCATGGTGCTCTCTCTACAGCGGCAAATGAGGGTTCCATTGTGAGCAGTGATGGCAGGTTATGCAACCCGGGCTGTGCGCCGGTGGGGGAGAAGGGCACAGCATGCTGCGCCCATCATCACTACTGACGATAACCTTCCAGGAAACGCCCCAGTTTTCCGACCGCCATTTCCAGTTCATCAACCCGTGGCAGGGTTACGATACGCACATGATCCGGGTATGGCCAGTTGAAGGCGCTGCCTTGCACCAGCAGCACCTTTTCCTGCAGCAGCAGGTCCAGCACCAGTTTCTGGTCGTCGTGAATATTAAAGCGCTTGGCATCGATACGCGGGAACATATACAGCGCACCCTGGGGTTTCACACAGCTCACGCCCGGGATGTCGTTGAGCAATTCCCAGGTGCGGTTGCGCTGTTCGTACAAACGGCCGCCTGGCAGAATAAACTCGTTGATGCTCTGGTAGCCGCCCAGCGCCGTTTGAATGGCATGCTGCATCGGCACGTTGGCACACAAGCGCATCGAGGCCAGCATTTCCAGCCCTTCAATATAGCCTTTGGCGTGTTGCTTTGGCCCATTTAGCACCATCCAGCCCTGGCGGAAGCCGGCGACGCGGTAGGTTTTGGACAGACCGTTAAAGGTCACCGTCAGCAGATCCGGCGCCAGCGCAGCGATACTGATATGTTCGGCGGCGTCGTACAGGATTTTGTCATAGATTTCATCGGCGAAGATGATCAGATTATGCTGGCGGGCGATCTCGACGATCTGCAGTAGCAACTCTTTGCTGTATACCGCACCGGTCGGGTTGTTCGGGTTGATGATCACGATACCACGGGTGCGCGGGGTAATTTTGCTGCGGATATCGTCAAGATCGGGGAACCAGCCGGACTCTTCATCGCACAGATAATGCACCGCCTTGCCGCTGGACAGCGACACCGCTGCGGTCCACAGTGGGTAATCCGGTGCTGGCACCAGCATCTCGTCGCCGCTGTTGAGCAGCGCCTGCATTGACTGCACGATCAGTTCGGAAACGCCATTGCCAATGTAGATATCCTCAACGGTAACGTCGCGCATGCCCTGCGCCTGATAGTGCTGCATAATCGCTTTACGCGCCGAGAAGAGCCCTTTGGAATCGCTATAGCCTTGCGCGGTTGGCAGGTTGCGGATCACGTCGACCAGAATTTCGTCAGGGGCCTCGAAACCGAACGGCGCCGGATTGCCGATGTTCAATTTAAGGACTTTGTTGCCTTCTTCTTCAAGACGTTTGGCTTCTTTGAGCACCGGGCCGCGAATGTCGTAACAGACGTTGTCCAGTTTGCTGGATTTCTCAATGGGGGACATAAAAAGTTGAGCCTTTTGCTGGGATAGGGCGCTCCTACCGTGGAACACCGCAACCTGTTCAATGTACTCCTGGTGCCGGCGCTTTTGAAGGGTTGGCGACGCCTTTGGTGTAAATGATCGGCCAAAAGGCGGTTTTTGACGACGATAAAACCAGGTAAAACCACTGGGTGGTATAAAGTTTCGTAAAATTATCTATCATTGGTGTTTTAAACTAACTCGCCGCCAGGCGGCGTAAAGTTTTTTTGCCCCATTGACAGGTAACGCTGGCACCGGTTGCCGGTGTACCAGGCGCAAAAAACAGTGGGCGGGAATACCGGAGTAGTCTGATAGCGCAGCGCGGCGTTCGACACCAAACTGCAGGTGAAACGTTAATTACATTAGAAATGCTTTACTTAATACGATTAATACATTTTTACCGTTCGGCGGGCCGTTTCGCCAAGGGTTTTTATTACCAATTGAATTTATTAAAGACTTTAATAACGAACCGTTTGCTACATGACGTAGCCGTAATGTTTTCATCCGCATCGGCCGTGTTTTTGGCCACCAAAGGGTAATTAAGCAGCACGTTTAGTGTGGTAATTACCGGGTGTCAACGAGTAAAATTGCCGATCCTGTCAGTATTAAACACTTTGGGTGGTGATCTAACGCCTTGTTAGATAAGCATCAGCAATAGGTCACCAGGTAAAAAGCGATAGAGGTAACGAAATATAAGTAATTTTTTTGCCCTCCACTTATGAGTGGGGTACTGTCATAACAGGCATCGTCCCTTTTAAACGACGCCTTAGAAATACACCAGGGTAGTTTCAAATATAGAATTTAAAAAGTGAAGAAAAACACTATGACTAATGCAAATCGTCCGATACTTAATCTCGACCTCGATCTGCTGAGAACCTTTGTAGCTGTCGCCGATCTGAATACCTTTGCCGCAGCGGCAGTCGCCGTTTGTCGCACACAGTCAGCGGTCAGTCAGCAAATGCAACGGTTAGAGCAATTGGTTGGTAAAGAGTTGTTCGCCCGTCATGGGCGTAATAAGTTGCTGACCGAACACGGTATCCAGCTGCTCGGCTACGCCAGGAAAATCCTGCGTTTCAACGACGAAGCCTGCACCTCACTGATGTACAACAACATCAAGGGCGTTCTGACTATCGGTGCTTCTGATGATACCGCCGATACCATCCTGCCTTTCCTGCTTAATCGTGTGACTTCGGTCTATCCAAAGCTGGCGATTGACGTCCGGGTAAAACGCAGTCCGTTCATGATCGACATGCTGAAGAACGGCGAAGTCGATTTGGCGATTACCACCGTTGATACCGCCGGGCATCCGCATATCGTTCTGCGTACCTCGCCGACGTTATGGTATTGCGCTGCCGATTATCACTATCAGCAAGGCGAGCCGATTCCGCTGGTGGTGCTGGACGAGCCAAGCCCGTTCCGGTCGATGGCCATCAAGCATCTGGACGAGGCCGGCATTCCGTGGCGCATAGCCTACGTGGCTTCCACGCTGTCGGCGGTGCGAGCGGCATGCAAGGCCGGTTTGGGCATTACCGCGCGGCCGATTGAAATGATGAGTCCGGATCTGCGGGTGCTTGGCGCCGTGGAAGGATTGCCGGCGTTGCCGGATACCCAGTACGCGCTGTGCAAGGATATGCAGTGTGAAAACGAATTGGCGATGGCGATTTTCAGCGCGGTGCAAAACGGCAACGAAAGCTACAGTTTTGCCGGGCCCGCGTCGTCGGCACAAGATGACGCCGTGTCGGTAGATGAAGATGAATAACGGCTGAATAGCGCCGACGTCACGCATAAAACCTCTGCTTCGGCAGAGGTTTTTTTTTGGACGCTAAAGCAGGAAAGTAAGGTTTATCGCGATTTCGAAAGTAATTTCTTACGAAGCGGTTATTTGATTCGCTTTTCTTGGGGTTAAACCGGTCTATTCAACCATAAAAACCTGATTTGTATATTTTTTAACCCATAGGCTGAGGGTATAATTGCCTGGAGTTTATAAGGTTATTTTGTTATTTTTTGCACGGTCTTTTTTTGCACCAGAATTGAGCGATTTTGTGAAAGAGCCACACTTTTGTTGAGGATTTCTGTCGAAAACGTGTCCTGGATCAAAAAAATACCCCTAGGTAGTGAGTGGAACAACAGGTATTTCCTGCGAGAATGGTATAGTAAAACTGAAATGTGCATCTTGGTTTATATCTATCTGATTCTACACGGCAAAAGACTGACACGATTTAGCCTAAGCCCGGCGCATCAAATGTTAATCAAATGATACGTATGTAAACTAATGTGTAGATACTTTTGTCAAAGTTGACAAAAGGTTATAGAAAGGAGTAAAAAGCCCACAGTAAAAAACGTTGCCTAACTTACTGTAAAAGCAGTCTGTTTTGTGTGGTTATTTATCCTTCCCTTAAATCGATGTGGTGCTACATCTGCCGTCACAAGAGCAGAGCAATCGACGCCACTTTTGATGAGTAAGCATAGAGTATGTCAACAACCACTGAAGTTATCGCTCATCACTGGGCGTTCGCCGTATTTCTTGTCATGGCCATCGGGCTGTGCGGCTTAATGCTGCTCGGTGCGTTCTTCCTGGGCGGGAGAGCCCCGGGCGCGCGCCAAAAACACCCCGTTTGAATCCGGTATCGACTCGGTCCGGTACGGCGCGCATGCGCCTTTTCCGCCAAGTTCTATCTGGTGGCCATGTTCTTCGTCATTTTCGATGTAGAAGCCTTATATCTCTACGCCTGGTCCGTCGCGATCCGCGAAACCGGCTGGATTGGCTTTATCGAAGCCGCCATTTTCATTTTGGTGCTATTGGCAGGTTTGGTTTATCTGGTGCGTATTGGCGCATTGGATTGGACTCCGTCGCGTTCCCGCGGTCAGAGCAAGCCGGGCAAAATTACTAAAGCCGCCAACAGTCATCCGCAGTAATTCATTTGTGGTTTAAAACGAGGCATTAAGATGGACTATACGCTCACCCGCATAGACCCGAACGGTGAGAACGACCGTTACCCCCTGCAACAACAGGAGATCGTCGCCGATCCTCTGGAACAGCAGGTTCACCGCACGGTTTACATGGGTAAACTCGAACATGCATTGCATGACATGGTGAACTGGGGGCGTAAAAACTCTCTCTGGCCGTATAACTTCGGCCTTTCGTGCTGTTATGTGGAAATGGTGACCTCGTTTACCGCCGTTCATGACGTGGCGCGTTTCGGTGCGGAAGTTCTGCGTGCGTCGCCACGTCAGGCTGACTTTATGGTGGTCGCAGGTACCTGCTTTACCAAAATGGCCCCAGTCATTCAGCGTTTGTATGAACAAATGCTGGAGCCGAAGTGGGTTATTTCCATGGGAGCCTGTGCCAATTCCGGCGGCATGTACGATATTTATTCCGTGGTACAGGGCGTGGACAAGTTCCTGCCGGTCGACGTGTACATTCCTGGCTGCCCACCGCGCCCAGAAGCTTATATGCAGGCGCTGCTGCTGCTGCAAGAATCCATCGGTAAAGAACGCCGTCCACTGTCGTGGGTCGTGGGCGATCAAGGCGTCTACCGGGCCAATATGCAGTCGGAAAGAGAACGTAAACACGGCGAACGTATCGCAGTGACCAACCTGCGGACGCCTGACGAGATTTAAGACGGTCATGTTACGTCCATCTTGATGCGCTATTGGTTAACACAGCGAAAGTTAAGCTTGCAGCGATTTGACCCTTTAGTGTGGTGAAAAATATTATGACAGATTTAACGACGCACGACGCTTTGCCAGCCTGGCACACCCGCGATCATCTTGACGATCCGGTGATTGGCGAACTGCGCAACCGTTTTGGGCCGGAAGCCTTTACTGTTCAACCCACCCGTACCGGAATGCCCGTGGTATGGGTCAAGGCCGAGCAGCTCCCTGGAAGTAATGACGTTTTTGAGAAAACAGCCGAAGCCGTACGTCATGCTGTTCGATCTGCATGGCGTCGACGAACGTCTTCGCACCCACCGCCAGGGTCTGCCTGCCGCGGATTTTTCTGTTTTCTATCATCTGATTTCCATCGAACGCAACCGCGATATCATGCTGAAGGTGGCGCTGTCTGAAAAAGACTTGCACGTGCCGACCGCGACCAAGGTGTTCCCGAACGCCAACTGGTACGAGCGCGAGACGTGGGAAATGTTCGGCATTACCTTTGACGGTCACCCGCACCTGTCGCGCATCATGATGCCGCAGACCTGGGAAGGCCATCCGCTGCGCAAGGATTATCCGGCGCGCGCCACCGAATTCGATCCGTTTGTGTTGACCAAACAGAAAGAAGATCTGGAGATGGAGTCGCTGACCTTCAAGCCGGAAGAGTGGGGCATGAAACGCGGCACCGAGAACGAGGACTTCATGTTCCTTAACCTCGGCCCCGAACCACCCGTCGGCGCACGGTGCCTTCCGCATCATTTTGCAACTGGACGGTGAAGAGATCGTCGACTGCGTACCGGATATCGGCTATCACCAACCGCGGCGCGGAGAAAATGGGCGAGCGCCAGTCATGGCACAGCTATATTCCGTACACCGACCGTATCGAATACCTCGGTGGCTGCGTCAATGAAATGCCTTACGTACTGGCGGTAGAAAAACTGGCCGGTATCAAGGTGCCGGAGCGTGTTGACGTCATCCGCGTGATGCTGTCCGAACTGTTCCGCATCAACAGCCATCTGCTGTACATCAGTACCTTTATTCAAGACGTCGGCGCCATGACCCCGGTGTTCTTCGCCTTTACCGACCGTCAGAAAATCTACGATCTGGTGGAAGCGATTACCGGTTTCCGCATGCACCCGGCCTGGTTCCGCATCGGTGGCGTAGCGCATGACCTGCCACGCGGCTGGGATCGCCTGCTGCGTGAATTCCTCGAATGGATGCCAAAGCGTCTGGATTCCTACGTCAAGGCCGCGTTGCAGAACACCATTCTGAAGGGGCGTTCAGTCGGCGTGGCGTCTTACAATGCCAAAGAGGCGTTGGAGTGGGGCGTCACCGGCGCCGGCCTGCGCGCTACTGGCGTCGAGTTCGACGTACGTAAATGGCGCCCGTATTCAGGCTATGAAAACTTCGATTTCGATGTGCCGATCGGCGACGGTAACAGCGACTGCTATACCCGCGTAATGCTGAAGGTGGAAGAGCTGCGCCAGAGTCTGCGTATCCTGGAGCAGTGCCTGAACAACATGCCGGAAGGCCCGTTCAAGGCCGATCACCCGCTGACTACGCCACCGCCGAAAGAGCGCACGCTGCAGCACATTGAAACGCTGATCACCCACTTCCTTCAGGTTTCCTGGGGCCCGGTGATGCCAGCCAACGAATCATTCCAGATGATTGAAGCCACCAAAGGGATCAACAGCTACTACCTGACCAGCGACGGCAGCACCATGAGCTACCGTACCCGGGTACGTACACCAAGTTTTGCTCACCTGCAGCAAATCCCGGCGGTTATCCGTGGCAGCCTGGTCTCTGACCTGATCGTCTATCTGGGTAGTATCGACTTTGTAATGTCAGATGTGGACCGCTAACTATGCACTTTCAAAAAGACAGTCACGTGAGCAACGATGCTCTAGAGCCGATCAATGCAGCCGCTCCCCAGAGCGGCGCTGATGCATTCGAATTGAGCGCTGAAGAACGTGATGCGATCGAGCACGAAAAGCACCATTACGAGGATCCACGCGCCGCGTCTATCGAAGCACTGAAAATCGTGCAGAAGAAACGCGGTTGGGTTCCCGATGGGGCGATTTACGCCATCGCAGACGTGCTGGGCATACCTGCCAGCGACGTAGAAGGCGTGGCCACGTTCTACAGCCAGATTTTCCGTCAGCCGGTAGGGCGTCACGTTATCCGTTATTGTGACAGCGTGGTCTGCCACATCACCGGGTATCAGGGCATTCAGGCCGCCATCGAAAAGAAACTGAACATCAAGCCGGGCCAAACCACCGGCGATGGCCGTTTCACCCTGCTGCCAACCTGCTGCCTGGGCAACTGCGACAAAGGGCCGACCATGATGATTGATGAGGATACTCACAGTCAGCTGAAGCCTGAAGACATCGAAAATCTACTGGAGCAGTATCAATGATCAAAGACATTGTACGCACTCCCGAGATGCACCCGCTGACCTGGCGACTGCGCGATGACAAACAGCCGGTATGGCTGGATGAGTACCGCAGCAAAAACGGCTACGCGGGGGCAGAAAAGGCCATCAAGGGGCTGGCGCCCGACGAGATAGTCAACCTGGTAAAAGACGCCGGGTTGAAAGGCCGTGGCGGCGCGGGCTTTTCCACCGGTCTGAAGTGGAGCCTGATGCCAAAAGACGAATCCATGAACATCCGTTACCTGCTGTGTAACGCCGATGAAATGGAGCCGGGCACCTACAAGGATCGCCTGTTGATGGAACAGCTGCCGCACCTGCTGGTGGAAGGCATGCTGATTTCGGCCTTTGCGCTGAAAGCCTATCGCGGCTATATCTTCCTGCGTGGCGAATACGTCGAAGCGGCGGTGCACCTGCGTCGCGCCATCGCCGAAGCGACCGAAGCCGGCCTGCTGGGCAAAAACATCATGGGCAGCGGATTCGACTTTGAGCTGTTCGTGCACACCGGCGCCGGCCGCTATATCTGCGGTGAAGAAACCGCGCTGATCAACTCGCTGGAAGGCCGCCGCGCCAACCCGCGCTCCAAGCCACCGTTCCCGGCCTCTGCCGGCGTATGGGGCAAGCCGACCTGCGTCAACAACGTGGAAACCCTGTGCAACGTCCCGGCGATCCTGGCGAACGGCGTGGACTGGTACAAGGGTATTTCCGCCGGCAAGAGCAACGACGCCGGTACCAAACTGATGGGCTTCTCCGGCCGGGGTGAAAAATCCGGGCGTCTGGGAGCTGCCGTTTGGCACCACCGCGCGCGAGATTCTGGAAGATTACGCCGGCGGTATGCGTGATGGCCTGAAGTTCAAGGCTTGGCAACCGGGTGGCGCAGGAACCGATTTCCTGACCGCTGACCACCTCGATCTGCCGATGGACTTCGAGAACATCGGCAAGGCTGGCAGCCGTCTGGGTACCGCGCTGGCGATGGCGGTGGATCACGAAATCGGCATGGTGCCTCTGGTGCGCAACCTGGAAGAGTTCTTCGCCCGCGAGTCCTGTGGCTGGTGTACGCCGTGCCGCGACGGCCTGCCGTGGAGCGTGAAGATCCTGCGCGCATTGGAAAACGGCGAAGGCCAGCCGGGGATATTGAAACCCTTGAACAGCTGTGCCGTTTCCTTGGCCCGGGCAAAACCTTCTGCGCCCATGCGCCAGGTGCCGTAGAGCCACTGCAAAGCGCAATTAAATATTTCCGTGACGAGTTCGAAGCCGGGATCAAAGTGCAGCAATTTAGCAATGCACACGCCATTGGCGGCATCCAGGCGAACAACTTGTTGAAACAGCGCTGGTAACTATTTTGGCAGGATGAGGGGCGTCGAACAGAGCCTCTCGGCTTGTTGATTAAGCAGAATTTTATAATTAACGCTTGGAAATAATCTAAGCATTTGCGTTGCGGCAAGGCGGCAACCGAGAGAAGCACCGGAAGTTTTATTGCAATGACCGGTGTGAACGAGGACAGCCAACACGGCAGCGGCGTAAAGGATGAAGGTTATTTCAGGCAAATTGGAAGCATGCTGACTATGGCTACGATTCATGTAGACGGCAAAGAATACGACGTAGATGGAGCCGACAACCTGTTGCAGGCGTGTCTCTCCCTCGGCCTCGATATTCCTTACTTTTGCTGGCATCCGGCGCTGGGAAGCGTCGGCGCTTGCCGCCAATGTGCGGTAAAGCAATACCAAAACGCGGAAGATACGCGCGGCCGTTTTGGTGATGTCATGTATGACACCGGCGGCCGATGGAACCTTCATTTCCATTGACGACGAAGAAGCCAAACAGTTCCGTGAGAGCGTGGTTGAATGGTTGATGACCAACCACCCACACGACTGTCCGGTGTGCGAAGAGGGCGGCAACTGTCACCTGCAGGATATGACGGTGATGACCGGCCACAGTTTCCGTCGCTATCGCTTCACCAAGCGTACTCACCAGAATCAGGACCTGGGGCCGTTTATCTCGCACGAGATGAACCGCTGCATCGCCTGCTACCGCTGCGTACGCTACTACAAGGATTATGCCGACGGTACCGATCTGGGAGTGTATGGCGCACACGACAACGTCTACTTTGGCCGTCCGGAAAGCGGCACGCTGGAAAGCGAGTTTTCCGGTAACCTGGTGGAAGTGTGCCCGACCGGGGTCTTCACCGACAAAACCCACTCCGAACGCTATAACCGTAAATGGGACATGCAGTTTGCGCCAAGCATCTGCCAGCAGTGCAGCGTGGGTTGCAACACCAGCCCAGGCGAGCGCTACGGCGAACTGCGTCGTATTGAAAACCGTTACAACGGCAGCGTGAACCATTACTTCCTGTGCGACCGCGGCCCGTTTCGGCTACGGCTACGTCAATCTGGACGACCGTCCACGTCAGCCGCAGCAGTTGCGTGGCGATGACTGGATCACCCTGAACGCCGAGCAGGCGATGCAGGGCGCGGCAGACATTCTGCGTCAGGCGAAGAAAACCATCGGCATCGGGCTCGCCGCGCGCCAGCGTGGAAAGCAACTTCGCGTTGCGTGAACTGGTCGGCGCCGAGAACTTTTACACCGGTATCGCCCAGGCGGAACAATCGCGTCTGGCGCTGATGCTCGACGTGCTGAAAAACAGCGGCGTTTATACGCCGGCGCTGCGCGAAATCGAAGATTACGATGCGGTGCTGGTGCTGGGTGAAGATCTGACCCAGACAGGCGCGCGCATCGCGCTGTCGGTGCGTCAGGCGGTGAAGGGCAAGGCGCGGGCCATGGCTGCGGCGCAACGCGTTGCCGACTGGCAGATCGCGGCAGTGCAGAACATTGGTCAGCACGCCAAACACCCGCTGTTCATCACCAACGTCGACAATACCCGTATGGACGACATTGCGGCCTGGAACTACCGTGCACCGGTCGATGAGCAGGCTCGCCTCGGCTTCGCCATCCGCTCACGCGCTGGACAACGCCGCGCCAGCGGTGGATGGTCTGGCCGATGACTTGCACAAGAAGGTGGCGATTATCGTGCAGGCGCTGACCGATGCGCGCAAACCGCTGATCGTCACTGGCAGCAACGCCGGCAGTGAAGCAATCATCAAAGCGGCGGCCAACATCGCCAAGGCGTTGAAAGGTCGCGGTTCTGACGTCGGTATTACCTTTGTGGCCGGCGCGGCCAACAGCATGGGGGCTGGCGATGATCGGCGGCGGTTCGCTCGATCAGGCGTTGGAACAGCTGGCAACGGGCGCCGCCGATACCGCCATCGTGATGGAAAACGATCTTTATCGTCATGCACCGGCAGCCAGGATCGAAGCGGCACTGGCGCAGGTCAGCAACCTGATCGTTGCCGATCACCAGCGCACTGCCATTATGGACAAGGCCAATCTGGTGCTGTCGTCGGCCAGCTTTGCCGAAAGCGATGGCACGCTGGTCAACCAGGAAGGCCGCGCGCAGCGTTTCTTCCAGGTTTACGATCCGGCCTACTACGATGACGCGAAGAAAAACGTCCGTACCGAAATGCTGGAAAGCTGGCGCTGGATGCATTCGCTGCATTCCACCTACACCAGCCGTCAGGTTGACTGGACGCAGCTCGATCACGTGATCGCCGCCTGGCGTCGAGGCATTGCCGCAGCTGCAAGGCATCAGGGATGCCGCACCGGGACGCTTCGTTCCGCATCCGTGGGCAGAAACTGGCGCGTTCACCGCACCGTTACAGCGGACGCACCGCGATGCGCGCAGACATCAGCGTGCACGAGCCGCGTCAGCCGCAGGACAAAGACACCATGTTCGCCTTCTCGATGGAAGGGAACAACAACCCGCTGGCCGATCGGCAGCAAATTCCGTTTGCCTGGGCACCGGGCTGGAACTCACCGCAGGCGTGGAACAAGTTCCAGGCCGAAGTGGGCGGCAAGTTGCGTCATGGCGATCCGGGCGTGCGTCTGATCGAAGCAGGGGAGGGCAACCTCGACTACTTCACCAGCGTACCGACCGCCTTCGAGGCGCAAGGCTGGCGTGTGGCGCCGTATTATCACCTGTTTGGCAGCGATGAAATGTCGCAGCGCTCGCAGGTTATCCAGCAGCGGCATGCCGCAGGCGTACGCGATGGTTAACCCGGCCGACGCCGCGCAGTTGGGCGTTAACGAAGGCAGTATGGTGGAGTTCAACTGTGCGGGTCAGACGCTGCGTCTGCCGGTGCGGCTGAGTGAAACCCTGTCTCAGGGTCAGGTTGGTTTGCCGCTCGGCTTGCCAGGGATCCCGCCGGTGCTGGTGGGTGCAACGGGTTGAAAATCTGCGGGAGGCGGCACGATGAGCTGGTTTACCCCTGAGGTGATCGATGTGCTGATCGCTATTTTGAAAGCGGTGGTTATCCTGCTGGTGGTGGTGAGCTGCGGCGCCTTTATGAGCTTCGGCGAACGCCGTCTGCTCGGGCTGTTCCAAAACCGTTATGGACCTAACCGTGTCGGCTGGGGCGGCTCGCTTGCAGCTGGGTTGCCGGACATGGATCAAAATGTTCTTCAAGGAAGACTGGGTACCGAAATTCTCCGACCGGGTGATCTTCACCCTGGCGCCGATGATCGCCTTTACTTCCCTGTTGCTGGCATTTGCCATCGTCCCGGTCAGTCCGACCTGGGCGGTGTCCGATCTCAACATCGGTATTCTGTTCTTCCTGATGATGGCTGGCCTGGCGGTATACGCCGTGCTGTTCGCCGGCTGGTCGAGCAACAACAAATACTCGCTGTTGGGGGCGATGCGTGCTTCGGCACAAACCCTGAGCTACGAGGTGTTTCTCGGCCTGTCGCTGATGGGCGTGGTGGCGCAGGCAGGTTCGTTCAACATGCAGGCCATCGTCGAGTCACAGGCTCACGTCTGGAACGTCATTCCGCAATTCTTTGGTTTCGTGACCTTTGCCATTGCCGGCGTCGCGGTGTGTCACCGCCACCCGTTTGACCAACCGGAAGCGGAGCAGGAGCTGGCTGACGGTTACCACATTGAATATTCCGGGATGAAGTTCGGTCTGTTCTTCGTCGGTGAATACATCGGTATCGTTACCGTTTCGGCCCTGATTGTGACGTTGTTCTTCGGTGGCTGGCAGGGTCCGTTCCTGCCGCCGTTCATCTGGTTCGCGTTGAAAACGGCTTTCTTCATGATGATGTTCATTCTGATTCGTGCTGCTCTGCCGCGTCCGCGTTATGACCAGGTGATGTCCTTCGGCTGGAAAGTGTGCCTGCCGTTGACGCTGCTGAACCTGCTGGCGACCGCTGCGGTCATTTTGTACAACGCTCAATAAGGGGTGAATAAACCATGACATTGAAAGAGTTAGTGGTTGGTTTCGGCACCCAGGGTGCGCAGCATTTGGATGATTGGCCTGCATGCTTCGCCAAGCGCGAAACCCGCATGTATCCGGAGAGCCGGTGAACCTGCCGCCACGCTACCGCGGACGCATCGTGCTGACGCGCGATCCGGACGGCGAAGAGCGCTGCGTAGCCTGTAACCTGTGCGCGGTTGCTGCCCGGTGGGCTGTATTTCGCTGCAAAAGGCCGAGCAGAAAGATGGTCGCTGGTATCCGGAATTCTTCCGCATCAACTTCTCGCGCTGCATTTTCTGCGGCCTGTGCGAAGAAGCCTGCCCAACCACCGCGATCCAGCTGACGCCGGATTTCGAAATGGGCGAGTTCAAACGCCAGGATCTGGTGTATGAAAAAGAAGATCTGCTGATCTCGGGCCCGGGTAAATATCCGGAATATAACTTCTACCGGATGGCCGGTATGGCAATTGACGGCAAAGCGAAAGGCGAAGCCGAAAACGAAGCCAAGCCGATCGACGTCAAAAGCCTGTTGCCGTAAGGAGCCAGCAAGCATGGAAATTGCATTTTATCTGGCAGGTTTGATAGCGATTCTCGCGACTATTCGCGTGATCTCGCATACCAATCCTGTGCATGCGTTGCTGTATCTGATCGTCTCGCTGTTGGCGATCTCGGCAGTGTTCTTCTCATTGGGCGCCTATTTTGCCGCCGCGTTGGAAATCATCGTCTATGCCGGCGCCATTATGGTGCTGTTCGTGTTCGTGGTGATGATGCTGAACCTGGGTAATGCGGTTCAGCAGCAAGAGCGCGAATGGCTAAAACCGTCGCTATGGATTGGACCGGGACTGCTGTCGCTGATCCTGCTGGTGGTATTGATCGTTGCCATTCGCAGCGTGTCCGACCAGGGCATCAGCGGCGAGATGGTCGACGCCAAGGCGGTCGGCATCAGCCTGTTCGGCCCTTACGTGCTGGCGGTTGAACTGGCTTCAATGCTGCTGTTGGCGGGGCTGGTGGTTGCCTTCCACATTGGCCGCGAACACAAGCCGGGCGAAGTGCTGAGCAGCACCTCGGCCAGCGGTGAGATGGCGAAAAGAAAATCGGAGGAGCAAGCATGATCCCTCTTCAACATGGACTGATTCTGGCGGCAATTTTGTTTGTGCTCGGGCTGACCGGGTTGCTGATTCGCCGTAATCTGCTGTTTATGCTGATCAGTCTGGAAGTGATGATCAACGCTGCGGCGTTGGCGTTTATCGTGGCGGGAAGCTACTGGGGCCAGGCGGACGGGCAGGTGATGTACATCCTGGCGATCAGCCTGGCGGCAGCCGAGGCCAGTATTGGTCTGGCGTTGCTGCTGCAGCTGTACCGTCGTCGTCATACCCTGAATATCGATACTGTCAGTGAGATGCGCGGATGAACCTATTATATTTAACTATTCTGCTGCCGCTGATCGGCTTCCTGCTGTTGGCATTTTCCCGTGGCCGCTGGTCCGAGAACGCGTCGGCGACCGTCGGCGTCGGTTCCATCGGCCTGGCTGCGCTGGTCACGGTGTATGTGGCGATGGACTTCCTCAGTCAAAAAGCCGCGGGCGTGCCGCTGTTCGAGCAGCATCTGTGGACCTGGATGGCGGTGGATAACTTCAATATCGGCGTCACGCTGGTGTTGGACGGCCTGTCGCTGACCATGCTGTCGGTGGTTACCGGCGTCGGCTTCTTCATCCACATGTTTGCCTCCTGGTACATGCGCGGTGAAGAGGGGTACTCGCGCTTCTTCGCCTACACCAACCTGTTTATCGCCAGCATGGTGGTATTGGTGCTGGCGGATAACCTGCTGCTGATGTACCTGGGCTGGGAAGGGGTGGGGCTGTGCAGTTACCTGCTGATCGGCTTCTATTACAAGGATCCGGCCAACGGCGCCGCGGCGATGAAAGCATTTATCGTCACCCGCGTCGGCGACGTGTTCCTGGCGTTTGCACTGTTCATTCTGTATCACGAACTGGGCACGCTGAACATCCGCGAACTGATGGTGCTGGCACCGCAGAAACTGGCGGTGGGTGATACCGCCATTACCTGGGCGACGCTGATGCTGCTGGGCGGCGCGGTCGGTAAATCCGCACAGCTGCCGTTGCAAACCTGGTTGGCCGATGCGATGGCCGGCCCGACGCCGGTGTCTGCGCTGATCCACGCCGCTACCATGGTGACCGCGGGCGTTTACCTGATCGCCCGTACGCACGGCCTGTTCCTGATGGCGCCGGAAGTGCTGCACCTGGTGGGTATCGTGGGGGCGGTAACGCTGCTGCTGGCCGGTTTTGCCGCACTGGTACAGACCGACATCAAACGCGTTCTGGCCTATTCCACCATGAGCCAGATTGGCTACATGTTCCTGGCGCTGGGCGTACAGGCGTGGGATGCGGCGATTTTCCACCTGATGACGCATGCGTTCTTCAAGGCGCTGCTGTTCCTGTCGTCCGGTTCGGTGATCCTCGCCTGCCATCATGAGCAAAACATCTTCAAAATGGGTGGCCTGCGCAAGAGTATTCCGCTGGTGTATGTCTGCTTCCTGGTGGGGGGCGCGGCGCTGTCGGCGTTGCCGCTGGTCACCGCAGGCTTCTTCAGTAAGGACGAAATCCTGGCGGGGGCAATGGCCAATGGTCACCTCAATCTGATGATTGCCGGCCTGGTCGGTGCATTTATGACCTCGCTGTATACCTTCCGTATGATTTTCATCGTGTTCCATGGCGAAGAGAAGATCAAGGCGCATGCCGGCAAGGGGATTACCCATCACCTGCCGCTGCTGGTGTTGCTGGTGTTGTCGACCTTTGTGGGCGCGATGATCGTGCCGCCATTGCACGGCGTATTGCCAGCCACCACCGAACTGGCGCATGGCAGCGTGCTGACGCTTGAAATCACCTCCGGGGTGGTGGCGATCGTCGGTATTCTGCTGGCGGCCGCGCTGTGGCTGGGCAAACGCAGCCTGGTTAGCGCAGTTGCCAACAGCGCGCCGGGTCGTTTCTTCTCGACCTGGTGGTTCCATGCCTGGGGCTTCGACTGGCTGTATGACAAGGTATTCGTCAAGCCTTACCTGGGCATTGCACGCCTGCTGCAAAGCGATCCGTTGAACTCGCTGATGAACATACCGGCCGTGTTCTCCCGCTGGGGGAACCGAGGCCTGACGGTCAGCGAAAACGGGCAGGTACGCTGGTACATCGCCTCTATGGGTGTGGGTGCAGTGGTCGTATTGGCGCTGTTGATTTTGGTTTAAATATACCCGGCATACTTGAAGTGGCATCGTTGTTGGCTCCACCTGTAGTCCCGGTCATAGAGTTTTCTCTGTCGCCGGGGACTTACAGACCCGCCGCCTTGATGCAACTGCAATTATTTAGGGTATGGCTAATTTCAACAGATGCAATTATCGGGCGTAGCATCCGTTAACTCGGTGTTATGCGGAATGTTTTATACCGTGTGAATTTCGCGTTGTGGTCAGGTGGCAAGTGGGTGTATCTCCGGGAACTTACTCAAGTAAGCGGCCGGGGTGAGCAAACCAGGCCAACAACGCCATAACGTGAAAGACAACGGTAGAATAAGGGACACAAAACGCCATGCTATTACCTTGGCTAATTCTTATCCCCTTTATCGGCGGTCTGCTGTGCTGGCAGTGCGAACGTTTCGGCAGCAAGGTGCCGCGTTGGATCGCGTTAATCGCAATGGGGCTGACATTGGCGCTTTCTCTGCAGCTGTGGTTGCAGGGCGGCTATACATTGCTCAAACCGGTGGGGCTGCCGCAGTGGCAATCCGAGTTTATTCTGCCGTGGATCCCGCGTTTCGGCATTACCGTGCACCTGGCGCTGGACGGCCTGTCGCTGCTGATGGTGGTGCTGACCGGGCCTGCTCGGCCTGCTGGCGATCCTCTGCTCCTGGCGTGAAATCCAGAAATATCAGGGCTTCTTCCACCTGAACCTGCTGTGGATCCTTGGCGGCGTGATTGGCGTGTTCCTCGCCATCGACATGTTCCTGTTCTTCTTCTTCTGGGAAATGATGTTGGTGCCGATGTACTTCCTGATCGCACTGTGGGGTCACAAGGCGTCAGACGGCAAAACCCGCATCACTGCGGCAACCAAATTCTTCATCTATACCCAGGCCAGCGGTCTGGTGATGCTGATTGCCATTCTGGGGCTGGTGTTTGTTCACTACAATGCCACCGGCGTGTGGACCTTCAACTACGAAGATCTGCTGAAAACCCCGATGTCGCATAACATCGAATACCTGTTGATGCTCGGCTTCTTCATCGCATTTGCGGTGAAAATGCCGGTGGTGCCGTTGCACGGCTGGTTACCTGATGCGCACAGCCAGGCGCCAACCGCCGGTTCGGTGGACCTGGCCGGCATCTTGCTGAAGACCGCGGCCTACGGCCTGCTGCGCTTCAGTTTGCCGCTGTTCCCGAACGCTTCCGCCGAATTTGCGCCAATCGCCATGTGGCTGGGCGTGGTCGGTATCTTCTACGGCGCCTGGATGGCGTTTGCGCAGACCGATATCAAACGCCTGATCGCCTACACCTCGGTGTCCCATATGGGCTTCGTGCTGATTGCCATCTACACCGGCAGCCAGCTGGCTTACCAGGGCGCGGTGATTCAGATGATTGCCCACGGCCTGTCGGCTGCCGGCATGTTCATCATCTGCGGCCAGCTGTATGAACGCCTGCACACCCGTGACATGCGTCAGATGGGTGGCCTGTGGGGGCGCATCAAGTTCATTCCTGCGCTGTCGCTGTTCTTCGCGGTTGCTACCCTCGGCATGCCGGGGACCGGTAACTTCGTCGGCGAATTCATGATCCTGTTTGGCAGCTTCCAGGTTGTTCCGGTGATCACGGTGATTTCCACCTTCGGTCTGGTGTTTGCCTCGGTCTACTCGTTGATCATGATGCAGCGTGCGTACTATGGCGCACCGAAATCTGACCAGCCGTTGCCGGGCATGACCGCGCGCGAACTGTTCATCATTCTGCTGCTGGTGGTTCTGCTGGTACTGCTGGGCTTCTACCCGCAGCCGGTGCTGGACACGTCTGCCGCTGCGATGAGCAACGTGCAACACTGGTTTGGTTCGTCAGTTTCTGCAATTTCAACAACAAGGCCGTAATTCGCCATGACAATAACTCCTCAACAACTGATCGCACTGTTGCCGCTGTTGATCGTCGGATTGACGGTAGTGGTTGTGATGCTAAGCATTGCGTGGCGACGCGACCACTTTATCAACGCCACCCTGACCGTCATTGGCCTCAACCTGGCGCTGCTTTCCTTGTACTTTGTTGGCCAGGCCGGCCCAATGGACGTCACACCGCTGCTGCGGGTGGACGGTTATTCGATCTTCTATACCGGGCTGGTGCTGCTGGCGAGTCTGGCCACCTGTACTTTCGCCTATCCGTGGCTGGTTGGTTATCCGGACAACCGCGAAGAGTTCTACCTGCTGGTGCTGATTGCCGCCATGGGGGGCATTCTGCTGGCGAGCGCCAACCATCTGGCGTCGCTGTTCATCGGTATTGAACTGATCTCGCTGCCGCTGTTTGGGCTGGTGGGGTTATGCCTATCGTCAGAAGCGTCCACTGGAAGCCGCCATCAAGTACATGCTGCTGTCCGCTGCCGCCTCCAGCTTCCTGCTGTTCGGCATGGCGCTGCTGTACGCCGAATCCGGCGATCTGTCGATGGCCGGTCTCGGCAAGAGCCTCGGTGAAAACATGATGCACCAGCCGCTGATCCTGGCCGGTATGGGCATGATGATCGTCGGTCTGGGCTTCAAACTGTCGCTGGTACCGTTCCAACTGTGGACGCCGGACGTGTATCAGGGCGCGCCTGCGCCGGTTTCAACCTTCCTGGCAACCGCCAGCAAGATTGCGATCTTCGCCGTGGTGATGCGTCTGTTCCTGTACGCGCCGGCGGCGGATAACGAAGCGTTGCGCATGGTGCTGTCGATCATCGCGGTGTGTTCGATTCTGTTCGGCAACCTGATGGCCATCAGCCAGACCAACATCAAACGTCTGCTGGGTTATTCCTCCATCGCCCACCTCGGTTACCTGCTGGTGGCGCTGGTGGCGGTGCAAACCCATCAGCTGGCGCTGGAAACCGCCGGGGTCTATCTGGCCGGTTACCTGTTCAGCAGCCTGGGGGCGTTCGGCGTCGTCAGTCTGATGTCCAGCCCGTACCGTGGCCCGGATGCAGATTCGCTGTTCTCCTACCGCGGCCTGTTCTGGCACAAGCCTATCCTGTCGGCGGTAATGACGGTGATGATGCTGTCACTGGCCGGTATCCCGATGACGCTGGGCTTTATTGGCAAGTTCTTCGTT